>NZ_JBEEWH010000005.1:206227-292164 GCF_040140305.1 Proteus sp. fly-1008
AAGCGGTCTTTATCCGCTTGAATTTTATCAGCTTGCTCTTTGGCTAAGCGGTCTTTATCCGCTTGAATTTTATCAGCTTGCTCTTTGGCTAAGCGGTCTTTATCCGTTTGAATTTTATCAGCTTGCTCTTTGGCTAAGCGGTCTTGTTCGGCTTTGGCTTTCTCCGCTTGCTTTTCCTTAGTATGAGCATTTTTTAATTCTATTAATCTATTTTGTGCTTCATGATGTATTTCATTTAAATTTGTCAAATTTAAAAAATCTTCAGAATTATTCAATGAACTCAATTGAATATTGATGTCACTCAATGCTTTCAGATGATTTTTTTTATCTTCTTCATATTGTTCATTCTGATCATTTAAAATAACATGATCTTCATATGAAGTTTCAATAAGATCTATTTTTCGCTGATTTTCTTGTATTTTGCTTATGATTTCTTGAATGTTTTTTTCTCTCTCTTTTTTCTGTTTTTCTAAGTTACTTATTGATGAGGAAAGATTGTTATTAAGTAGGTCAATAGTTTCTTTTGATTTTTTAATAATATTTTCTATCAATAAAATATCATTACTAGAGTAAATTTCTTTGATGTTTTCTCGATATTTTTCCTCAATTCTTTTCTCTAATGAGTCTTTGTTTCGCGTTGAAACTTTCCATGCAACAGATTTCCATTTATTATTTTGATCATCAGCAACGCCATAAATAATGTTCCCATCACTTGTGATAGAGAGAGCTTCAGATTCATCACCTTGTGCTAGGTGTTGAAGAGGGTAGGTTTTATTATCATTTTTAAAATAGATAAAGGCTTGCCTTAAATAATATGAATTAGCGATATTTTTATTATATGATGGTCTTTTTCTTTCATATTCAGACCAACCTACAATACTATTACCGTCATCAGAAATACCTGTAGCTTCAGAATTAACTTCAAAGTCTTGTGGTGATAATGGATTGTGTAATGGTTTAATATCAGTGATTCTATTATCAGATGGAGTATAAAAATAAGCTCTACGGAAAAGCCTATTTTTCTGTGGATCCATTGATTCATACCATCCAATAAAGGTATTATTTTTAGAGACAGAATTTATTCTAGATGAGCCGTATTTTGAGGTTGATATTTTATTTAAAATATGATTATCAGGATCATAAATAAAGGCGATGTTGATGTAGTCAGGAGCATGATTTTCTTTTCTTGCTAAAATGCCATAAGTATACTTTCCATCAAAAGTAGCACCTAATATATTTTTATTTTCAAATTCTCTTTCTTTACTTAATAGTGTTTTTTTATAAGCAATAAAACGATTTATTTCTTTATGTTTGATAATATCATTACTCTCAATTTCATTTAATGGAATATTTTTTTTATTGTGAGTACTATAGATAAATGAATCATTAATATCGAATAAGGCATCTTTACCTTTAGAATAAAGGAAGTATTGTCCATCTTGAGTAGAAAAATAACCGTGATGGTTAATATTTTTATGAGATATCCTTTCCATTTCTTCTAAAATAGTATCGTATATAAAGAAGATATCTTGTTCATTCTGAGTTCCTGACCCAAAAGCATAACGACCATTCTCAGAAAGAGAATGAAAACGAATAAAAGAAATACCTTTTATTCTTATAGGGGTAAAATCATTACCTGAATTATAACTTATGTTGCTATCTGTATATATATCATCGGATATAATAATAGTATTTCCAGATTTAGAATTCAGTATATTAGGTAGTGTTCTTTCCTCCATGGAACCATTAAGATGTAATGTATGAGGATTAGTTTTTATATAATCTTTTTCTATACTTTGAAAGTCAAAAGGTATGTTTTTTTTGGCAGATGGATCTAATTCTGAGATTTTGAAATTATAGTTGGCGTAATTATATGATGGGATTACTAATAAAGTGCTAATTAATAATTTAAGCTTTGTTTTATTTATATTCATTGAAGATAAAGCCTTGTGTTGGGAGCAGGTTATCGGAGATTAATAATAACTTCTCAAGCTGTCAATATAAGTGTGCTTTATTTTAAAATAAAAACTAACTTAGTTGTTTTATTAATTAATATATATTTTATTTCTATTTTATTTATTTTTATTATGAATATATTTCTGGGGATTTAATTAAAATTATACCTTTTTTAATAAGTTCTTTTTTTAATAATTTTACATCTTCTTTTTTTGCTGACGCCCATTCTGCTGCTTCTCCATATACACCATGATTATGAAAAGCATTAATTCTCACTGGAATGGATTCCCCCAATGAATTAATAAACAGGGAAAGTAATTCAATATTCTCTAAATAATCGGTTTTTTCTGGAATATATAAAAGACGTAATTCTGTAAGTAAATTATTATTAGCTAACCATTTGATTGACTCTTTAATTCGTTGATTACCTCTTCCTGTTAAATAAATATGGGTATCTTCACTCCAACTTTTTAAATCAATCATAGCACCATCCATATACGGGGCGATTTTTTGCCAGCCATTAAGTGAAAGAGTGCCATTACTGTCGATTAAACAAGTAAGATGCTTCAGATCAGGTGCTTCTTTTATTGCTTTAAAATAATCAATTAAAAAAGGAAGTTGTAATGTAGATTCACCACCACTTACTGTTACACCATTAATAAATGCTGCATATTTACGTGTGATCGCAATAAGCTCATCAACAGTGTAGGTTAATGTCATAGGGCTTGATTGGCGAGGACATTGCTGAATACAGGTGTCGCATTGTTCACAACTGGCGCTATTCCAGCTAATAACGCCATTTTGTAATGAGAGTGCTTGCTGAGGGCAGGTTGGAATACAGTCACCACAATTGTCACAGATACCCATCGTATAAGGATTGTGACAATTCTTGCAGCGCAAATTACATCCTTGTAAGAAGATGGCCAGACGATTGCCTGGGCCATCTACACAAGAGAAAGGAAGAATTTTATTTATTGAAGCGCATCTGCTGTTCATGACTAATAACTCGAGGTTTGCGTTCAGCAATATGACAGTTTGCCGTCGCTTCATCACCCAGCCAAGTGGTATTTAAGCGAGAGCCTTCTTCTTTGTATTTTTTCAAGTCGGATAGGCGCACCATATAACCCGTGACACGCACTAAATCATTACCACCTACGTTAGCGGTAAACTCCCTTAGCCCAGAAGCAAATGCACCTAAGCAGAGCTGCATTAAGGCATCTGGATTTTGTTTAATGGTTTCATCCACTGTTAAAATATCACTGATACCTGAAGTATAAAATTGATGGTGAGGTGCGACAGTCATTAAATGTGTCACGGGATCAGGCTCTTTACCATAAGGAATACGAGTTGCTGGCGTAGTACCAATATCTGAACTAATACCGGATTGTGCATGTAGCATTGCCCGATGTTTCCAACCATATTTAACCGGTGTATCTGCAACAAATTGTGCTAACTTTTCACTGATGATGTAACTGAGTTTATTAGCAGACTCATTATCACCATAAGCAGCTTGTTGACCTTCTTTTTCAAGTAACAGAGCAACCGCTTCAGCCATGCCATAAATACCAAACATGGGTGCAAAACGATCAGGTGAAATTAAACCCTCTTCCACTAAAAAACTTTGGTTAAAAAAGTGAGATTTTTCATAGAGAAACTCACAACGAGCATCAATGATCTCAATTTGTTTTTGCATATAAAAAGGCAATATATTATTAAGAAAATCGAGGCTATTTTGGCTACGCTGTGCAACCTCTTTGAGGTTTATACGCACTAAGGTGCTACCACCGCCACTTTGAGGCAGAGAGTTATAACAACTCACAATTCCATATTCATCTTTGCCGAATACGGCATCTTGCAACGTACCATTAGCTATATGGGGTTTACTGCTGTGGCAAATATTAGTGATGGCTTGGTGAAGTAGATCTGTTGGTGTTGAATTCGCATCGTAGATAAATGTGAGATTAGGGGCGACTTGTTGAAGTTCAACATCCACTTTAAGAATTAATCGGGTAAGAATTGAGTCTTCAGGCCCAATATTGGCATGCATAAACGCATCTGGCAGGGTTCTATCAAGATAACGCCAGAAGCGTTTTAATTTAGGGTAAAGCTGCTCTTCGGTAAGTTCACCCACATAAGGCAGTAAAATTTTATCGATACGACCTAAATATACTGGCATAGAGGTAACCGACGGAACATGATGATAAAGAATAGTGAGCATATTCAGCGCATCATCAAAATCTTGGGCCGGCTCTAATTCTAAATAATGGGAACCTTGTGCTAAAAACTTCGCATAATCCGGTAAGACATAGCGCGGTTTGTAAGGGGCATGACCTTCATACATATCGCAAATAACCCGTTCATCAAGCGCTTTTGCGGCATCCATAGAAAGTGATGGATAAGGCAGCATATTCTCAGCTTCTAACGCGAGAAAATGGCGTTTTTGTTCAGGAGAAAGAGTTGAATTTTCTACGATTTGTTGACAGCGTTCGATAACGGATTGTTCAGTCATAACCACCTCAGTACTCAAAGAGCCAGAAAAAGATTTAAAACTTATTTTTCAGGTTAATGACTTAGTCAGAATTTACCGTGACTTTAAACAAAACCCCTTTAAAGATTAAGGAAATAGCACGAAAATACGTATAAATTAGATATATCTAATTTGACTTATGGCTAATTAGATATAAAAAAGTGAGTTCAGTTAATGATCCACTAAACTCACTGAGTAGTTTGTTAAAAGAGTAAGAATTTATGTTTTATCTATTTTATTATCAGTGTCATTATTTTCTTCTCTGACACTCTCTTTTGATTCATTTCCTTCATTATTTTGATCTTCGCTTTCTTGATCTTCTTCTTTTTCAGTACGAGGCGGTAAATTTGCCGTTAATAAATAAGGCGATTGTTGCCAATGCACTGGTGTTAACTGAAGCAAGTTATGTGAAAGTAAAAAGCCAATGGCGAGCGCAACTAACAGCATCACACGTAATAAATTTGTTGTGTTATCGACTTGGCTTGATTCAGTGACCAACTGGTGAGTATCTAATGTTAGCCTTAAAAAACCCTTCGGTTTATCTTTACCCGGTACGGGAACAACAAGCTGGTGATTAAAAGAACCGCCACTTTTTTGCCCTTCTAGTGCTAATCGCTCTTTAACAGTGACATTTTCACCACTATGCGCTATTTGTGTACCATCTTCTAAATAAAGACTGGCATCAAGCACCCGACTATTGTGAGTTAGATGATTTAAATTAGCCATAATGAGGGGATTTACGTTATCTTTGCTACTGTCATCCAGATAAGTGGATAAAGAGAACGCAACTTGTTCTGCCAGCGTTTTTGCAAGCTCTTCAAACTGGGTAATACGGGCATGCTGATTAGCACGGCTAAAATAAGACGCGCCCTGCATAAGAAATGCCAATAGTGCGATACAAATCAGTATAATCGCCGTTTTTTGTAGTTTGAATTTTAGTTTGTCTTTAAGCATGTTCATCCTTTTGCGTAAGCAAGTATATGCATGTTGCCAGATGAGCCAGAGATAGAATAGGCTGAATAACGATTATTTTGTTCAGACAGGGGAAAACAGGAGAATAAGTATGTCAAATAGTCTGACCTATTGCTATTTACCGGATGAAATCCGTAAATGGCCAGGTCTGCCATTATCACTTAGTGGTGAAGAGGTGATGCCACTGGATTATCGTGCTGGCGATAGCGGATGGTTACTTTATGGTCGCGAACTTGATAAGAAAAGAATAAGTGAGTTCCAACATAAATTAGGCGTGGCAATTGTGGTGGTTTCTTCATGGCGTATTGATGATTACCAAGTTGTGCGTATTGCAGGAAGCTTAACCCGTAGAATTCGCCGTTTATCTGATGAATGTGGCCTAGATGTCGTTCCACTAGGTGAAATTCCTCGCTTGCGTTCTCCAGGCCTTTTAGTGATGGATATGGACTCAACGGCTATTCAAATTGAGTGTATTGATGAAATCGCCAAACTTGCGGGAGTGGGTGATAAAGTTGCGGCAATAACAGAACGCGCTATGCAAGGTGAAATGGATTTTAGTGAAAGTTTAAAACTCCGTGTTGCTGAGCTTAAAGGAGCCGATGCTTCTATTTTGCAAAAAGTGATGGATGATTTACCGCTTATGCCAGGATTAACGAGTCTGGTACGTAAACTTCAAGCAATGGATTGGCATATTGCTATCGCATCTGGCGGTTTTACTTATTTTGCAGACAATTTAAAACAAAAATTACGCTTAGTGGCGGCGATTGCTAATCACCTTGAAATTAAAGATGGCAAGCTGACAGGAAAAGTAAAAGGCACCATTGTTGATGCGAAATATAAAGCTCAAGTGCTTGCGCGTTTAGCTAAAGATTTAGAGATCCCAATGGAGCAAACCATTGCCATCGGTGATGGCGCAAACGATCTTAAAATGTTGAGAAAAGCAGGATTGGGTATTGCCTATCATGCAAAACCCAAAGTGTATGCTCAGGCAAAAGTCGCTATCCGTCATGCTGATTTAATGGGCGTGATGTGTATTTTAAGTGGTGGTTTAAAACACGAAGAACGCTAAAAGCGTTTTTTAGAATTGTTATCGTAGGGAGAGAAGTGTGGCAAAAGCAGCAAAAAGAGCCTTTGTATGTAATGAATGTGGTGCAGATTATCCTCGTTGGCAAGGGCAATGCTCGGCTTGTCATGCATGGAATACAATTACAGAAATTCGTCTTGCGGCCACCCCTTCCTCCCGTAATGAGCGCTTTAGTGGCTTTGCCGGTGATGCTAAAGGTGTTAGCCGAGTACAAAAATTATCTGAAATTAGCCTTGAAGCATTACCTCGATTTTCAACAGGATTTAAAGAATTTGACCGTGTTTTAGGGGGCGGTGTTGTACCAGGAAGTGCCATCTTAATTGGGGGTAACCCTGGTGCGGGTAAAAGTACCTTATTACTGCAAACCATGTGTCTTTTAGCGACACAAATGAAAACACTTTATGTGACTGGTGAAGAGTCACTTCAGCAGGTTGCTATGCGTGCACATCGATTAGGTTTACCGACAGCAGAACTTAATATGTTGTCAGAAACCAGTATCGAACAAATTTGTTTAATTGCCTCACAAGAACAGCCTAAATTAATGGTGATTGACTCTATTCAAGTGATGCATATGGCAGATATTCAATCTTCACCGGGTAGTGTTGCTCAAGTGCGAGAAACCGCGGCTTATTTAACGCGTTTTGCTAAAACCAATGATGTTGCCATTATTATGGTGGGTCATGTGACAAAAGATGGCACATTGGCAGGACCGAAAGTATTAGAACACTGCATTGACTGTTCTGTTATGTTGGATGGTGAAACGGACTCTCGTTTTCGTACTTTACGCAGCCATAAAAACCGTTTTGGTGCTGTTAATGAGTTAGGTGTGTTTGCGATGACAGAGCAGGGATTACGAGAAGTGAGCAATCCCTCAGCTATCTTTTTAAGTCGAGGCGATGAAATCACATCAGGCAGCTCTGTTATGGTTGTGTGGGAAGGTACAAGACCTTTGCTGGTGGAGATACAAGCGTTAGTTGACCACTCGATGTTGTCCAATCCTCGCCGTGTCGCCGTGGGATTAGAGCAAAATCGCCTTGCTATTCTACTTGCTGTTTTACATCGGCATGGTGGATTACAAATGTCTGATCAAGACGTTTTTGTTAATGTGGTTGGCGGGGTAAAAGTTACGGAAACCAGCGCAGACCTAGCCTTGTTATTATCATTAGTATCGAGTTTTCGTAATCGTCCTTTACCACGCGATTTAGTGATATTTGGTGAAGTTGGCCTTGCGGGAGAAATTCGACCTGTACCTAGTGGGCAAGAGCGAATAGCAGAAGCAGCAAAACATGGTTTTAAACGAGCCATTGTACCGAGTGCAAATATGCCAAAGAAAAATCCACCGGATATGAAAGTGTATGGTGTGAAAAAACTGTCAGACGCCTTATCTGTTCTTGATGATTTAGAAGACTTCTAAAGGAGTTAATTATGGGACCTTTTGATTATATCAAACAGGCTATCAGAAAAAATGGGTATACCTTACAACACGTTGCTGATGAAAGTGATATGACAAAAGGCTATCTTAGCCAATTGATTAATAATAAAATCAAGAGCCCCAGTGCGCAAAAAATGTCGGCATTACACCAATTTTTGGGGTTAGAATATCCCATCAAAAAGAAAACAATTGGTGTCATTTTTGGTAAGTTTTATCCTCTTCATACTGGGCATATTTATTTAATTCAACGTGCTTGTAGTCAAGTTGATGAATTACATGTGATCCTCTGCCATGACGAACCTCGCGATAAGGATCTATTTATCAATAGTGCGATGTCACAGCAACCGACTGTCAGTGACAGATTACGCTGGTTATTACAAACTTTTAAATATCAAAAAAATATTCGTATTCATGAGTTTGACGAACACGGTATTGAGCCACAGCCCCATGGTTGGGAAATGTGGAGTGATGGCATAAAAACGTTTTTACGTGAAAAACAAATTACACCTGATTTTATCTATACCAGTGAGCGGGAAGATGCGGATCAATATAATGCTTTCTTGGGGATTGAAACGGTTCTGATTGATCCTGAACGCTCATTTATGAATATCAGTGGCAGTCAAATTCGCCAAGCGCCTTTTAAATATTGGGAATATATTCCAACAGAAGTTAAACCCTTTTTCGTGCGCACAGTGGCTATTTTAGGCGGTGAATCGAGCGGTAAATCAACATTAGTCAATAAGCTTGCCAATATTTTCAATACCACGAGTGCATGGGAATATGGTCGTGATTATGTCTTCTCACATTTAGGCGGTGATGAGATGGCATTGCAATATTCTGACTATGATAAAATTGCATTAGGACATGCTCAATATATTGATTTTGCTGTTAAATATGCAAATAAAGTCGCTTTTGTTGATACGGATTTTGTCACAACACAGGCATTTTGTTTACGTTATGAAGGTAAAGAGCATCCCTTTGTTCAAGCTCTAATTGATGAATACCGTTTTGATTTAGTTATTTTGCTAGAAAACAACACGCCATGGGTAGCGGATGGTTTACGCAGCTTAGGCAGTGAAAAAGATCGTCGCCTCTTCCAAACTTTACTGATGGAAATGCTAGATAAAAACAATATTGAATATATCAAAGTGAATTCCCCTGATTATGACGAACGCTTCTTAAGCTGCGTTGAATTAGTCAGAGAATTATTGATGATGCAATCAAAACATATTAAGTAACATTATGATTAAAAAACGCCATTAATGGCGTTTTTATATTGGAAGGATAAGAATAATCACTTGTCTTAAAACCCAACGCTTTTCTTCCTGAATAAATTCCCTTTATTCTTTGCCACTGATGATCTATCAGAACAAAATCACTTGCCAAAAGATAAAAATACATAAAAAAAACTGCCAAATAAGCTATCTACGTAATAATGCTATTTTTTTCAATAAGGTGAAAAAGGTTACTGAAAATTAATTCAGGGATCTTTATGATAGATATCAGGTATAGATTTATCGGTGTGTATTTCTTTTGCCATTAGGTGTGAGGAGTCACACTCTCTATCTTCATTCGCTCAGGTGAAGCAGACTATTTTTCGTAAAAGGACAAGATAATGGCGCAACCTTCCCGTGTTTCATATCGTATTAAGAAAACGGTCATTTCGTTAGCGATTGCTACTTTAGGTTTTACCGTCTCATCAACTGCATTGGCTTACCAAAAAGTTCATCAGCCAGATAATAGTTATCAGCAATATGTTTCTCAGCGTCAAACAGTTGATAGCTTGATCCAAGATGCGTTAGATGCCTTTAAATCTCCGGCACGAGTGTCAGATGCAGGGTTTACGGGAAAATTGCCATCAAATATGGAAATAGTGGCGCAAAAACTGCAACAAGCTTATAAGTTAGAACCTTACCGTCTCGATTTATTATTTAGCACCGCAAGTGCTTATATCTATAACAATGATGTTCCTCGCGCGATTACTATTTATAAACAGATCTTAGAAGCAGCCCCTGATGATATTGATGCATTAATCTATGTCACTTCATGGACACGTTTTGAAGGTAAAGACAAAGAAAGTGAAGCGTATTTCAATAAATTGAAATCATTAAACCCAGCTAAAGCTGAAGAGATTAGTCGCTTTTTTGCAGAGATTGATCGCGTAAGTAAAATGCCTTTAAGTGATAAATTAACACCAGCAGATTTGGCAAAATTAAATAAAACCAAAGAAAACAACGCGATTGTGACATTGGGTTATGCATTAAATCCCGATGGCACAATGAATAAGATTTTAATTGAACGCTTAAATAAAACCTTAGAAGTGGCTAAACAATTACCTGAAGCCATGATTGTCGTTACGGGTGGCGTGCCAAAAGCGCATCAAACGGAAGGTAAATTAATGGCAGATTGGTTGGTGAAAAACGGTATTGCACCAGAGCGTATTTTCCAAGAAAACTATGCCCGTACAACAGTCGAGAATGCATTATTTAGCCGTTATGCATTAACTAAACATCGTATTAAAACGGCCGTTATTATTAGTTCTGGCAGCCATGTCCGCCGTGCCGATGCGATTTTCACGCTTGCAAGTTGGCAAAGTGGCCCAAGTGATATTACTTACTTAACGGTTGTTGCACCTGATAAACCATTAGCTGAATTACAAAAAGCCAGTAAATCAGATATACAAGGTATTTATCGTGATGGTTTAAAAGCGTTGGGATTATGGAGTTTCCGCAGTTATCCGCTAGAAGAGCGTTGATGGGCGCGTTTTAACGCTAATTAACTTAGAAAAAAATCTCCTCAATAACAAAAATGATTGAGGAGACTTTTATCATTTTCATCATTTTCATCATTTTTTCAATATTAAACAACGATAAAGCATTCCTTCAATATCTTGTTTTGTACTTATAAAAAGTAATATATCGACCGTATTATTTTCTTCATTGAATTCATATAAACAACGAAACTGACTGTTCACATCAATACGTTCATGAATAGCGATCCCTTTATCTGCCAACATTGCATTATAACGATAACGGGTAGGATCTTGAGAAATAGCATCAATAGCTGAGTCAAAAAGTTGATCTATAAATACAGCAGCGGTTTCACTGTTATTGATGCAACTGAGTTTAAATGATTCCGCATCTTTTAATGACCATAGAGCTGTCTCTGATACTCTAATGTTTACAGTTTTTTTCAAAAGCACCTCTAATATTAAGTTCGAGATCCACGTAGTTTTCTTTTGACATCTTCAGGAGACATAACTTGCTCATTTGCTATATCTTCTTTCGCTATCATTACCAATTTCAATAGAGCATTTGATTGACGCTCTTTTTCTCTTTCTTGTAACTCCAGTTGTCTTTCTTCAGCTGTTTGTACAAAAAGCTCCGCTTGACCATTTTTTGTAATATAAACACCACCTTGAAATAATTCTGGATTACCAAGTCCTTCTCGAGCTAGTTTTTGCGACATCGTTATAGACATAATAATTACCTTCATTTAATTGCTATTCATATGCAAGATAGACATAAATAGCGAACTCCTATAATTATTGACTTTATCTTGCTATCACATAGGGAGTGATAATGATTATTTTATTATTTTTCGCTGCGGTGTCAAATTTATTATAAATTTGTACACGCTTAATTTTTATTGAATTGATAACAATTATCATTACTATTGTTTCTCACAATAGTTTATAACGAGAATAATAAAGTGAGAATTCCTCTGATGATATGCGCATTGATGGCCTCTTTTTCCAGTTTTGCTAATTGCTTAGACGTAACTGAAAATAAAGAAATGACAGGTCAGTTTGATAACAACAATACGTTGTGTTTTACCGCTCATTTAGAAAGCCAACGCTATGTTGAATTAAACGTAAAAGGGATACAAAACCTGTGGTTAGAGAAACAAGACGGCACTCATATTCGTAGTTTATTAAAAGATATTCCCGCTGATGGCCAACAGAAAGTACGCTTTCTATTACCTGAAACGGCAAATTATCAATTAGTTGCACAGGGCGAAACTAAAAAGCAGTGGCAATTCACGCTAACAACACAACCTTATCAGCCTTTAGATAAAGATGCGGGGATTGCACCTGTTAGTCCTCGTTTACAAACACTCGCTCAACAACTAAATCAACAAAGTATTCAGGTGTTTTGGCAACAAATACGCCAAGAAGGGGCTCCTCTGATTGAGCCTTATGATAATGACAAAAAGTTAGTCACCTTTTTATGGCGAGGAGCGAAGTCGAATGTCTATTTGTTGGGATCGCCAGAGGGTAATCATGATCCGTTAACACATTTAGCCAATAGCGATATTTGGTATCGTAGTTATATCGTGCCTAACGACACATTAATGCAATATAAATTAGCGCCCGATGTGCCTGTTATTGAAAATTCAGAACCCTTTGAGCAACGTCGCGCGATTTTAACCACCGCTCAAGCCGATCCGTTTAATTCCCAAAATTCTCCAAGTCAATCTGAGGATATCTATAATCACTTTTCTTTATTATCGTTAGACAAGAAACGTGAATGCCAATTACCCGGTATTCTTGATAGAACAATGAAAGGCAAAACAGAAATTGTTCGTTTTCACAGTGAAATCTTAAATAATGATCGTGAAATAGCACTTTATCTGCCAGCACAAAAAATGGAAATACCACGAGTCCTCGTGTTATTCGATGGTCAAACGTATCGTCGCCAATATGGTATTGATAAGTTTTTTGATAAGCAGATCGAGGAAGGAAAATTAACACCTATGATGATCCTATTTGTTGATAGTATTGATAGTGATCGCCGTAGTGTTGAATTACCACCAAATCCTGATTTTTACCGCTTTTTAGCAGATGAATTATTTGTTTGGCTAGAAAAAGAGAAGGGTATTCAAGTTTCAGGCGAAGAGACAATAGTCTCAGGATCAAGCTATGGCGGATTAGCTTCTTCATGGGTTGCTCTTAATCGCCCTGATCGCTTTAGTAAAGTGTTGAGTATGTCCGGCTCTTATTGGTGGGCGCCCGAAAATGAAGAGCCTGAATGGCTTATTAGACAATTTGAGCAAGCAGATAAAAAGCCATTACAGTTTTTCTTAGAGGCAGGGCTATTTGAAAGTCGTGGTGATAAAGGCGGTATTTTAAATAATAATCGTCACCTTAAGCAGGTTTTAGAGCAAAAAGGTTATCCGGTTCAATCACTCGAAATGGCCAGTGGGCATGATTATATTTCTTGGTGTGAAACCCTGTATTTGGGGGCTAAAGCATTAACCCAAGAGAATGACTAGTTTAAGATCTCAACTCGATACCTCGCTTTAACAATATGCTTTAATACAACAGAAGCTTATACATGCATTCGCGGTATAAGCTTTTTGTTTGTCATTAACTTGTCATAAAGTTGTCATCGAAATCGCTTTTACTCTTCATTTCTCTGTCATTTAACTGCCGTAAGCTTTTCCTGACTTAAAACATTAATCCTGTTTTTTTTACTTTAGAGTGCAAGGAAAAAGCTATGTCTCATCGTTACCAACGTTCTATTTTATCCGTTATTGTAACAACGCTATTGGCTGGCGCGAGTTTCTCTTCTTTTGCAGCTCCCGTTGCTGCTGATGCAATTTTGGCACAAGATCGCGCAGCAAAAGGTAATATCACGGAATTTGGCGGTGCTCGCCGTATGACTCAAGATCAAACTGAGGCATTAAAAGCAGCTTTAAATAACAACCAAGCAAAAAATGTGATCCTCTTTATTGGTGATGGTATGGGGGATTCTGAAATCACTGTTGCACGTAACTACGCTGAAGGTGCGGGCGGTTTTTTTAAAGGCATTGATGCGTTACCAATGACGGGTCAATACACACACTATTCATTAGATAGAAAAACACAAAAACCTAACTATGTAACAGATTCGGCAGCCTCAGCAACGGCATGGGCTTCTGGTGTGAAAACGTATAATGGTGCATTAGGGATTGATGTTTTTGGTAAGGATCACCAAACCATTTTAGAATTAGCAAAAATCAATGGAAAGGCAACGGGGAACGTGACTACATCTGAAATTCAAGATGCGACACCAGCTGCACTATTTTCCCATGTCTCTGGACGTAAATGCTATGGTCCAGTTGAAACCTTAGAAAAATGCTCAACTAATGCATTAGAAAATGGCGGTAAGGGTTCTATTTCTGAGCAATTATTAGTGACTCGTGCAGACGTTACGTTAGGGGGCGGTGCAAAAAGTTTTACTCAAACTGCTACAGCAGGAGAATACAAAGGTAAAACGTTAGAGCAACAAGCCATTGAGCGTGGTTATCAAATCGTCAAAGATGCAAAATCGTTAGACGCAATTACCTTGGCAAATCAAGATAAACCGATATTAGGCTTATTCCATGAAGGGAATATGGCTGTTGCATGGGAAGGCCCTAAAGCGGTTTATCATGGCAATATCAATAATCCGCCATTAGAGTGCAAACCTAACTCTAAACTCGATCCTAATGCGCCAACATTGGCACAAATGACTAAAAAAGCGATCGATTTACTGAAAACTAATGAAAATGGTTTCTTCTTACAAGTCGAAAGTGCCTCTATTGATAAGCAAGATCATAATGCTAACCCTTGTGGACAAATTGGTGAAACGGTTGCGTTAGATGAAGCTGTGCAAATCGGTTTAGATTTTGCGAAACAAAATGGCGATACGCTGATTATTGTCACCGCTGATCACTCTCACTCTAGCCAAATCATTGAAGCTGATGTGAAATCTCCTGGCTTAACACAAGCATTGATCACGAAAGATGGTGCCGTAATGGTCGTGAACTACGGTAACTCAGAGACTGATTCACAAGAGCATACCGGTTCTCAATTACGTATTGCGGCTTATGGTCCTCATGCAGCTAATGTGGTTGGATTGACGGATCAAACAGACTTGTTCTTCACAATGCGTGATGCAATGGGACTGAAATAAATTTAAGTTAATACCATAGTCTGTCTGAATTTGTAGTCGAATTGCCTTACTAACTTGTTGTATTTTCACGCGACGTAGAGAGATACCCTCTCGTCGCGTTTTTTTATGTATTAATTAAAATAAAAGGATAATAAATCAATAGGTTATTTACAGCTTGATTTTGAAAGTGACATATTCTCTGTTATAATTAACAGAACTTACAAATTAATTTCTGTAATATTCTCAACTTCTCCATTGATTATTGCACTTAAATTGCAATATCTTTTTGTCTAATAACCCAACGTGTTATTAAGGCATTATCCATAAAAATCTTTTCTCAGATGTATTATCTGCTCATGGTCTTTCTCTTTTTATGAGATTGAAGGAGAAACAGAGTCAAACAAACAACGATAAAAATAAGGTTATTATTTCTATGCTGACACTGCTTCATTTACTCTCATCAGTCGCACTTCTTGTTTGGGGAACACATATTGTTCGTACAGGGATCATGCGCGTCTTTGGCTCTGATTTACGCCGAATTTTAGGTAAAAGTATTAATAAAAAATCCAACGCTTTCCTTGCGGGGCTTGGGGTAACGGCATTAGTTCAGAGCAGTAATGCAACGGCACTTTTGGTTATCTCTTTTGTGACACAAGGACTTATTTCGATTACACCTGCACTTGTTATTATGTTAGGTGCGGATGTAGGTACGGCACTTATGGCACGAGTGCTGACGTTTGATCTCTCTTGGTTATCCCCACTTCTTATTCTTATCGGGGTAATTACTTTTTTAAGTCGTAAAAAAGAGCGAGTAGGGCAACTTGGGCGTGTAGGGATTGGCCTTGGTTTAATTATTCTCGCTTTGCAACTGATCGTGACATCCGCAGAGCCAATTACCCATGCGAGCGCTGTACAAGCTATCTTCACATCATTAAGTGGAGACACTGTTTTAGCTCTCTTAGTGGGCGCTTTGTTTGCCATGGTGAGTTATTCAAGCCTTGCTGCTGTTTTATTAACGGCGACATTAAGTGCGACAGGGTTAATGCCTTTGTATATCAGCTTATGCATTGTGATTGGTTCTAATATTGGTAGTGGTTTGCTGGCATTAATGAGTAGCCGAGGACAAAATGTTGTTTCTCGCCAAGTCGTATTAGGAAGCCTGTTTTTTAAATTGATTGGTGCATTTCTGGTTTTACCTTGGATAACCTTGATTGCGAATAAAATTCAGCAATACGGTTTTTCTCCAGCAGAAGTCGTTATTTATTTTCATGTTATTTATAATCTTGCACGCTGTGTATTGATGATCCCTTTTGTCGGCATAATGGCAAAATTATGTCAGCGACTTATTCCTGAATTACCAGCCACAGGATCTGAAGTTGCGCCTCGTTATTTGGATCAATCTGCTATTGATACTCCATCTTTAGCTATCGCTAATGCGGTTAGAGAATCACTACGATTAGGTGATGTTGTGGAACAAATGTTGCAACGTTTTACTGCATTAATGGAAGGTGATCGTCAGCAAAAAAGGGAAATTAGCCAGTTAGAAGAAGAGGTTGAATTGCTCCATAGCAGCATTAAATTGTACATGGCGCAAATTCAGCAGCATGATCTGGGAGCTGAAGATTCTCGACGCTGGGCGGAAATTATTGATACAGCTATGAATTTACAACAATCATCCGCTATTATTGCGCGCATGTCAGTTGAAGTGGTGAGTAAAGGTTTAAATCATCACTTATTTTTATCGGAGGAAGGGCGTCGTGAATTACAGACACTCCTTGAGCGTCTGCAAAGTAATCTGAATCTGGCGATGTCGGTATTTGTTTCCGGCAACATGGAACATGCTCGTAAGTTACGTCGAGCAAAACATCGTTTCCGTTTACTTAACCAACGTTACTCGTTTGCACATGTAGAACGTCTTCATTTGCATAATATGCAAAGCATTGAAACCAGTTCTCTGCATACCAGTTTGCTTGGTGATATGAAACGGTTGAATTCCTTATTCTGTGCGGTGGCTTACCACGCACTAGAACGAAGTGAATCATCATCAGAACAGGTTAATCTTTAATAATGAAAAATGTTATTCGGCAATTAACACGAAATGAAATTCCACAAGTTTGGGAAATCGATAGAACTGAGCTAATTGAAAAGCTATATGTATTAAAAGAAGGAAAGTTGCTTTTATCTGAGCAGCGTTTTGATATGAAAGGTTGGCCAGAAGGTGAAGCAGAACATTACACCCCTGTTTTACTTGAAAGTTTTGATCGTGGAGCACCTTTTTGGGGCGTTTTTGAACATGATCGATTAATTGCTGCTGTAAGTGTTGATCCGAAAAAGCGCGGTAAAAATGATAGTCTACTTCAACTCTCTTTTTTACATGTTAGCCACCAGCAACGTGGGCAAGGTTTAGCACGAATACTCTTTGACTATTGTGTGAAATATGCGAAGGAAAATGGTGCAGATGGATTATATATCTCATCAACACCTTCTGAAAATAGTGTGAACTTTTATCAGCATTTAGGGTGTCACTTAATTGATATTCCTGATCCTGAACTTTATGAAAGAGAGCCTGAAGATATTCATTTGGTCTTTTATTTTATAAAGCCAAATAATGCATAATTTCGTTTATTGATAACATAATAAAATAAAACGCCTTTTATTGAGAAATAGAAAGGCGTTTTTTTATGTTTTAGAAAATGCTTTAACCCTTTAAAAATTAAGGATATAGAGAGTTTTTTTTCTTTATATAAGTTGATTTAGTACAGGTGTTATATATAATAATGAAAATCATTATCATTAATGGTGAGTTATTATGGCTAAATCAACACGCTTATCTCCAGTCGCTTCTTGGACATCTCGTATCAGTTTATGGGAAATGTTAGCTGTTTCTTCTTTATTCACAGTCATTATGCATTCTATTGCTGGAACATCTGCATTTACGTTAGTTTTAGTTGTTTCAATGCTGCTATCAACATTGATGCTATTCCATAAGAAATTGCAGATGTGGGTGATGATCCCTGCTGGTGTTGTGTTGACTTATAGCTTAATGACATTGTTAACCACATATTATGGATAATAAATAGGGAGCAATAAAAGATTATTAACGGGTTGTTATCAAAGGAAAAGAAAGGTTAATTGAGTGGTGCGAAGAGGGGGACTTGAACCCCCACGTCCGTAAGAACACTAACACCTGAAGCTAGCGCGTCTACCAATTCCGCCACCCTCGCAGTCTTACTCAATTATTTAGCGTTACAAAAAATGTGTTTGGTGCGAAAAGGGGGACTTGAACCCCCACGTCCGTAAGGACACTAACACCTGAAGCTAGCGCGTCTACCAATTCCGCCACCCTCGCAATCTAAACATTATCTTTTGTAGATAGGAGGCGAATTTTAGGCCTTTTATTTTTAGCGTCAATTATTTTTTATCATTAAATTATCTTGGTGATGAAAAATAAAACACCTTGAATTATCATTCAAAATCGGCCCCAAAAAATAAAGCCCTGTTTTAGATAACAGGGCTTGTGATTAATCTTTCTTAGTGGCTTGGTAAACTTTAAATTTACCTGTTGATGCAAGCACTTCATGAGAGCCAAATACATGATCCAGTATGTCTGGATAAGGGATAAATGAATTCGCTACAATGCGTAATTTACCGCCTTTTTTTAGGTAATTTGGTGCAAGACGAATAATATCTTCAGCCGCGGTATAGCTTGTACCTAAACCATCATGGAAAGGCGGATTTGAGATTATCCAATCATAAGTTTCTTCAACGGCAGAATAGACATTACTCGCAATCACTCGGCCTTCTAATTCATTCACATTTAATGTCGCAATACTGGAAGAAATTGCAGCTGCATTTACGTCACACAAGGTGAGTTTCAGCATTGGATTTTTCTTGCCTAATACTGTAGCGAGAACACCACATCCGCACGCCATATCTAGTAAATCACCCACCATTGCATCATCAAAAGTTGAAAGTAATAAACGGCTACCTTCATCTAATGCATTTTGGCTAAAGACACCTGGTAATGCCATTACGGTTAAATCGTCATGACGATAGGTTTGCCACCAGTTATTACGGTCAAACAGTGTTTGATATGTTTGTGTACCAAAAAATAAGCTACAACGGCGCGCTGAATCTATTTTTTTTAGTTTAGCGATACCGTTCATTAATTCGGTTGCACTTTTAACACCGCTACGGTTTTCACCAACGATAAAGATTTCAGTACCCACTTGTAAGTTAGAGCAAAGGCTACGCAGTTGGAAAGTGGCTTCGTTTTTATTTTTAGGCCAAAAATAGATCAAGGTATTGCAATATTTCACAAAGGATTGATCTGCAACTAAACCGAAGAGTGCATTATCACCCATTGATTTTAGTAATGGTAACCATTGGTGATATTGGTTTGTATATGCTCTGACACTTTTCGCCTGGATCTGTGCCGCAAAAGTATCTTGAAGATCACCTGCAATAAGTACATGCCTGTCTGCGAAATGATCTAGGTGACGAAGAATAACTTCGCTAGCAGGGGACAGTGAGGACATTATGATTATTACTCCTTAAAAAACATGAGACGCATGATATCAGATATAAAGAAACCGACGCTATTTATTGGCGTAGTTTATGCCCTCTGATACTATGTACCGTTGTTCTACACTTGATAGGTAAGCATAATGAGCCGTAAAGACAGAATGTTATCCCAACTAGGAATTCGTCAGTGGGTACTTCGTAAGCCTGCTGTGTTAAAAGGCGAGCATTCTGTGCAATTTCCGGATACAACACGTTTACTTATCATTACTGATGATACCGTTGATCTAAATAACGGGCTTTTCTCTGATATTTTTAGCGCCATGGGGATAGATAAAAACGAAATCTATTGTATTACAACAGACGATGTGAGCATGCTCACAGAATCATTTGATCTTCCCTGTTGGTTATTAGGCACTGATCTCATTCTTCCCTCTGAATATACTTCTTTGAGAAGCCCTTCATTGCATCAATTATATTTTGATGCCGATGCAAAACGCGATCTTTGGAAACAAATCTATCAATATGAAGACCATTTCACCCTTAAACCCTGCTGATTTACCTTTAGCATGGCAAATAGAAAAATTAAGTCATTCATTCCCTTGGAGTGAAGAAACATTTTATAGTAACCAAGGAAGTCATTATTTTAATCTGAAAATTTGCATTGATAATATTATTGTAGGTTTTGCAATTACGCAATTAATATTAGATGAGGCAACACTTTTTAATATCGCAATCCATCCTGATTATCAGGGGAAAGGTTACGGCAAAGCACTATTATTGGAACTGATTGAAACACTTGAGAAAAAAAATATCACTACCTTATGGTTAGAAGTGCGAGAATCTAATGAAAAAGCGTTCAATCTCTATGAATCTATAGGATTTAATTTCGTTTCAAAACGTAAAAACTATTACCCAACAAAGACGGGAAATGAAGATGCGATTATCATGGCTTACCCTATTTCTTTCTAAGTAAATATTTATTTAAGTTAAATTTAAAGCGCCTTGTATTGGGCGTTTTTTTTATTTTATATAGAATGGTTGAAATTTATTTTTTATTAATTTTATTTAAAAATTATCTTAATTTTCACTTAATGGAAATTTATCAAGTTAATTTCACTTTTGTCATGCTTTCATTGTGAGATTAATGTGATTATAACGATGTTAAAATAGTGAATGATATATAAAATAAGTAAATCGAGTATTTGGTTTTGTTTTAAATAAAGTGATTTATCTCTAAATATACAGAATTAAATTTAAAATAAATGTGTATTTGTTTTAAATGTTATATTCAATCCCGCTTTTAGCTGAAAATAAATAGGCTAATTCTTGGCTTTATTAGTAGCTCATAAAGTCAGTTTATAAAATTTTTAGTAAAATAGTTTTATTGTGAGTATCAATGAAACAATGTTGCTCTATAAGGCAATAGATATGATTAATTTTTTCAAACACTAGGCATCACACCCACAAGCAGATAAAATAGTAACCATTGATTGTTTATACAGACAAGATAGGCGAAAATAAGCGCCAATTAAGATTAACTTGCGAGTTGAATGTCTTTATAGTCACTTTAATTATTAGTTATATAAGTATATCAGTGCTTTACATTCACTCGTCTATCAACCAGAAGATCACCATTGATGTCTAATCCTATTTTTCAGCAAGAAGTTGCTCGTCGTAGAACTTTTGCCATTATTTCTCACCCTGATGCCGCCCAGCCTTTCAACGCTTAAAACCACCTTTCATTGCACACCACAATCACATCTCTACGTACTGAATTTAAAGGCTTTTTGTCTTTTTCTCGTTTCTTTGCTTTTCAATGATGTTCAAGCGTAACCTCGGAAAGTGTGTACAAACTTGAGTACAAATTCCGTTTTAGAGGCCTTTGGCGAAATTTCCATGACACAAATCTGGCTGTAGGCCTTGCTGTTACTGGTTTTGATGAAGAAAGTACCTCCTGCTTTTGGCACTTTGGTTTCGACATTACAAAAGCGGAATAAATGCGATCATCTCTAGTTTTTTGTTTATAAGCTTATGAATTTAAAGGGTTCGTTATTGTGGTTTTTGGTGTGTCATCGTTGCGAGTGTACAAACAGTGTGTACAAATTTTTCTCGTTAGGCATGTTGATTGCTATTCATGACACAAACCGCCTTGTAGCCCTTGTTATTCATAGGTTTGAGCTGAAAAGTACCTAATAGCAACATTTGTGTTTTGATAAGGCTGATCTTCTGAACAAATCATGCATCTTTCTGACCATCAACAAGTGATGAATCAGGCGATGATAGCTTTACATTGATTTTCAGGAGAATGCAGATGACAGCAGTAGCGCACCAGGTAACCCCTTTTCTAACGTCTTACGAAGTGATGGCTCGTTACCACATTAGCTATACGACGCTCTGGCGAAGAATAAAAGATGGCAGCTTGCCGCAACCTCGTATCAACCGAAATACACGAAACAAGCTGTGGCACATTGAAGACTTGGAGGAGTATGAGAAGAAAGAGGACTGAGCCTCTTTCTTTTATTTTACTGTCCGAAACGCCAGTTGAATGGAAAGCCTGTCGGCTCGATGATGGTTTCTAGTTGTTGATACCAAACGTCGTAAGCATGACGCATTTCATCCAGGTACTGATATTGGTTATAGATAGCATCCAACCCTTTTTTGCTGTGGCCAATCATCAACTCGGCAACTTCTTGCGTCGTGATGGCAGACATTCGCGTTCGCATCGTTCTGCGAAGATCATGCATAGACCAGTGTTCCATCTCAATACCAAGCGATCTGCGAGCCCAGATTTTCACATTGTTAGGAATAGTGGTATCAAAGCCATTTGTGGCAAGCTCTTCTTGTCCGTTCGCGGGAAACAAGTAGGTTGATTTGCTCATCTGCATCGCCAGTTCAATAAGCTCAATAGCTGGCTTAATCAATGGCCGCATGATCGGCGCTCCAATTTTCTCACCTTGTTTGCGGATCTCTATGGGCACTGTCCACATTGCAGATTGCAAGTCAAAGTGATGCTTTTCAGCTTGAATGAGTTCGCCCTTGCGCCCTCCCAATAAGAGAAGCAGTTTTATGTAGATGCGATTCTTCTCAGTGATTTTTGACTCATGCAAATACCGCC
The DNA here is from genome assembly GCF_040140305.1 of Proteus sp. fly-1008. NCBI lineage: Bacteria > Pseudomonadati > Pseudomonadota > Gammaproteobacteria > Enterobacterales > Morganellaceae > Proteus > Proteus sp. fly-1008. The sequence goes on from NZ_JBEEWH010000005.1 coordinate 228,755, forward strand.
AAAGTATCCTGATTTCGTTGTCGTTTAGCACCCGAGTTCGTTTGCCTTTCTTGCCGCCGACTTTCTTTGCAGTGATTCCAGCGGCAGCGTTAATTTCCAAAATCTGTTCATCTATCAGCCAGTCATAGAACTTATGCAGTACAGACACTAGGCGTTCTGTGTTTGAAGGGGACGACTCCGAAACCTCACGAAGACAGTTACGCAAGGATAATTCATTGATGTCAGTTAATGGGTACTTGCCAAGTCGGGGCAGCAAATATATTTCACTGCTGCGTTTTTGGTAGTGCCACGTTGTCTCCTTTAGCCCTTGCTTACCGGCAGAGTCTATCCAGTCTCGAAAAATCGATTCGAAGCTTTGATTGGCAGAATACTTGGCCCGTTCCTGCTGTAGGTAGAGCTTGGGGTTTCTGCCCTGGTCGAGTACAGCCCTTAACCTATCCAGCTCATTCCTAGCTTCAGCAAGCTTCATAAGTGGGTAAGTACCTATGTCTACCCGCTGTTGCTTGCCATCGAAACGATAACGAAACTGAAAAACAATTTTGCCCTTGGGCGATACCCGAGCACTTAGCCCATCTCGGTCGGCTTTTACTACGGTTTCTTTTGCTTCTTTATTTAACCTGGCATCGAGCCAGCTAACTGATAACGCCATGTTATAAGCCCAGCCCTAGTTTTGATTTTAATGATTGTTTACGTGATTCTGCTTTGGGTTCTGGCGCTGTACTCATAGAAGTCACTTCACCATCTGGAGCATGGCCATCCACCGGTGCAGATGTCGTGGATAGATTGGGTTGGCTCATGTGAATTAACCCAAAGGTGGCCATCATCCGCAGACGCTCAGCGCGTTCCCGTGGTGGCGTCTTTTCCAATTCTTTGAGTAGTTCTGGGTGGCTCCCTGGGGGAATGTTGACGACAACTCTCATGATCATGCCCCATAAAACCAGAAGCCTCGGACGTTCGCCAAAACAGACTGCTCAGGCACGATGATCTTGCTTCGTGAAAAAATCTCCTTGGCCGCTTCCTTATAAGCCAAGGCTCCACCTCCGGCGATCAATACCAAGTCCGCATTAATGCTTTCGTCACGCATGGATTGACGCATGGCTGTAAGAGCAACAGGCGCTACCTTTTTCATGGCAGCATTCAGATAAGGTGAAATATCGACTTTTTCTCCAAATAGCAGGACCTGTAAGTCGCCGGTTCTCATGGCTTTTTCAAGTCGATCCATTCCGACTTTGGCACCATGATCTTCCGAAATCAGCTTATCGATGGTTTCCAGTAGCACGGACATTGCCTGAAGACTGGTTCCTGATGAGCTGTAGCGAATTTCTCCGGCCTCAAGGGCAACCCAATCAACAGAAAAGAAGCCGGGATCAATGACGACGACACGACCTTCTTCAATCAAGCCCAGATCACCACCCGTTTGAACCAGATCCATATAGGCACCGGCAGGCTGTGGTAGTACTTTGACGTCATGAACGGTGATGCTGCGCTTAGGCGTCACTTGATGGACACCTTTTAAACGCTGCACAAGGTCAGACTTACGTTGTGGTTCATGAAACTGGGAAACCGGTAATCCAGTGACAACCAAATCGATGGATTCTGTTTCAGCCATTAACAAGGCGGCATGAAAAAGTGCCTTATAGGTTTTTGTGGTGGGATATTCCGGGTGAAGCTCTCGTTCCCAGCCTTGAAGGCGTCCAGCAGGAACACCAGCGGCCCAGCGCTCATTATCGACAGAGACATACAAACAAGTTTCATCATCGCCTCCACCGATACGCTCCGGCATACGATCCGCTGGACCGGCACCCGCAGGTAGAATAATGGTTTTCGGTTCACTACCTGATTGGCCAATTGCCAGCTTCAGGTTTGAGTAACCGATATCTACGCCTAGTACAAACATACTTATCTCCTGTGCACTCAAAGTGCTCTAACGGTTTTCAATCAACCGCGCTGTTCACGCTTGGGCATTTCCAAGTGCTCTGGCGGTTTACTCAAATGTCATTATCAGGATTCGGTGCACTGGCGGTGGGCAGAAAGGTGACAAATCCTTTCATCTATCTGCCTATTGCATTTTTGCAAAAGTATGAGAATAGGCTCTGTTTGGCGGCTGGTGACCTAGCCAAAAAAATTGAGACGCCAAACGTCGTTTGCATTCTGGCCTGAACTTGCCAAACGGTTTGTATCTTCATGGCGATACGTCTTTTTAGGTGTTTTTAAGTGAAATCAGCCTGTATCCCTTGTCGGGTATGGGATTGAGCGAGTCGATTTATATCGAGACGCCAAACAGTGATTGTGACGGCAGTTTTACGTTTGGCGTTTCGATCCAAAAGCCAAACGGATAGTGGTTTTGGCTTTAGGGGTTAATTGGATGGGGAAATTGGTTTGGTAGAAATCGTCAATGAACAATGGAAAGCAGATGTATCAGATTTACTTCAGCAAGAAACGGACAGGCTAAAAGCGCTGGCACGAGCTGAAGTTGATGACTTTTGGGTTACCCATTACAAGGTTCGAGAGAATGAGCCCTTTAAAGACTGGGGTCTGCTTGGTGTCCGTATCAGAGACTTTAAGTATGGCTTTGGCATAGAGTGGTATATCAACAGTTTTCACGGTCAACGAGGCAAACGCGTGGTCTTTAGCAAGGGGCTGCGTATCTCAAAGACGAAGCTGAGATACGCATTTTTAGACTGCCAAGGTTTGGCCAAAGAATGGGAGCTAGCGCTGGCCATGGAGAAAGAGGAATTCTTCAGTGATATTCGACGCCAGGTTGATAAGCTCAACATGCTGCGTCGCAGAGTGAATGCGTATTGAGTCAACTGCGCTACTTCACTCGCGGTAACTGGTCCCAGCGTGTTGTATAAGCGGGAGACAAATGCTCTCGCTTCATCGACCAATCTTTCTTGAGTCCTTGTCCAGCAAAGAAAACCTTTCCGGCACCGCTTTGGTTAATGGTGTCCAATACAGACATTAGCTGCTGGCTATTAGAGCGGGTCGATACGTCATCGAATAGTCCTGGTTGAAACATGCCAGGATCGTAAAAGTCAGACAGCATGACGCCCGCTTTGGCATAACGAAAACCATCCTTCCATATCCGCTTGAGTAAGTGATTGGCCAGCTCGATAAAATCCCGCGTGTCGCAACTGGGGATTAGCAATTCACCCGATGCAGAGTTGCTGTACTGCGGCTCGTTGTCCTTAAAGGGGCTGGTACGTATGAACACGGTCAGCACTTTGGCTTGCTGCTGTTCTTTGCGAAGTTTCTCAGTGGCGCGGGTTGCGTATTCGCATACGGCTTCACTTAAAAATTCAAAGTGCGTCACTTTTACGCCAAATGAACGGCTACAGACGATTTGCTTCTTAGTTGGCGGGATCTCTTCAAGTTCAATGCACGACTCACCATTGAGTTCTCTGACGGTTCTTTCTAAAACCTCTGAAAACTGGTCTCTGATGGCTCTAGGAGAGGCATTGGCGAGATCTAAGGCTGTGGTGATACCCAACGCATTTAAACGCTTAGAAAGCCGTCTACCAACGCCCCAAACATCATCAACCGGGACTAATGCGAGCAATCGACGTTGCCGATCTGGATTGGTCAGGTCTACAACCCCCTGAGTAGCTGGATATTTTTTGGCGGCATGGTTAGCCAGTTTGGCGAGTGTTTTAGTCGGTGCAATGCCTACACAGACGGTGATCCCAATCCAGTGGCCTATGCGCTCTCGCACTTGTTGTCCGAACTCGACAAGAGATATGGCAGACTCAATACCGGTTAAATCCAAAAACGCTTCGTCAATAGAGTAAACCTCTACTCGTGGTGCCATCTCCTCCAAAGTGCGCATCACTCGACTGCTTAAATCTGCATACAGCGCGTACAGTTGGCTAAGAATTCCCGCTAAAAATAGACGAGTAAGTGAGCAACCATTCTGCCGCATGGGTTGCTGGCGTCTAACACCAGAAAAATCACCCAGCCCAACCCGCTGTCTATTTTTTAAGGTGGGCATTCATCTACATGTCTAATTTTTTACCAATTTGATCGCTAAGATGTACTAATTTGATTACCGAGGGAGACTGACGGACTAATTACTTAGGGGCTTAATCGTACAATCTCCACTCGACACCACACAACTCACTTCTGGACATTTCTGAGTTGCATTTTAGCTAATTTAGAAAAACATGAATTAGATAAAGTATGGAAATTTCAAATCAATATGAGGCGGACATGAAGAAATTGAAAAAAGTAGCTTAACTGGGTTGGTCAATTTTGGTTGACCACGTCATGTTCCGGTGAGTACGCAAGTCATTGGCGCTAACGAATATGAAGGTCACTTTGCTTTTGACTTACTCTATAACAACTCTTCAGATATACAGCCTAATACCTTATCGACCGATACGCATGGTACCAATAATGTTAACTTCGCTATATTAGATTTCTTTGGTTACACATTCGCCCCTCGATACGCGAAAATGAAAAAGGTGTTTTTTGAGCTATTTGAAGTGACTGAAGAGAACGGAGGCCGTATTCAATTAAAGAAAGATATTAATCATAAGCTAATTGCTGAAGAATGGGACAATATTCAGCATATTGTTTGTTCATTGAGTCGTAAAACCACCACTCAAAGCACAATCATTAGAAAGTTGAGTAACGGCAAGAGCCGAAGATTGTCAGCATTGCATGAGTACGACCGTTTAATTAAATCTATTTATGTTTTGGAGTATGTTGATAATTCAACGTTGCGTCATTACGTCCAGCAAGCCTTGAACAGAGGTGAAGCATACCATCAGTTAAAACGTGCTATTACTTCAGTTAATGGCAATAAATTTCGTGGGGGGAATGATTACCAAGTATCACAATGGGGTTCTAGGGATTTTCCCCTCTAAAAAGACTTAATCCTCTGTAGACCACACCAATAAATGGCTGCGGAGGTGGGTTACTACTTATAAGTGTGGCAAATTAGGTAAATATCGTACATTTAATACGGAACAGCCCTGATATGGCCATCAAAAACGAAATTACTATTCTCACGAGAGCAGAACAGGCAGATCTTTATTCCCCACCCATTTTTTCAATCGAAGAACAACGTCTGTACTTTTCTCTGAACGATGCGGAATTGGCAGTTTTTCGGTCAATTCGTCTCAGAGCTCATAGATGTTACTTTGTCGCGATTTTGGGATACTTCAAATCAAAGCCCGTCATCCTAGATATCGCTTACTCGCAGGTTTCTAAGGATTTAATGTTCATCAGTAAAGAGCTGCTTGGCGGCAAGGGGCTCAGACCATTCACTCCCTCACAAAAACAAAAAGATCGACTCTACGCAAAAGTATTAGACCTTGCTGGTTATCACAAATGGGACGAAAGTCAGCACTTCAATTCTCTTTTCGACCACCTTGTTCAGGTGGGCAATGCCTGGCTGGAGCCGCGTTACCTCTTTGATACTGCTATTGAATTCCTAACCAGTCACAGCATTGCTATCCCTAGGTACACCGTACTCCAGAGACTGATAAGCAGAGCGATGCAGCAGGTCAGAAAAGACCTGGCGCACCAACTTAATCAACTCACCAGTCCTGAACTTCACGTCTTTCTGGACAGCATAACAGCCATTGATGACGGACTAAGCCTGAACCAGCTCAGAGGCGGTGCAAAAAGTCTGACCGTACCTGAACTTAAAAAAGAGCTTGCCCTTTATCATCAGTTAGCGCCATGGCGCACGCAAATCAATGGCGTTATCGATGGGCTTAATCTGTCTCTTAAAAATCGACAACACTTCGGTGAGCTCATCAACTATTACGGTAGTAAACTCAAACGATTCAAACGCGCACAGCAGCATCTATGGTTGCTATGTCACCTGACAGAGCGGATACAACTGGCACTGGAACGGTTAACTGATGGGTTCATTTACCATATCCGCAAGCAACAAGAAGCTGCCAACACCTTTGCACAACAAGCAGTGTTCCTGTCCTGGCAGTCAGCCGCGGACAATGTCACGAAAGCGGCAGAGTTACTGCATCTGTTTGTGGATGAGAACATTGATGATAATCAACCCTTCTCAGTAGTCAGACAACAGGCATTGAAGGTCATGAATGACAGGGATATCCAGACCCTCTGCCTTTACCTGAAAAAACAGAAACGGACCGTGGAAGAGTACCAGTGGCAACATTACGATGAACAATGCAATCTCCTGGAGCAACTGTTAAGGCAGGTGTTCTTGTGCCTTGAATGTGAGGCCGGTAAAGGCTCAGAAGCCGTCGTCGCCCAACTTCAACAGATGCAGACGGAAATCGCATTCGGTGGACCACTGAAGACGATGGATACGTCGCTCATCCCGAAAAAGCACCTCCCATGGTTGGTTAAACAGGATAACGTTAACCCGCAACGTTACGAATGGCTGCTCTACCGGCAGTTAACCTCACGACTGAATGGACGCATTTATTTGCCAAATGTTACCAAATACCGCGCACTGGAAGACGACCTGATCCCCCAGACATCGCAGGATACCTTGCTGGCCTCATCAACACTGGACAGACTAAAACAGCCCGCAGAGTTATTGTTACAGGAGAAACAACACCGGCTGGAAAGTGCACTCAAAGACGTTGCTCTCCATATTGATGAGGGAGACAATCGAAATGTGATCATGAAAAATCGTACCGGTACCCGCTGGCGTCTGCCGACCAAAAGCGCTACATCTCTGGTCAACAATCCCTTTTTTAAGCGAATGCAACCGGTCGGTATCGCGGATGTACTGCGGTATGTAGAGCGCGAAACCGGGTTCATGAAATGTCTGACTCATGTACTTCCGATACAAAAACAAGGGTTCACTCATCAGGATGATTTACTGGCCATTCTGATTGCCAACGCCACTCACCGTGGTGTGTATGGCATGGCGCAGATCTCCGATCGAAGCTATGAACACCTGAGTACGGTGCAGGCCAACTATATCCGGCCTGAAACGCTGCATGACGCCAGCGACGTGATCAATAATGCGGTTGCAGCGCTACCCATCTTCCGCCACTACCATATTCAGGAGGACCAGCTGCATGCCAGTGCGGATGGTCAGAAATTCGAAACCCATCTGGAAACCTTTAAAACCCGGTACTCCTCTAAGTATTTCGGCACCAACAAAGGGATCACGGCCATGACACTGGTGGCCAACCACAGCGCCCTCAATGCTCGGATCATCGGTTCCAACGAGCACGAATCACACTATATTTATGACCTGTTACAATCCAACAGCAGTGAAATCAAACCTGACGTACTCTCGACAGATACACACGGTGTCAATCATGTTAACTTCGCCTTACTGGATCTATGCGGTTACAGTTTTGCACCGCGATACGCGCAGTTCAGTAGTGTCATCAATGATCTGTTTGATGTGACTGAAAGTGAACAAGGCAGCACCATACTGGCGCTAAAGAAGCCTATCAGAACGAATGTTATTACAACGGGATGGCAAGATATCAGGCGTATTGTTCTGTCACTTCAGACAAAGCGGACGACACAAGCAATGCTGGTAAGAAAGTTGTCTGGTTACCCTTCTGGACACCCAATATTACAGGCTCTGACGGAGTATAATCGACTGGTTAAAGCGCAATATTTACTTGACTACATCGACGATGCCAGTTTGCGGCAGTATGTGCAACGTGCCCTGAACCGGGGAGAAGCATGGCACTTCCTTAGACGAGCCATTGCGTCGGTGAATGGTGATCAGTTCCGTGGCAAAAACGAGTCTGAAATCGCTATCTGGAATGAATGCGCAAGATTGCTTGCCAACGCGATCATCTACTTCAACTCCGCGATACTGAGTCATCTTCTGGGACACTTTGAAGCGAGAGGAGATGAAGAGAAAGCGGGTATCACTCGTGCTGTTTCGCCCGTTGCGTGGCAAAATATCAACTTAAGCGGAACGTATAACTTCACTAATACTGGGAAATTGCCCAATATTGGCGAAATAACAAGGCCGATAGTGGATGATTAGGCTCCAAGCTGAAAGTAAACCACCTCCGCAGCCATTTATTGGTGTGGTCTACAGAGGATTATGTCTTTTTAGAGGGGAAAATCCCTAGAACCCCACCTTGAGACAGAACGCGCCTTGGTCAGAATCCCAGTCGCTGGGCGGGTTTGCGCCTACGCTCTTGACCCCCACGAGGTCTGGAAAGGGTACGACAACGCCAAAGAATACGCGGCCTTCGTGACCAAGACGCTGGTCAACAAGGACGGCGATATTAAGCGCCGGATCATGTCGATGTTTAGCCCAGAGGAACGCCCAGACGACAGGGAGTGACGGGCACTGGCTGGCAATGTCTAGCAACGGCAGGCATTTCGGCTGAGGGTAAAAGAACTTTCCGCTAAGCGATAGACTGTATGTAAACACAGTATTGCAAGGACGCGGAACATGCCTCATGTGGCGGCCAGGACGGCCAGCCGGGATCGGGATACTGGTCGTTACCAGAGCCACCGACCCGAGCAAACCCTTCTCTATCAGATCGTTGACGAGTATTACCCGGCATTCGCTGCGCTTATGGCAGAGCAGGGAAAGGAATTGCCGGGCTATGTGCAACGGGAATTTGAAGAATTTCTCCAATGCGGGCGGCTGGAGCATGGCTTTCTACGGGTTCGCTGCGAGTCTTGCCACGCCGAGCACCTGGTCGCTTTCAGCTGTAAGCGTCGCGGTTTCTGCCCGAGCTGTGGGGCGCGGCGGATGGCCGAAAGTGCCGCCTTGCTGGTTGATGAAGTACTGCCTGAACAACCCATGCGTCAGTGGGTGTTGAGCTTCCCGTTTCAGCTGCGTTTCCTGTTTGCCAGCCGGCCCGAGATCATGGGGTGGGTGCTGGGCATCGTTTACCGCGTCATTGCCACGCACCTGGTCAAGAAAGCGGGCCATACCCACCAAGTGGCCAAGACGGGCGCGGTCACCCTGATCCAGCGTTTTGGATCGGCGCTCAATCTGAATGTTCACTTCCACATGCTGTTTCTCGACGGTGTGTATGTCGAGCAATCCCACGGCTCAGCGCGTTTCCGCTGGGTCAAGGCGCCGACCAGCCCAGAGCTCACCCAGCTGACGCACACCATCGCCCACCGGGTGGGTCGCTATCTGGAACGGCAAGGCCTGCTGGAACGGGATGTCGAAAACAGCTATCTGGCCTCGGATGCGGTGGATGACGACCCGATGACACCCCTGCTGGGGCACTCGATCACTTACCGTATCGCTGTCGGTTCACAGGCGGGGCGAAAGGTGTTCACTTTGCAAACTCTGCCGACCAGTGGTGATCCGTTCGGTGACGGGATTGGCAAGGTAGCCGGGTCCAGCCTGCACGCCGGCGTGGCGGCCAGGGCCGATGAACGCAAGAAGCTCGAACGGCTGTGCCGGTACATCAGCCGCCCGGCGGTATCCGAGAAGCGGCTGTCGTTAACACGAGGCGGCAACGTGCGCTACCAGCTCAAGACGCCGTACCGGGACGGCACCACGCACGTCATTTTCGAACCATTGGATTTCATTGCAAGGCTGGCCGCCCTGGTACCGAAGCCCAGAGTCAACCTAACCCGCTTCCACGGGGTGTTCGCACCCAACAGTCGGCACCGGGCGTTGGTCACGCCGGCAAAACGGGGCAGGGGCAACAAGGTCAGGGTGGCTGATGAACCGGCAACACCAGCACAACGGCGAGCGTCGATGACATGGGCGCAACGGCTCAAGCGTGTTTTCAATATCGACATCGAGACCTGCAGCGGCTGCGGCGGCGCCATGAAAGTCATCGCCTGCATTGAAGACCCTATAGTGATCAAGCAGATCCTTGATCACCTGAAGCACAAAGCCGAAACCAGCGGGACCAGGGCGTTACCCGAAAGCCGGGCGCCACCGGCTGAGCTGCTCCTGGGTCTGTTTGACTGACGAGCCTGAAGGCCAACGATACCAATCAAAATGCTGCGTTCACAGCGCCGCGGCAGGGATCCGCCGTGCTGGTTGTCGGAAAAGGAGCCGCTAGTGGGAAAGAGGAGGGTAAATTTTCAGCGTTGCTGGCTCCCCGTCAGCCGGATTGGGTTGCATCGCAGGGGTGTCGAAAGAGTCAACTGCGGTCCAAAGCTGTTGGACTTGGGTGAAAAGGGCGTTTATTCTTCCTATACGTGCCGCGTTCCAGGCGGCGACTATGAGGGCTATGTCGATGCCCATGTGCGCCGGCTGGAGGCGCTACGCCGGGCCGGTATCGTCGAGCGGATCGACGCCGACCAATGGCGCATCCCCGATGATCTGGTCAGCCGTGCCGCCGCCCATGACGCCGGCCGAGACAGTCAGGCCAGCGTTCGCGTCCTTTCCCCGGTCGATCTGAACAAACAGATCGGATCGGACGGCGCGACCTGGCTGGACCGGCGGCTGATCCACGGCGAGACGGCCGACCTTGCGCCAACCGGCTTCGGGCAACAAGTCCGCGAAGCCATGGACCAGCGCCGCGAGCACCATATCGAACAGGGCGACGCCACCCGCAGCCGGGACAGCCGCGTCTTCTACCGGCGCAACCTTCTCGCCATCCTGCGGGAGCGCGAGGTAGCCGGCGTCGGATCGGATATGGCTTTGAGTAAGGGCCTGCCGTTCCGCGCCGCCACGGACGGCGAGAGCGTCAGCGGCAAGTTTACCGGAACCGTGCATCTATCGAGCGGCAAGTTCGCCGTGGTCGAGAAATCCCATGAGTTCACCCTTGTCCCGTGGCGGCCGATCATCGACCGCCAACTCGGCCGCGAGGTTATGGGCATCGTGCAGGGCGGGTCGGTGTCGTGGCAGTTAGGGCGGCAGAGGGGGCTGGAACGCTGAGTGCGCCCATGCCGCATTGCGAAGCAAAAGATAATCTGATAAAATGTAGCAATTCATATTCGTAAGCGTGGAGTAATCAGATGGGAAATTCCAAGTCAGCAGACAAGTAAGCCGCAACAACCAGTATTGTTGTTGCGGCGCTCTGTAAGGCTAGTCTCATCTGATTGCTGACGAGCAGACGTCGCCCGGTATTCCTTAATCTTAATCGAGGGTTGATTCGTCATGACCACCACACGCCCCGCGTGGGCCTATACGCTGCCGGCAGCACTGCTGCTGATGGCTCCTTTCGACATCCTCGCTTCACTGGCGATGGATATTTATCTCCCTGTCGTTCCAGCGATGCCCGGCATCCTGAACACGACGCCCGCTATGATCCAACTCACGTTGAGCCTCTATATGGTGATGCTCGGCGTGGGCCAGGTGATTTTTGGTCCGCTCTCAGACAGAATCGGGCGACGGCCAATTCTACTTGCGGGCGCAACGGCTTTCGTCATTGCGTCTCTGGGAGCAGCTTGGTCTTCAACTGCACCGGCCTTTGTCGCTTTCCGTCTACTTCAAGCAGTGGGCGCGTCGGCCATGCTGGTGGCGACGTTCGCGACGGTTCGCGACGTTTATGCCAACCGTCCTGAGGGTGTCGTCATCTACGGCCTTTTCAGTTCGATGCTGGCGTTCGTGCCTGCGCTCGGCCCTATCGCCGGAGTATTGATCGGCGAGTTCTTGGGATGGCAGGCGATATTCATTACTTTGGCTATACTGGCGATGCTCGCACTCCTAAATGCGGGTTTCAGGTGGCACGAAACCCGCCCTCTGGATCAAGTCAAGACGCGCCGATCTGTCTTGCCGATCTTCGCGAGTCCGGCTTTTTGGGTTTACACTGTCGGCTTTAGCGCCGGTATGGGCACCTACTTCGTCTTCTTCTCGACGGCTCCCCGTGTGCTCATAGGCCAAGCGGAATATTCCGAGATCGGATTCAGCTTTGCCTTCGCCACTGTCGCGCTTGTAATGATCGTGACAACCCGTTTCGCGAAGTCCTTTGTCGCCAGATGGGGCATCGCAGGATGCGTGGCGCGTGGGATGGCGTTGCTTGTTTGCGGAGCGGTCCTGTTGGGGATCGGCGAACTTTACGGCTCGCCGTCATTCCTCACCTTCATCCTACCGATGTGGGTTGTCGCGGTCGGTATTGTCTTCACGGTGTCCGTTACCGCGAACGGCGCTTTGGCAGAGTTCGACGACATCGCGGGATCAGCGGTCGCGTTCTACTTCTGCGTTCAAAGCCTGATAGTCAGCATTGTCGGGACATTGGCGGTGGCACTTTTAAACGGTGACACAGCGTGGCCCGTGATCTGTTACGCCACGGCGATGGCGGTACTGGTTTCGTTGGGGCTGGTGCTCCTTCGGCTCCGTGGGGCTGCCACCGAGAAGTCGCCAGTCGTCTAACCGACGACTGGTAGCAGGCCCGCTCCGATGCGGCGCACTAACCATCGAAACCTCGTGAATGTCGGTATCCTGTCTGGCAGGATACCGCTCATTTCCCTTGTTCAGTTCATCGCCGTCGCCGAGCATCTGAATTTTCGGCATGCGGCCAAGGCACTTGGTATCAGCCAGTCGAGCGTCAGCGCGCGTGTGAAAGCGCTGGAGGATAACCTTGGTGTCCTGCTATTTGAGCGCCATGCGCGGGGCGTTCGGCTAACAGACGCAGGCAGGCACTTCATGGAGCGTGTCACGGCGGGTGTCGATCAACTCGATCACGCAGTGAAGACCGCGGAGTGACGGGCACTGGCTGGCAATGTCTAGCAACGGCAGGCATTTCGGCTGAGGGTAAAAGAACTTTCCGCTAAGCGATAGACTGTATGTAAACACAGTATTGCAAGGACGCGGAACATGCCTCATGTGGCGGCCAGGACGGCCAGCCGGGATCGGGATACTGGTCGTTACCAGAGCCACCGACCCGAGCAAACCCTTCTCTATCAGATCGTTGACGAGTATTACCCGGCATTCGCTGCGCTTATGGCAGAGCAGGGAAAGGAATTGCCGGGCTATGTGCAACGGGAATTTGAAGAATTTCTCCAATGCGGGCGGCTGGAGCATGGCTTTCTACGGGTTCGCTGCGAGTCTTGCCACGCCGAGCACCTGGTCGCTTTCAGCTGTAAGCGTCGCGGTTTCTGCCCGAGCTGTGGGGCGCGGCGGATGGCCGAAAGTGCCGCCTTGCTGGTTGATGAAGTACTGCCTGAACAACCCATGCGTCAGTGGGTGTTGAGCTTCCCGTTTCAGCTGCGTTTCCTGTTTGGGGTCGTTTGCGGGAAGGGGCGGAATCCTACGCTAAGGCTTTGGCCAGCGATATTCTCCGGTGAGATTGATGTGTTCCCAGGGGATAGGAGAAGTCGCTTGATATCTAGTATGACGTCTGTCGCACCTGCTTGATCGCGGCCGCGATAGCTAGATCGCGTTGCTCCTCTTCTCCATCCGCGTTCCAAGCTGCGGAAAGGCACCCATAAGCGTACGCCTGGTCGAGCAGGCGACGCGGATCGACGTCCAGCGCACGAGAGAATGCGTCCGCCATCTGTGCAATGCGTCTAGGATCGAGACAAAGGTCGTCTCTGTCAGCCGGATCGTAGAACATATTGGCGGCGCCAAAGCCCACTTCACCGACCAGACCGACGGGATCTATCACCAGCCAGCCGCGACTGGAGAACATGATGTTTTCATGATGCAGATCGCCATGTAGCCCACGCAGTTCCGAGGCATTGCTCATCATTTGATCGGCTATAATCGCCGCGTGGACGTAGTCAGTTTGACAACCTGCGTTTTGATCATCGCGCGCCCGCTGAAACAAAGCTGCAAAGCGATCCCGGATCGGGAGAAGGGCAGAAGGCAGGGGTTCCTCAGATGCGGCATACAGCTTCGCCATTAGTTCCGCTGCAATTTCGGTCGCCTGGTAGTCGCCGTGCTCGGCAACGATGTGAGAGAGCATTCGCTCCCCGGCATATTCGAGCAACATCAGATTGTTCTCACGACCGAGCAACCGGACTGCTCCCCTCCCATTGCGCCATACCAGATAGTCGGCCCCGCGCAGTTCATCAGCAATGTCTTCTATAGGTTTCAATCCCTTGACGATTGCAGGAGTCCCGTCTGGCAATGAAACTTTCCAAACGAGGCTGGAAAAGGTGTCCGCAATGAGAACAGGTTGCGAAACGTGCCAATGAGCAGGAAAAACAGGCGGCATGAACATCAACCCCAAGTCAGAGGGTCCAATCGCAGATAGAAGGCAAGGCGTTCGCGGTCGGGGGCTTCGATCCCCAATACATTGAATAGGACAGCGAAGGCGCGCTCTGCTTCATCTGGCGCTGCCCAGTTCTCTTCGGCGTTAGCAATCATGAGTGCCAAATCGGCATAGCGATCTGCTGTTCCGAGCCGCCCAAGGTCGATCAGACCCGTGCATTGAAGAGTTTTAGGGTCCACCATGAAGTTCGGCATGCAGGGATCACCATGGCAAACAACCATATCGGTGCGCTCTTGGTCGAGCCGCACCGGTAGCTCTCGTTCGACACGAGCCAAAAGATCGAGCTGCGGCGTACTCTTGTCCTCGTCCGGTAAGAAGTCGGGATTGACGGCATTGCGGGACACCACATCAACGGCGCGTCCGAACATTCGCGACAGCCTGCGCTCAAACGGACATTGATCAACCGATAGGCTGTGAACAGCGCCAAGTTGCTGCCCCATTGACGGCCACGCTTTGAGCAAATCCGCTCCAGACAGATCAGCCGCCGGTACTCCCGGAATTGCCGTTATCACCAAGCATGCACCCTCCTGTTCCTCCTGCCAGTTGATGACCTCGGGGCAAGCCACACCTCGACCTTTGAGCCAAATGAGGCGGTCACGCTCTCCAGCGAGCTCACCGCGGCGGGAAGCAGGTGCGATTTTCGCGAAGGCATGCCCGTCACCACGTCGAAAAACAAAATCACCAGATTCTCCGCCTCTGACAGGCAACCAGTCAGAATGCGATTCACCAAAAAAAATATTAGTTCGATTCAATGGAGGTTCCTTCAGTTTTCTGATGAAGCGCGAATATAGAGAAATATCCCGAATGTGCAGTTAACGAATTCTTGCGGTTTCTTTCAGCGCCGCCAATACCGCCAGCCCGTCGCGCAAGGGGCGCGGCTCGTGTGTGCGGATGAAGTCAGCTCCACCTGCGGCGGCGGCAAGCTCTGCAGCGAGTGTCGCGGCCCCGACATCCCCCGGACCACGGCCTGTGAGCGCGCGCAGAAAGGATTTGCGCGAAACAGACAGAAGCACCGGCAAATCGAAGCGCAGCCGCAATTCATCGAACCGCGCCAGCACCGAGAGCGAGGTTTCGGGAGCAGCCCCCAGAAAAAACCCCATGCCGGGATCAAGGACAAGGCGGTTGCGTTTGATACCGGCACCCGTCAGCGCCGCGATGCGCGCGTCAAAGAACGCCGCAATGTGATCCATGATGTCGCCAGCGGGTGCCTCGCGCCGATCTGCCTGCCCGTCTTGCACCGAATGCATAACGACGAGTTTGGCAGATGATTTCGCCAATTGCGGATAGAACGCAGCGTCTGGAAAACCGCGAATATCATTGAGATAGGCCACACCACGCGACAAGGCATAGGCTTGCGTCGCGGGTTGATAACTGTCGAGCGAGACGGGAATGCCATCTGCCTTGAGCGCGTCCAGCACCGGCGCGATACGCGCGATTTCTGTGTCGGACGAAACAGGCGCGGCGTCGGGATTGCTGGATGCCGGACCGAGGTCGATCACATCTGCCCCCTCGGCCATCAGCTTACGCGCCTGCGCAATGGCTGCGTCTGGCGCCAGATACCGGCCTCCATCGGAGAAACTGTCCGAGGTTATGTTGACGATGCCGAAAATGATGAGCGATTTATTCATGGGGGCTTCTATAATAATAATAATCGAGCATGAGTCTCATACGGATGCTCGGGTCGAAAGGGAATCCCCAGGCGAGTAACCTGTTTGCGGTGATCCATTAGCTGCAGGAGCAGAATAGCATACATCTGGAAGCAAAGCCAGGAAAGCGGCCTATGGAGCTGTGCGGCAGCGCTCAGTAGGCAATTTTTCAAAATATTGTTAAGCCTTTTCTGAGCATGGTATTTTTCATGGTATTACCAATTAGCAGGAAAATAAGCCATTGAATATAAAAGATAAAAATGTCTTGTTTACAATAGAGTGGGATACTGATCTGATTTAATGGCACCGCACACTTTTGTGAAGGATAATTAGTCCAACAACAAAGGTGTGAAAATGACCCAACGAAGAAAACCTAGAAAATATACTGATGAGTTCAGAGAAGAAGCTGTAAAGCTAGTCACTGAACAAGGTTACAGTGTTACTGAAGCAGCCAAATCATTAGGCATAACAACTAAGCTGCTTTACAACTGGAAAGACAAACTAGCCAAGCAAACTTCAGGCGAAGCATTAAGCAAAGATGAGAGAGCTGAACTGGTTAAGCTCAGAAAAGAGAATAAACGCTTACAGATGGAGCGTGAGATCTTAAAAAAGGCGAGTGCCTTCTTTGCGAAAGAAATGAAATAAAGTTCGAATATATTAAAGAGCAGCAATGGCGCTTTCCAATTAGCGTTTTGTGCGAGGTTCTAGAAGTGAGTCGGTCAGCCTATTACGCATGGCTGAGGCGACCAGCCAAGATTATTAGTGTTGAAGAGTTAATGCTTTATCGTCGCATGAAGAGGTTATTTGATGATAGCCGCAGTAGTGCTGGTGCCAGAACCTTAATGAAGTTGCTACGCAAAGAAGGCTTTAAAATTGGTATTTGTCGGGTTAAGAGCTTGATGAAAAAGCTCGGTTTAGTCGTTAAACAGCGAGTGGCTTATAAAGTGACGACTATGCGCAAACATAGCCATGCGGTTGCTGATAACTTATTGAAGCGCCAATTCAATCCAGCCAGAGCAAATCAGGCGTGGGCGGGTGATATCACCTATCTAAGAACGCATCAAGGCTGGATGTACCTAGCTGTTGTGATGGATTTGCATTCTCGCCGTATTATTGGCTGGGCGTTGAGTAAACGCATGACGGTTGATTTAACCATGAGAGCGATGCAAATGGCTATCAACCTGCGTCAACCCAAAGCAGGCTTGATCTTCCATAGCGACAGAGGCTCACAATACACCAGTAAGCGTTTTCAATCATTGCTATGGAGCAATCGAATTACGCCATCAATGAGTGGTTGTGGAGCATGTTTAGATAATGCTGTGGTTGAAAGGTTTTTCGGCAGCTTGAAAAATGAATGGCTATTAAATGTTTACCATTTAACCAGAGAAAGCATGAAAACTGATGTAGAGAAATACATCAAATACTACAACTCAGTTCGGCTTCATACTTCATTAAATGATATGTCGCCAATTGAGTTTGAAAGTGTAAGGAAAAAGTGTGCGGCCTAGCTTGACCAGATCACTTGTACTCGTACAACAGATCCATGACACTGGCTGGGATTTCAATTGTTCTGTTTTTTTTGAACTTGGTTAAGCAACCGTTAATATTCTCACCAATTTGCACCTTAACTACTTTAGCTTTTGGCTTGTCCACGACAGAGGCAGGAAATGTTATTAATTCCTCCAATCTCAATCCCGTTTCAGTTTTTAAGTACACCATTAGGGCTTTAGTGTCAGATGAATTTTCAATATCAAGGTGTTTATAAAGCTCTTGTTTTTCATCTTCACGAAGTGGGTTAAGCTCTCGAATATCAGCATCTTGAGGTTTTTTTATGTTCTTAAATGGTCTAGTGAGACCTGTGGTGTATACAATAATTTCCTTACTGTGACTGCGATTGAGATGTGAGAGCATTTCATGTTGTGCTCTGTTTCCTTTGTTGCTTATGCGAACAGTCTTTGCCTTAAACTCAAATGGTCGAAAGGTTTTGCTGATTGAAATGATCCGCTGGCGATGAAGGAAGATGAAGTAATTGACAACTTTCAAAACATAGTTAGAGGCTGTACTTGGAGAACCACCGACTTTTCCAGTTTCATCCTTGGTATAAAGGTTTTCCAATAAATAGTCTCGATATCTCACGATTGGACTTTCCTCTACCTTCTCGGTGCAGTCATATATTGTTAACGGAGGTTTTTCATCAACCAGAAGGCCAGTCCTTGGGTGTGTATGTTCGGGGATTTCCGTGCTCAACCACCGATAGAAGCTCAATAACGCAACTGCATGGGATTGAATCGTCTTATCGGAGGATATATCTGGATCTGCCAACAAAGAGTGAAGATATAGATTCACTGGCACCACATTGATACCATCGGGGTCTATTAAAATTGGAAGTTTATGAGCAAATGGTTTTGAGTTGTCCCTAACGTCATGGATGATCTCGCCACTGTCAGGGTGTGGCCTACTTATAAATGAGGGATATTTCTCCGTACTAATCCACATAAGACAATAGTCAAAGCCGAAGTCATCTGGAAACGACCTATTTTGTTCAATCACATTAACACCTAAATCATCCGTTATTCACACTGCTAAGCCTTCCCCCAGGGGGTTACGCGTTCATACATCTACTTTTTCAAGATATTTCTTAACCAATAGTAAAAATTGTAACCACCCCTCATCTCGACGTCTAATTTATACAACCTGAAACATTACAACATGTGATGTCTAAAGTATTTCCCAACTGTAAGCGCATAGTTGGACGAGAATGCCAAAATGCCATGGCGCTGCATTTCAGCTTTGATTTGAAAGACGGGTACGCCCATTTTAATACCGAGTAACTTAGCTTCACGCGACCGTGCAACCACGCAGCCGTCATTGTTGGACAGCACCACAATCGGCGTATCTTTTAAATCAGGACGAAACAGCTTCTCACAACTGGCGTAAAAGTTGTTGCAGTCCACCAAGGCAAATACTGGCATGGGATAGTCACGACTTACGGCGTATGTTTCGCACCACATTGGTGACCACACCAAATATCTCTAACTCTGTCCCTTCAGGAATATGAATGGGCTCATACACCTGGTTTCTTGGGATCAGCATGACGCACGGCCTTAGTTGAAGCTCCTTTACCGTGAGTTCACCATGGATGCCAGCGATGACAATGTCACCGTGTTCGGCTTGGACAGAGCGATCAACCACCAGAATATCATCTGGGTGAATCCCGGCATCAATCATTGAATCACCTTCAACACGCACAAAGAACGTTGCAGCCGGTCGCTTGATGCACAGCTCGTTGAGGTCGAGCGTTTGCTCAACATAATCCTGCGCTGGTGAAGGAAAACCAGCAGAAACACGTTCCATGAACAATGGAATACGAAGGCGCTTGGCTTTGATGAAGGCAAGTGCGCCGCTACGGCCTATCAGCGAGACACTCATGACGAACCTCGAAAAATCATAATTAATACTGTTTGTTTATACAGTATCTAATGCTATGCTGATTTCTACAAGTAAAATTGTAGGTAAAACTGTAGTTGTTCGAGTAAGACGCTGTGTTGTCGGTGATTTCTTTTTTGTGTTGAAAAACTAGATGTGGGGGGATCGCTCGCCCTCGTCAAAGCCTGCAAGGCTTGGACAATACTGCTTCTGCCTACTGCTCTTGTTTCTGTTACTGATCCTGTTACTGCTACTGGTTAACGCATGGGTCAAGTAACCGTCAAACAAGGCTTGTTGAACCCTTTGCAAAGGGTTTAAAAACAGTTAGTAAAATTCTGCTTCGTATTGAATTTACTGGCTTAAAGCGAAGTCAGGAGCATCATTAAAATGCTCAGTCGAACTCAGTTCAAGCCTTTTTCAACCGTTTGAAAAGGGGTTGGCTAAGCCATACCTAAAGGGTATCGGTAAGGGTTACCTAAAGGGTTTAGCTAAGGCTTTCTGAAAGGCTTAGCCAAAGCCTTCATACATGGGTTCACCCAGTAGAAAGATTAAAAAAACGCTGAGGTATCCAAGGTGCATTTAGAAAAACCTGTGGCACAGTGAAATCACCTAAAGCGAACAATAGAATTGAAGAGGAACCATCAATGACAAGAGCCCCTGCGCCATTTCCGCTAGAGCGCCTCGCGGATATCCCAGACAGACCAGAAGATTTTAGATTGCTGGAGCGTATTCCATTAACGCGTGAGCCGCAGTCCTGGCCACTTGAACTTTCTCCTATGGTCGGTGATGAACAGCCAATGGTGCTGCTCGATACAGAGACAACCGGACTGTCTTCCGATGATGAGTCCATTATTGAGCTTGGTATGGTTAAGGTGCTTTACAGTCCCTCGGCTAAGCGGATTGTGTCGATTGTTGATGTGATCAGTTTGTATGAAGATCCCGGCAAGCCAATCCCCGAGCTGATTACAGAGTTAACCGGTATTACCGATGACATGGTGCGAGGCCAGCGCATTGATGATTCACTGGTAGCGAGTTGGTTATCCGATGATCCGCTGGTGGTTGCACACAATGCACAGTTTGATCGTCCTTTCTTTGAAAAGCGGTTTGCTGCATTAGGCCATCTATCTTGGGCCTGTTCAGCCAGTGGCATAGATTGGAAGGCACTGGGCTTTGAAAGTCGGAAACTTGAGTACCTGCTGCTTCGCTTAGGTTGGTTTTATGAAGGACACCGAGCTGCAACCGATTGTTTGGCGATGGCCTGGTTGTTCCATTTGTTGCCCGAGTCCGTTGCAAACTTGTTGTCTGAAGCAGACAGGCGAACTGTGTTAGTTCGTGCGTTTGGTGCGCCGTTTGACGTAAAGGACTATTTAAAAGAACGTGGTTACCGCTGGCATGACGGTGTTAAAGGTGCCAACAAACATTGGTGGCGCGAAATCAGCGAAGACGAGTTGCCGCAGGAACAAACTTATCTGGATGATTTGTATCATCGTGGCTCAGAACATGCCCACTATGACTACAAAGATGCCCGCAATCGATTTAAAGCTTTGTAGCTCTCTACAAGGCAAGCCTTGCATATTTGAAAACCTCTGGAAAATGGAAAGTGAACTCATGGTTTAATCAACAAGAGGAATCTTTCCATGTACCAAGACGCCTACATTGAATACTGGGGCGAAATCTTCGTCTCTGCCCGCATCATTGAATTTGGCATCACGTTCGAGCGCTTTCTTAAAGATCCATGGAAGCATTTGATGTCCTGTGGCCAAGAATCTGCACCGGACGCGATTGCTGAAGGGATGCTGCCATTGCTACCAGCCCAGGCAGAGGTTGCTAGGCGCATTCGGGAGAGTGAACAACGAGCCCTGATGTCTACAGAGTCGGACAAAGGGGTATCGCATCGCGGTAACATCGTGGTGCCATTGGTTCGGGTAGCGCATTGATAGCGGCTATCATCGATGGCACCAAACAAGGTCTTCACACCGATACCTGAGCGGCAATTGCAATCCAGATCAAAAAGTTGCCGCTTAATCTTCCCTACAAAATAATTTGTGATAGGATGATACCTAATAAAATTAATTAGGTTGAAGCCTATTCAGTGTTTTATGGCCATCTGTCCAGCTTCAACCAGTAGAGATTGATTAGTCATTGCGGATAAAGAGCAGCTTTATGCCATGCCTTTCAATGTGATTACGCGATGTCTGACGGTACTTTATAAACAGAGTTTTAAGAAATTGGTTGAATTGGATAAACAAGACGCATGACAAATGATGGTCTGAAACAAACGGTAGCAGCGAGTTCACTCGCTAAAGAAAGTGCGAAAGGAAAGCCAGATAGGCTTTCGCAAATAGCGCAGTTGCCACAAGCAACCAGGGATCGCATTGCCCACATCGACTTCACCTTATTGTTTAAGGGAGAAGCGGTACGGGCGGATTTAGTTGATCGCTTCAGCATAGCCGCTGCACAAGCAACGAAAGACTTCACAATGTACCGAGAGCTTGCACCAAGCAACATTGAGTATGACCAAAAGCTCAAGTTGCATAAACGTGGTGAAGCATTTGAACCCTTGTTCGACTATGACGTTGTTCGAACACTGGCAACCATTAGCCAAGGGTACGGAGATGGCTTCACTGGAAAGGTAAAACCACCTCTTGCGTGTGAAGCGCCTTATCACCTTAATAAGCCGAATCTATCGATTGTCGCGAAAGTCACCGAAGCCATACACAAAGGCAAAGCCTTGCGTATCACCTATGTGTCGTTATCGAGCGGAGAAACCACGCGTGAAATTGTACCGCATACGCTGGTGGACAATGGCCTACGTTGGCATGTTCGTGGTTTTGACCGCAAGCATAGTGAGTTCCGTGACTTTGTATTGACCCGCATTAAAGCTGCGGTTGTGCTTAAAGACTCTACATTATCTGAAGCGGAGCTCGAAACTCAGGACAGGCAATGGAACCGATTTGTAGAGCTGGAGTTAGTGCCACACCCACGCATAGAACACAGTGAAGTAATTGAACTGGACTATGGCATGACGGAGCGCGTGATGAAGGTTGAGATCAGAGCTGCAACTGCGGGGTATTTGCTCAGGCTTTGGAATGTGGATTGTTCCGAGACCGCGTGTTTATCAACCAGTCATTGTCAACTGGCATTAAACAATCGTGCCGCGCTGTATGGGGTTCAAAACCTTGCAATTGCGCCGGGTTATGTCACTTAGATGATGAGCACAACCCAGACAACCGCTTTTTATGACTAAAGATTAATCATCAGAATTAAATAAGAATTTAAGGAATACCGATGCCAACGTTGGATTTTAAAGGTAAACAGTTTGTTTATTCACACCACCTGAGTGTGCCGTTTCGTGAACTAAAAGTGGTTGAAGATAAATCGTTACCACAGCAAGGCAAGGCGGCATCGCTGGATGATAACCTCATCATCCATGGCGACAACCTTGAAGCCCTCAAGGCGTTACTGCCTACCCATGCGGGTAAAGTAGACTGCATTTTTATCGACCCGCCATACAACACAGGCAATGAAGGCTGGTGTTATAACGACAACGTGCGTTCACCATTGATGCAGGAATGGTTGAAAAAGTCAGCCAACCCTGTTGATAAAGAAGATATGGAACGTCATGACAAATGGCTTTGCATGATGTGGCCTAGATTAACTCTTTTGAGGGAGCTATTGGCAGATGAGGGAAGTATCTGGATGACTCTTGATGATAACGAGATACACCGAGCAAGGATGCTTTTTGATGAAATATTTGGCGAGGAAAATTTTGTTGCGTGTTGTGCATGGGAGAAAACCTATACGCCGAAAAGTAATGGGAGAGTCATAAGTACCGATCATGATTATGTTCTGATCTATTCAAAGACTTCATCTTTTACCGAGCATGGCTGGAATTACCTTGCTAAAAATGAAGAGCAAGTTGGGCGCTACAAAAACCCTGATAATGATCCCAATGGTCCTTGGAGAACATACCCATTGGATGTTCGAACTGAGGATAGCGAGCGCAGGGAAAAATACCGTTATGAAGTAGTTCTTCCTTCTGGGAGGGTTGTAAAGCCTGCTAAAGGAAGGCACTGGGCGCTACCTGAAGCTGAGTTTATAAAACAGAGAAACGCTGGCGAAATTTATTTCGGTAAAAAAGGCGATGCTATGCCTACAAAAAAGGCATATTACGATCCTAATGAAGATAAAGGGGTTATCGCACGCAGCTGGTGGACTTATAAAGACGTTAAAGGTAATCAAGACGCAAAGAAAACACTGTTAGATATTTTTGGTGATGTTGAGACTGATTTCCTTACTCCAAAACCATATCAATTAATTCAAAGGGTTCTGGAAATAGCCACAGACAAAGATTCTATAATTTTAGATTCTTTTGCTGGTTCAGGAACAACAGCACATGCTGTGCTTGAAGCTAATAAGAATGATTCAGGGAATCGAAAATTTATATTAATTGAGTGCGAGGAGTATTGTGACCGCACCACGGCAAGTCGTGTTCGAGGGGTGATTAATGGCTACAAATTCAAAGGTACTCAAAAACAAGAGCTTTTTGCAGAAAAAATCACTTGGTCTGTATTTGAAAAGAAACAGTCTAAGCTTCTAGAAAAAATTGCTGAAATAGAAGCAAAACACAGCAAAGATTTCGACAAAATCAAAAAAGAGCTCAAAGACGGTGTGCTGACTGTCACCGGTGAGCGCAAAGTGGATGAGTTTGCCCCTGGCATTGGTGGCAGTTTTACCTATTGCACCTTGGGTGAACCGATTCAAATTGAAAGCTTACTTACTGGCGAAGCGATGCCGTCATTCGACGCGCTCGCACGTTATGTGTTTTATACCGCAACTGGTCAGTCGTTAGAAACGGTCGCTAAAGCCTCTGCCGATGGTTTTATCGGTGAAACAGACTTATTCCGTATTCATCTGTTCTATCGTCCAGATAGCGAATGGTTGCGCTCAAATGAAGCCGCATTAAACGCGGACAAAGTCGAGGTTATAGCGAAAAACAATGCTACGAAGAAGCGCACCATTGTCTTTGCTGTGGCGAAATTTATGAGCCAGAAAGACTTAACTGAAAAACGCATTGAGTTTTGCCAGTTGCCTTACGCTATCCATCGCATTATGGGGGCGTAACATGGAGTTAAAAGACTACCAAAATGGTGTGCTGGATAAGCTGGACTATTATCTGAAAAAGCTGGCCGACACCAAGGAAGAAGCGGAAGATTTTGTGGCTTTTCAGAAAATGAAAGGCAAAGAGGCTCGCTTAACCGATTACGCCAAAGATACGTGGGAAGCTCTGGTACAGGAGCGCCGTATTGACCTACTTAAAGACAAAAGCGGCCACTTGGTGCCAGCGCCTTATGTCACAAGATTTGACGGCTTAGAGCGGCCAATTCCTAACGTATGCCTGAAAGTACCGACGGGTGGCGGTAAAACCTTACTTGGCGTTGCTGCGGTCGAGCGCCTGCAAACGGATTTGTTTGCGCAACAAACGGGTATGGTGCTGTGGGTGGTGCCTTCGGATGCTATTTACAAGCAAACCTGGAAACAGTTGGCTAATCGTGAACATCCGTATCGGCAAATGCTTGAACGTGCTTCGGGTGGGCGGGTAAAAATGCTCGAAAAGAACGATGCCTTTACCAAGCGGGATACCGACGAAAACCTGTGCGTTATGTTGTTGATGCTGCAATCCAGTGCGCGTCAATCTAAAGAAACCTTACGCATGTTCCGTGACAGCGGGCGATTTACCACTTTCTTCCCGATTGAAGATGACACCACAGCCAATGAGGCGCTGTTGAGCAGTATTCGTAATTTAGATTGTAACGATCTTTCGGATTACGGTTGGCAAGAAGGCATCGCCCCAGGCTCTGTGTCAGTCAAACAAAGCCTAGGCAATGTGTTACGTATGGTTCGCCCAGTGATTATTGTGGATGAAGGGCATAAAGCCTATAGCGAAACCGCACGAGAAACCCTGTGTGGATTTAACCCTAAGTTTATTCTTGAGCTCTCGGCAACCCCTAATGCAAACGGTAAGCATCACTCAAATGTGCTGGTGAACGTGTCTGGGCAAGCGTTGAAAGATGAGCAAATGATTAAGTTACCCATCAACTTAATCAATGAAGACAAAAGTGAGTGGAAGCATACCTTGTCGCTTGCGCACGCTAAATTGGCAGAGCTTGAACAAGATGCCGGACAGCTACAAAACGAAACCGGTCGCTATATTCGGCCCATCATGCTGATCCGTGTTGAGCGCACAGGTAAAGATCAACGAGATTCAGCCTTTGTGCATGCGGAAGACGCCCGCGAGTATTTGATGGAAAAATTGGGCGTAAATGAAAATGAAATTCGCCTGAAAACGTCTGACAAAGACGAGTTAGGTGATGATGATTTGCTCAGCGAAATGTGCCCCGTTAAATACATCATCACAAAGGATGCACTGCGTGAAGGTTGGGATTGCCCCTTTGCTTATGTGTTAACCGTGTTGTCAAAAATGACCGCCAAAACGGCAATCACCCAAATGATTGGCCGGGTACTCCGTCAACCACATGCGCGATTGACGCAAAAACCAAGCTTAGATGAGTGTTATGTCTACACCTTTGATCAGGATGTGATGGAAGCCGTCGCCGGTGTTAAGCAAGGCTTAGAAGAAGAAGGGATGGGGGATGTGGCGAATCAGGTTAAAGCCTCGGAAGCCAATAAACCCGCCGCAGTAGTGAGCAAAGAAACCTTATTGCGTAGAGAGCGTTTTCGTAACCTACCGAAAATATTCTTGCCTCGTGTTTTACACCGTGATGCAGGGTACAAAGATGGCTACCGTTTGTTTGACTATGAACGGGATGTGCTGGGTGACCTAGATTGGGAATCGCTGTCTTATTTGAATGCAGATAACTTTCAGCTAGTGGACGACAAGTTACAGCGCACGATTGCCCGTATCGACTACAAAATGTCAAAGGATAACCAAGGCGAATTGGACTTGGCCGATCCGGTTCACGAAAACATCGAGTTTGACCCCATCGCAGGCCTAGACATCTCCTTTATGGTAAGGCAGCTCACCGATGTTATTCCAAACCCATGGCAAGCCATGCGGGTATTAACGCACACCTTAGACAGCTTGCGTCGCAATGGGGTTACAGAGGAAGCGCTGTTTACTAATCGCCTAGAGCTGCTCAAAGAGATGAAGCGCGACATTAAACAACAGGTTGCGCAATTATCGGAGCAAATCTTCAGATCTAAGTTGGACAAGGGGGATATTTCCCTACGTCTACTCGCTTCAGACAACGAAAAGCTAAATTGGGAACTGGCGCAAACCTTAGAGGTTAATGTCAGTGAGCATGATCAGGTGCTTCGCCGCAAAGATGGATCAGAACTCGAAAAAAGCCTGTTTGAAAAGGTCTATCAAAATGGGCTGAACAATTTAGAGCGCGACACAGCCTGGTATTTGGATAAGCAAGCGTCTGTGTATTGGTGGCATCGTATTGCAGTAAATCAACGTGAGTACAGCCTACAAGGCTGGCAAAAGCAAAAGGTTTACCCTGACTTGTTGGTGTGCGTCGAACAGCCAAACTCTGGTAGTTACCGCTTCTCTGTACTGGAAACCAAGGGTGAGCATTTAAAAGGGAACGACGACACTGAGTACAAGCGGCGATTGTTTGAGCTGTTAACTGAGCACGTCAAGACGGCAGTTGATGCTGGCGAACTTACGTTGGAAGCAGCATCGGGTGGTATGTCGTTCAGAATGCTGATGGAAGACAGTTGGTCACAAGAGATCGTGCCTGAATTGAATTAATGAGTCATTTGTTGGTGTTGTGTCGTCTCCAACCTTGTCGCCCCTTCTAAAAGAGGGGCGAAACTCAAAAGGAATATCAAGTTAACGAGGATTTAGATGAGTCAGCCAATACCGACTTCTTATAATCAAATCATTGCGCATACGATTGAACAGGCGCTTGCCCTATCGGTGAATGCAAAGAGCGAAAATGCTATTGCTGGCTTTTGTCAGTTACAAGGCCCAACAGGCGGGGGAAAAAGTAGTTCGCTTTATCGTAGCCCTGACGGGAAAATTCCAGCGAGCCTTGAATTTATAAAATCCAAAGGGTTGCAGGCCATATTGGTCACCCATCGCTGGAACATCCTGCATGACATTTATGAAAGTGCCACGAGTGCAAAAGACAGTTCAGGTAATCCACTGCTCGTTAGTATCCTTTATGCTCAGGATGAAACTGTTGTTAGTGCGGTTTCGCAACGGGCACTGCCACACGAACAAGGCGTTCAAAAGTCTGACTTGCCCGATCCTTATAAGGCCATTGAGGACATCCATGGTTTAGGAGTGTTTCGTTCTAATGCTGATAAAGAGGCTCTCGTTCGTGCTTGCCACAACGTTGCGGCCATTGCCCGTAATGTTGAGTACAAAAAGAAAAATCCTGATTCGATGGGCGTCTTACTCGAACGAGAAGAGCAGGAACTAAGAAAACTGTGTGGCTTTGTCGAGCGCACACTACTTGGGTGCATGTCGTCCTTAGAGAAGGCCGTGAAGTATGCCAGTAAGCACCATGGCAAGACGCATGAACTCACAGAGCAAGCAAAAGAAAAGCTTCGTTTATATAGAGAAAACAAATGGGTGCGTCGAATTTTCCCGGCGATTGCCTGGCACGATGATAAGCAACATTTGCTGGTGTTAACGACGCAGAAGCTGTTCGCTTCCTTTTACGACGGTAAACAGAAAGTCAGAATGTCGAGCGGCCAACTGGCCGGAAAGGTAGTATTTGTTGATGAGTTTGATTACCAAGCGGACATTCTACAGACATTACTTGCCCAGTCTCAAATGGTGCAAGAGCCGCCTGAGTGTATTGGTCAATTACTTGAAGGGGGCAAGCGTCTTTTAGCGCGAATGCAGTTTGTTACTGCTGAACCTATACCTGAGCTTTACAGTGAGCTGAAACAGCTTATTGCGGAGCTAGAGGAGGATTTGACCAGCAAAGGTGTCGATCTCAATCAGTCTAGGGCGCTGGTAATACCATTAAAGCAGTATGAATCCGGTGTCCCGTTCGAAAAGAAATATCTATTTCGCTCAGATCACTTAGTAACCAGTGAGCCTTTGCAGTTACAGCAAAAACCTCATGGCTTTGAAGTGAAAAGTTATGGGCAAAGCGATGAAGAATCCGTTGATGTCGGTGATTTTTTGCGTGTGATGGAGAAATATATCAGACGCTTCAGTTTGTTGTTGTCGCAGTTCGCAACCGATGAGTCCGAAGCCTATGAGTATCTCGTTCGGCTAAACCGATTGCTGTTTGATCCTGCGAATGACTATCGACCATCCTACTACAGCACAGCGTTACCCAGCTTATCGCTGTTCTCCTTGCCTCGCACTAGCTTGCCTGAGTTAGAAGCGCTGAGTAGTTCAAATCGATTACCCAATACTCAGACGAATATGTTTGGCCTAACAACTTGGCTGTTAACCACGGATGAAGCCGAAGCGGATATTGACCCGCTGAGGATCAAGATTAAACGCGCACTATTGCCGACAACGCCTGAAGGGTTAATGGTTTCGCTATCAAGTCGAAATCTTGTTTTTGCGCTATCCGCAACCTCTTATATCGAAAGGGGGATTGGTCATTTCGATATACGCTGGATTGAAAGCGCTTTGCGTTATGTGGCTCAGGCTCGCAGTCCACAATGTACCGAGAGTTTTTTGGGCGATAGCTTTGAGCAGCGCCCCGAAGATTGGTTTAAGAAGCCAATTCCGTATTTACAAACTGACGAGGATAAGCAGCTGCAAATGGCAGTGATCCGCTCGTTGGTTAAAGATAAATCTGAAAAGCGTCGCTCGACACTGAAAACCACGATCCACGACTTTGATGATGCTATCAATGCGCCAGTTTTTCAGGAAGCAAAACTGCATTTGAACGCTGCATTTTTTGAGGCTGAGCACTCAGATTACAAGTATGAATACCGGCAGTCTGTGTTATTTAAATTACTGCACGTTCTACATTTGGCAGCGAATGAGCCACAACATAAAGGACACCTGGCCTTTGTTAACTCAGTCAAATACCTTCGGAAGTGGTTGATAAGTGATACCGCTGAAAACAGTAGGATGAGCGCGGATTGGCTTGAAATGGAGCGTTTAACCACTGGCGTATTGTCTTCTTTTGACGATGTGTTTATTCCTTTAGCTGTCAACGGCAAGCCCATGATGATTTGCTTGCTCAATGCTGAAGCACAAAAGCGAGAAGGCTTTGAGCACGCCTATCAAGCGGCGTTCGACTCTGGCCGAACCGTGGTGGTAATGACACAAACTGCATCCGCTACCAATGGCATTAATTTGGACTACTCCTTGCCCAACTCTCAAGGACAGATGGATCTGACGTCACTGTTTATTATTGAAAGTAAGCACTTTTACTTTTCACCATGGGATAGCAATGACGCTGATGATGAAATGTCTCATGCTGGCTTTCAGCTCAGAAACTTAGAAAAATTAGTCAGACGTTCAGAGTTTTCACGCAAGCAGCAGCGGCAATTTATTATGCCGTTGATGAATAACTCAGTCGCTAAAATCCAGGATCTAAACAAGCTCTATAAAGGGACAAATGACTACGTTAAGAATCTTGCTGCTGACGTGCAGCAGCAAGTTGGTCGTATTGAACGTGCTTGGACGTATGTGCCCCATGTCGCCATTCATTTAAGCGATGATATAGCGGGTCATCTTCGCCACTACGGCCAATTAACCGTTTGTACTAACAACCGAAATTGGGTTTCAAACCTTAATAATCAGCTGATCGATGATCTTACTCATTCCGAAGATGCATCGGTTTCCAACTTTCTTACCTTGTTGAAAACGCGATCCCAAGATGGCTCTGCTGCGGTAGATATTATTGATAACAAGTTAGTTTCCGCTATCCGAGATGCACGACAAGGTAAGGGTTGTATCGAAGATATTTCAGGACTTTGGCATGAACTAGGCCGAGCTGTATTGCAGCATGATCTCCAATGGATGCCGCATAACAATACGTTTGGTATTACTGAGCCTTTGTATCGTTGGGCGTGCTTTGAACGGCCCAAAGAAGCAAAGGTTACTGGTGAAATATGGTACGACCCAAAAAGTTGGCAGTTCTTTGAAAAGCGTGCAGCGGGATTGATTAAGTATAACTCACAGACGCTTTATGAGGTTGTTAACCGGCAACCTGCTATTTCGGATTGGTTTAATCGCAAAGGTTTTCGAACGTCGTTTCAGCCGTTTGCCAATGATATTGAAGAGCAATTTGCGTTTCATCCCGTTGTTATTCAGAGAATTTTACAAGGGCGTATTGGTGAGGAAGGTATTCGCGCACTGCTGAATGACAAACAGCTAGTCACTAAACAAGACGTCTACAACCATGAGCTGTTTGAATTATATGATTTTGAGATAGCAAATGCGGATGTTTTTGTTGATGCTAAATTTTGGTCGATAGCTGCTCTGGAACAGTCAGATGAAGGCTTTGAGCAATGGCTTGCCTCTGGTAAACGTCCTGAATTTGCGCCTTTGGGATTAATTAAGAAGCTGGAGAAGATCCGTCAAATCCGTGGTGAAAACGCCATTTTGGTTATCGCGAATCTATTAACAGGTGAAGATTGTACCTTATCGGGCTTTTCTGAAATGTTGGAGCCAGTAAAAGTTGAGAATGCTTCAATCCTGTTTCTACCAGGTTGTTTGGTGAACGATGAGTATCAAATGACGTCTGGCTTTAAGTGGTTTTCGAAAATAGTTTGGCAGCGTATGAGGGAGCAAGGTTAATGGATAAAAATAAAGATTTGAGGAAGTTGCCGCTGTCTCATTTGGTTTATTTGAATAGCGAGGTTGATGCAGATAAAGCCAACAAATTTGTGGTTTATCACTATCCACTTCTCAATAACAACTATCAGTGGAAAGAGAAGAAAGCCTGGGAAGAACGTATCGATGCTGAACTAGACAGTCGGCAGTTTGCCTATTTAATGAAAAAAAATGGTAATCAGTTTGGTCTCTATGTGGCTTTACAAAGCTCAAGTGATATTCCTCCGTCTATTGTAGACGCTGAGTTGCAACCTATTACTCCCGTTCGAGTTGAATATTCACCGGTGTTAAATCCTGTGTGGATTCGACTAATGATGCGATCATTACGGGCTTTTGGCGGTCATTGTAAAGGCGCTTACAGTTTAGGTTGTCCGTTATTGAAAGTAGATAGCTGGGCTGGCGGTGTCAATGCGATCAGCCTAGATTGTAGAACTCAGCAGTTAAATGATGGTAATACCACTGAAATTGCTCTGTTCTATACCAATGTTCCATTAAGACCGTTATCTAATGATGATGATATAGATCGCATTAAGAAGCCTCTATGGGTCTATGACAAAAATAAGGTACTCGTCAGGTGGTATCCTGGCCATGAAAGAAAACCGAGAGGCACACTGTTTAAAGAAATTGGAAAGAGTAAAAATTCACGGAAACAGCGTCCGTTTCTGGATCTTTCTACACCAATCAGGTTTGAGCAAAGTTGGCCTATGGTGTTAAAACCAGTGCAAGATGCGTTTATCCTTTTTGCGCGTGACTATGGTTTTGAACTTTCAGCTAAAACGTTAAATCTCCAACCACTGCCGTTGAAAACAAAGCATAAGGCTAATAAGGCTAAGTCATCTTTCCCAAGCATCGAGTTATCCGGTGAAATCAAGGTTATAGACCTAAGAGTTAATGCCGTTGTTGCCTGTGAAGAAATCTTAGACTTATTTAAATCGCTAATTGCACAGAAAGGCGTCGATGTTTCGTGGGATTTACTAGACGGAATTGCGGCAAATGACTTTGAACGGATAAAGCTTGAACGTTCGGACCGTGTTTTGATTCTGCTAGATCAGGAAAAAGGTATAGAGGATGATCGTTATCCACTAACGAAGTCGTTAGTTGGACGGTGTGCAGTTCAACATATCAATGTTAATCCTCATGATGTAACGGGAGACCCTGTCGAAAAAGGGTTGTTAATCGAGTCAAAAAGAGACGATGACCCGATAAAGCTATACGTTGCGTCTGAGGGTGGATATTACACCTACAACTACGACTTATTAGATACCAAGGCATACA
Source organism: Proteus sp. fly-1008 (assembly GCF_040140305.1). NCBI lineage: Bacteria > Pseudomonadati > Pseudomonadota > Gammaproteobacteria > Enterobacterales > Morganellaceae > Proteus > Proteus sp. fly-1008. The sequence goes on from NZ_JBEEWH010000005.1 coordinate 260,956, forward strand.
AAGAAGCGATTATTAGAAAGCTTGAAGTGGTTCTTAAAGAGTTAGAGATCAAACGTTTACTGATTGATTCTGATAGGGCTATTTCTCAAGTCTTGCCATTGCAACGCGCCTGTTTAAATGAATCAACCATTGTCATTACTGATGGTTATTTGTTTACGGTTTCAAACGACAGGCCGGTGTTGATCCCCTTCGACCCCACTGATTCTGGTATGACTTTGAAAATAAATGAGTACCTCGCCAATTTCGAAACATCCGTAGATGATTTGCTCACTTTGATGAATGAGAAGTGGCCCTATAGTTATCGTCAGAATGTCGTAATGGATTACTACGGTACTGAAGTTGATAAACAACGACGATTTGCGGCAAGAATTACGCTTGTTTTGAGTAAGGATAAGGATGCACAAGTATCAATCATGATGCAAGATCCATCTTACGATCAAACGAATGTATTGCCACTGGGTATGGAAGATGCGCTTTCGGATTTAACCAAGAAACAGAAGCCTTATCCGTTGACGGATTGGGTTCTGCCAGATAGTGAAGTATTGCTCAATATTGTCAAAGAGTTGAGTGATGATGGCGTGTTATCCAGCCAAAAGGCAACAATGCGATTTGAAAGTGAGTTACCCGAATTAGTTGAATTATGGCAAGAACAATTAGTTTCGCTTCATCAGCAAAATGAAACGAAGGTGACTTACTATCAGGTAAAAAAAGAGGTTATTCAGCGTTGGTTAGATAAGCGAGGAAAGAAAAAAGATACATCAATCAGCGGTAGTTTAGATACCTTGTTATCTCGATACTTTGATAAGCCTTTAAATGACATCAAACGCTGGATGAGTAACATACCGGGTATTCAACGCATATGGTACGACAAAGAAAAGGGATATTTTGTTGTCGGTGGATTAAGCTCTCCAAAAGCTCAGTTGATGAGACAGCCAAGTATCCGACAATGGCATACCTTGCAAGGTGAATTGGACATCGAATTACTTGCTGATTTGCTAGATGTTGATTGGGTTCGTATGAATCAGCTTGCGGGTAACCCCTGCGTCACAACATTAATCAAGCGATGGAAAGAGATAAATCCCGAGTCAGGAGATGCGATTTTGCTCAGTTGCTAAATGACTTTATTAAATAATTCTGTAAATGAAATTGAAGCGATAAAAAGTGCTAAGTAATAGGATAAATAAGCATGTTCACGGTAAATCATCAAACCAACAGGATTAGTCCTGTTAGGGCAAAGAAGTTCAGTGAGCTTGGCTTTTCTGAGCGAAAACACCTTCAGGAATGGTTGGCGCATGAGCCTTCTGCGCTGGGGGAAGAGTTATTAATTATTCAAAAGGAGTTCGATGGCTTTGATGATACCCGCGAACGCTTAGATTTACTTGCGCTAGATAAAGATGGCAACTTGGTCATCATTGAAAATAAACTGGATGACAGCGGTCGTGATGTGGTCTGGCAGGCACTTAAATATGCCTCTTATTGCGCCAGTTTGACCAAGGCGCAAATAGTTGAAATCTACCAGCAGTACTTGGACCGCTATCAACCTGTAACACGAGAAGTTGACCCATTAAATGTCCCCCAAGTTGCTGAACTTAATGCCAGTCAAAGAATTTGCGAATTTCTGGATGCGCCAGATCTGGATGAGGTCAAGCTCAATCTAGGTAACAGCCAGCGTATTATGTTAGTTGCGGCAAACTTTCGCAAAGAAGTGACCAGTACTGCACTTTGGCTATTGGGGCAAGGTATTAGTATTGCATGCTTTAAAATTACCCCTTATTCGTTGGGTGAGCAGCTACTTATCAATATTGACCAGATCATCCCCACGCCCGAAGCGAAGGAGCTGATGATCGGTATTAATGCCAAAGAAGCGGAAGAAAAAACGACCGAAGTGGTACTGAAAAACCGTCATACGGTGCGTCGCGAATACTGGGAGCGAGCTTTAGAGGCGTTTCAGAAAAGTCCGTGCCAGCTCTACAACAACATTAGCCCGAGTAAAGATCATTGGCTATCAGCCGGTTCTGGACTGAGTGGTTGTCCGTATAACCTAATTTTTCTGCAAAAAGAGCTTAGAGTTGAGCTTTGGATTAGCCGTGGGATTACCGAAGAGAATAAATATCTCTTTGATTCCTTGCTTGAGTCCAAACAGGAAATTGAACAAGTATTTGGTGCGGAGCTTGAATGGATGAGATTGGATGAAAAGAAATCTTGTCGTATTCAGTTTTCGACCAAAGCTGATGGCTTCAATAAAGATACGTGGCCCAAAGCGGTTGCGTGGCACTTAGAGCAGATGACTAAGTTAGAAAAAGCTTTAAAAGGGCCGCTGCAAAAAGCGGCTGAAGCGCTAAAAAACAAACCGGCAGAGGTATCCTGATTCCCGTAACCTGAATTTTAGTATTTCAACACGCTTATTTTATCGGGTTCAAAAAGACCTAAATACATTGTCTGCACATTTAGGTATTAAATCTTTGAATCTAATTAACCAGCAACGCCAGATTGAACCTTCACACTATCGTGTCGGAGGTCCACTATGTTCAAAAACCTATTTTTTCAAGCCAAAGCACTACCAGAACTGTCATCGCAACTGGATGCAGAAATTCCACGCTACCCGCCATTCCTGAAGGGGTTGCCAGCTGCGTCACCCGAGGATTTGCAGTCCACACAAGACGAGCTAATTGCCAAACTGCGCCAGGTACTTGGCTTTAACCAGCGTGATTTTCAACGTCTGATTCAGCCCTGCATTGACCATCTTGCTGCTTATGTTCATTTGTTGCCAGCTTCTGAGCATCATCATCACAGTGGTGCTGGCGGTTTATTACGTCATTCGTTGGAAGTTGCTTTCTGGGCGGCACAAGCAGCTGAAGGGATCATCTTTGTTGCCAGTGGCACTCCAGTTGAGAAAAAAGAGCTAGAGCCAAGGTGGCGTGTTGCGGCGGCTCTTGGCGGTTTGTTCCATGATATTGGTAAGCCCGTTTCAGACTTGTCCATCACGGATGAAGATGGACGCTATCAATGGAACCCTTTTTTAGAAACCTTATCCCAGTGGACCAGTAACAACAGCATTGAACGCTATTTTATTCGCTGGCGCGACGGACGGTGCAAGCGGCACGAGCAATTTTCAATTTTGGTATTAAACCGGGTGATGACACCTGAGTTGCTCGCCTGGTTAACCCAGCCGGGCCCTGAAATTTTGCAAGCCATGCTAGAGGCAATTGGCAATACCGATCCCGAGCATGTCCTGTCTAAATTGGTTATTGAAGCTGACCAAACCAGTGTCCAGCGAGACCTGAAAGCTCAACGAATTTCCGTTGACGACAATGCCCTTGGTGTCCCAGTTGAACGCTATCTTCTTGATGCCATGAGGCGATTACTTGCCAGTTCGCAATGGCTGGTCAATCAGCGAGATGCCAGAGTTTGGATCCGAAAATCGAATCAATCAACCCATCTTTACCTGGTTTGGAAAAGCGCGGCTAAGGACATCATTGAGCTGTTGGCCAAAGACAAGATACCTGGCATTCCAAGAGATCCCGATACCCTTGCGGACATCCTTATTGAGCGAGGATTGGCCACTAAATCCGCCTCGAATGAGCGATATGAAAGCCTTGCCCCGGAAGTGCTGATCAAAGACGACAAGCCAATCTGGTTAGCTATGCTACATATAGTTGAGGCCGATTTATTGTTCAGCTCGAATGTACCAAGTAGCGTGAGACTGTTTAGCAAATCTGAGTGGGAAGCAACACCGCAAACACAAGCAGAGCCACAGAGTCGCTCCAGTGAGCAGCCAGGCTTGCCTGACGCGTCATCATCAATCGAACACGGCAATTCGTCTGAGTCGCCATCGACAAAATCGTCCGACCAAGATGATGAACTTCGTCTTGCTAGTGATGTTAATAACCCCCAGGCAAATGAAAATGCTCCAGGTGATGGATGTGAAAACCCTAACAACTCATATGATGGCGCTATCTCAAATAACGTAAACCAGCACGATGCAGAAGCATTTAATCTGCCTGAATCTTTGGCATGGCTCCCAGAGGCCAGTAGTGCGTTGGTTATGGTTGATGAACAGATAATGATCCGCTATCCCGATGCCGTAAGACATTGGTGTGCTCCCCGAAAACTACTTGCTGAACTCAGTCGATTAGATTGGCTTGAACTAGATCCGGCAAACCCGACGCGTAAAGCCAGAACTGTGACTACGAAAGATGGCGTTCAGGAGCAAGGGTTGCTGTTGAAAGTATCGATTTCTAAAGGGCTAACTGCACTGATAGACCTTCCCAAACAAGACGCAGAACCGGCGGCAGCAATTCAGAACGAAGAGGCTTTACAGCGTCCGAGTCGAACTAAGACAACTAATGCCCAAGCAAAAGAGCCCGCCACAAGAGCGGAGCGTAAGCAAAAGCCGATTGGGCCCAATGCGAACTCAAGTACAGACCCCAAACACGCGCAGCGGCAACAGATGGTTAATTTTGTGAAAGATTTGCCCATCTTACTGACCGATGGCGATTACCCATACGTGGATCATAGTGCCGATGGTATTCGCGTCACAATTCAAACCTTACGCCAAGTCGCCAAGGAGCATGGCATTCCAGCCGGGCAATTGCTTCGGGGGATCTCGGCCAGTGACGAATGCCAGTTTGATGAGGGGGAAACGGTTCTGTTTACCGCTCGCGCTGAACGTTAATCCATTTGAAATTAATCGGATTGCAAACGGTTATTTTGCGGAGCATGAATGAAAGAAAACGCATACGAAATGCCCTGGCGCACGAACTATGAAGCCATGGCAGCAGCAGGTTGGCTGGTTGGGGCAACTGGGGCGATTGCCGCAGAAATGCTGACTGAGCTACCACCTGAGCCATTTTGGTGGATGACAGGGATTTCCTCGGGCATGGCGTTGTACCGCCTTCCTGAGGCTTATCTCCTTTATAAGTTGCAGATGGGGCTAAAAGGCAAACCATTGGCATTTATGGAGCTGTCGCATTTGCAAAAGGTGATGGCAAAACATCCTGATGAATTGTGGTTAGGGTATGGCTTTGAGTGGGATCAACGTCATGCTCAACGCGCTTATGAAATATTAAAGCGGGATAAGCAAACCTTGCTTAACCAAGGTCACGGCAAACAAATGGGTTCGACCTGGATTCATGGTGTTGAGCCCAAAGAAGAAGATGTGTACCAGCCAGTTGGTCACACTGAAGGGCACACCTTAATTGTCGGCACGACCGGTGCCGGGAAAACCCGATGCTTTGATGCGATGATCACTCAGGCCATTTTGCGTAATGAAGCCGTGATTATTATTGACCCTAAGGGAGACAAGGAACTTAAGGATAATGCGCAGCGAGCTTGTATTGCCGCCGGTAGTCCTGAGCGCTTTGTGTATTTTCATCCGGGTTTTCCAGAGCATTCGGTACGGCTTAATCCCCTTAGAAACTTTAACCGGGGTACTGAAATCGCCAGCCGAATTGCGGCATTAATACCATCTGAAACCGGTGCTGATCCATTTAAAGCTTTTGGCCAAATGGCACTGAATAACATCGTGCAAGGTTTGTTGCTTACTTCACAGCGTCCTGATCTGAAAACACTGAGACGATTCTTGGAAGGTGGCCCAGAAGGCTTGGTAGTAAAAGCCGTCACGGCCTGGGGGGAGCAGGTGTATCCGAACTTTAGTGTGGAGATCAAGCGCTTTACCGAAAAGACCAACACCTTGGCTAAACAAGCCATGGCGATGCTGCTTTTCTACTACGAACGCATTCAGCCCATTGCCGCCAATACCGATTTAGAGGGGCTATTGAGTATGTTTGAGCATGACAGAACCCACTATTCCAAGATGGTGGCCTCATTGATGCCGGTACTCAATATGCTCACTTCAAGTGAACTAGGCCCATTGCTATCACCGATTGCAAACGATGTGGATGACAGCCGGTTAATTACGGATTCTGGCCGTATTATCAACAATGCCCAAGTGGCGTATATCGGCTTGGATTCATTAACCGACGCCATGGTTGGCAGCGCCATTGGTTCGTTGCTTTTATCCGATCTCACCGCCGTGGCTGGTGACCGCTATAACTATGGTGTTGATAATCGTCCCGTAAATATCTTCATCGATGAGGCGGCTGAAGTTGTCAACGATCCCTTCATTCAACTGCTCAACAAAGGCCGTGGCGCAAAAATGCGTTGTGTGATTGCTACTCAGACCTTTGCTGACTTTGCCGCTCGTACAGGCAGTGAAGCTAAGGCTCGCCAGGTGTTAGGTAACATCAACAACCTGATAGCTCTTCGGGTGATGGATGCCGAAACACAGCAGTACATTACCGACAATCTGCCTAAGACTCGGTTGCAGTACATCATGCAAACTCAAGGTATGTCGTCCAACTCGGACAGCCCCGCGTTGTTTACCGGCAATCATGGCGAACGCTTGATGGAGGAAGAAGGCGATATGTTTCCACCGCAGTTATTAGGCCAGCTACCTAACCTGGAGTACATCGCCAAGCTTTCAGGTGGCCGTGTGATCAAAGGTCGCATTCCTATTTTAACCAGCTCTACACAGGCAGCATAAGGAGTCTGTATGCATCATTCTGTTTGTCTGAAAATGACAACACTTACCAGTCAAGAAATGCTCGCTCAGTGGCAGCAACATAACCCCCAGTTCAAGGAAACCATAAGACTACTTGAAACCGACTGGCCTCATGCTTTGGCTTCAGTGCACTGTTTGGCGGACTACTTAACGGATGCGTTCACGTTAGATGGCCATTCCATCTTTGATTTGTGTCTGTGCAATGGCTTGGGTAGTTATGAAGAAGTCAGTTGTGATGATGACAGTGTACGACTGTGGCATTTCATTGAGGCGCTGACCTGGACTGCCGCCAGTGCTTTAACTGGGATTCGCCTGCGTGATCCTGACCATTTCGAGTGGGCCGCCGTGGATGGTGTGTATTTCTACTCCTGGATTCGTAATCGTCCAAATCGGATGGCGTATTTGGCTGAAGGACGCATCGATGTGCGTTATGTCAGTGGCCATACGACGACAAAGCGGCTTCAACAAGTGATTAAAGCCCGGATTATGACGCCAACCGTTGCAGCCATGCTGGCGCGAGTAGAAGAGGAAGTTTGGCATGAGCAAGCATAAGTCGGTTTGGCTGCTGTGTCTGGCGCTGATGCTGGAGATTATTGCCATTGGCGTGTTAGTGCCCGGTGATTGGACTGGCCGGGTTATTAGTAAAGAGAAACAGATGATCCAAAATCAATTGGGCGCACAAACAAGCTATTGGATTGGTCAAACTAGCCATGGCTGGTATCAGTCATGGATTGTGGATACGCAGATGGAGCAATCTGTGCGTGATTTTCTAATCCCCACTGAAGAGCAACGACAGCGTTCTAAAGGGATGGAGAACATGGGAGGCTTTTGGTTTGTGTGGGTAGAAGACCGTATTCAGGCATTTTTTGATGTGTTGTACCAAGTGTTTACTCGATTTGCTTTACTGATGGTCTGGTTGCCCTTTGCGCTTATTCTCATGTTACCGGCGCTGTGGGACGGCTTGATGACCTGGAAGATTAAGAAGACAACCTTTGATTTTTCGAGCCCAATCATTCACCGCTACAGCATGATTATCCTGGGCTCAGGTGTCATTTTGCTGTTTATGGGATTGTTCGCCCCGCTGGCTATTCCACCGGTGGTGTTGCCGTCGCTGATCATCGGTTTGGCATTGATGGCGGGGTTGGCGTTAAGTCACTTGCAGAAGAAGATTTAGTTTACATTTTAATCTCAGGTTAACAAGTTGGTGGCAGGTTGACAAATTTTAAAATTAGCATATTATTGTCCATGGTATCTAATCCTATTGCTTTACTACCTGAGGTAACAAATTTGAACACACCGATGACACTAAACCCTAATTTTAAAGAAAGTCAGCTGATTGAAGTTGCTCAACTTTTAGCAGATGTTCGAGCAGAAGTTGTAGATTTACACAACAGAGATTTGGGTGACACCAATAAATCATTGGGCATAAGGTCCTACGAGTGTTGTTGTACACATTTAGTAAGGAAGTCACTTGAAGTTGATTGGCTTAAGATACTGACCCCGAAAGGGAGGTTTACGTTTAGTATCGCTGACGTTCCAGTTCGTTTCTGGAAAGGTCAGCCTGACAAACTCCCATCAGGGAAACTGATACGTTCCCATGAAGCTATGATGCAAATGGAGTTATTTTCAACACAAGATAGTCCGTCAGAGATCATTTGGTTTTTTGTTCTGAGCACTGATCAAACTAAATGTGTAGATCGCGCCTTTTTCGTTGGTTATAGCGATGTTGGTGAAATTGTAGTCAACTGGGAAGTGCCAATGAATTCTAAGGTTACGTTAATAACAGATACTGATGAGAATGTTTCTCATGGTGTTGAACTTGAATCGGCTGTTTCTAAAATCAAAATTAAGAAAAAGTCGAAAAATGCAGTAAATCATGAATAACGAATTTTTTGGTGAAAAACTAAGACTGGCGAGATTGATGGCCGGAATTACTCAACAAGAACTTGGTGAGTTAGTTGCGGTCAGTCGTCAGTTTATACATCAGCTTGAAGCAGGTGTTAAACCACCTGCTGAAGACCTGCTTTTGGCATTGGCTGAAGTATTAAAAGTGAAAAGTGATTTCTTTTTTAAGAAACCACAAAATGATGTTAAGTATGAGCAATGCCACTTTCGCAAGCGCAAAACAACACCAGTTGGACTTGCAAATCGAGTATTGGCTCTCGGCACCATTTTTGAACTATTAGTTGAGATTATTGAAGATCATCTTGAGTTGCCTGTTGCCAATTTTATTGATTTTGAAGAATCAGATCTGAGTGCGGAGGCTATCGAAAGAGCTGCGGAGCAATGTCGTATTAACTGGGGTTTGGGTTTGGATGCACCAGTTACAAACATGGTAAGAGTACTGGAGAATAATGGCGCTGTAATCACTTGCTTTGATGGTGTTTCAGATAAAGTTGATGCGTTATCAATGAATCGAAAAAGACCCATCATAGTAAGAAATAATGCGAAGGAAAGCTGCTGTAGAATGCGCTTTGATTTGGCGCATGAATGTGGCCATTTGGTTTTGCATCAAGGTGTAGAAACTGGGTGTGCTAAAACAGAGAGAGAAGCTGATGCTTTTGCAAGTGCGTTTCTTTTTCCACGTAAGGCTTTTCTGAAAGAGTTTCCTCAATGTGTGGGACCAGTTCGAATCAGGTGGGAGAAAATCTTTGCATTGAAACTTAGATGGCGTGTTAGTGCGAGAGCAATAATTTATCGAGCTAATTATCTTGGGTTAATTTCGTCGCAACAGTACAGAACCGCCAATGTTTATTTGAATAAATCGGGTCAATCGAAAACAGAAGACTTAGATGATCAAATACCAATGGAACAGCCAGAGCTTTTATCAGCTGCAATAGATCAGCTTAACGAGCATTTGGGTATTTCGATTTTTGATATTGCAAACGATTTAGGTGTTTCAGAGCAGATAGTTGCTCAGTTAACCAGTTACGATTTGACTAAGCAAATCAATAAGTCAAATGTCAGAAATATCAATTTCTAAGACAACCACCTCCCTAAAACAGATGAACTAGCGCTCGGTAGTTCAAAACCTTCAAGAATTCGATATCTACCTGACCACAGCCCTGAGTTATTTCGGGGCATTCTTCACTTCTCAATTCAAACAACGAGGAGTGACTATGGAACCTGTGAGTATTCCGTCCTATATCGATGACCCGCCGCACTTCCTGCTTTGGAGTGCCGATGAGATGGCTCCCATTCTGTTGGGGCTAGTGATCGGCATTTTTACCGGTAATGCCTTGGTTTTATGCCTGTTGGGGTTGGTGACAACCAAGCTCTATCGGCGTTTTCGTGATGGTCGCCCTGATGGTTTTATTCTTCACGCCATCTACTGGGCTGGACTGTTGCCAACCAAAGCCAAGACGATCCCTAACCCATTTATCAGGAGCTATCTGCCGTGAAGTTCGACGTGTTTTTAAAATCATGGCAAGGCACGCAATTAGAGAACCGATGGCAGCGGTTCCTGATTGCAGTGCTGGTGCTATCTAATTTGCTGCTTGCGGTAGCGGCATTTTCTCGCAATACCGTGGTAGCTATTCAACCACCAACCTTGTCTGAAACGGCTGAAGTGTCACGAAACCAAGCCACTCAACCTTACCTTGAATCCTGGGGACTCTACCTGGCTGAGCTTATGGGCAACGTGACGCCGGGTAATGTGTCTTTCATCCGGGTTGCCATTGAGCCGCTACTTTCTCCAGCGGTGTACCAGCAAGTGGTCGATGCACTGGAGATTCAGGCAAGACAAATCCGCGAAGACCGAGTCACGCTCAAATTCCAACCCAGACAAGTGGAGTATGAGTATGAAACCGGCCATATCTTTGTGACCGGTTATTCCTTGGTCTCTGGACCATCTGGAGATGAGCAGCGCCAAACTCGCACCTATGAGTTTGATATCGATATTGAGCAATACCGTCCAAAACTTAGCTGGATGGATACGTATGAGGGGCAAGCTAGAACGAAGCGCGTTCGTGAAAAGTTGACCCAAGAGCAAAACCGGAGGGTGAATGATGCGAACCAAAATTAGTCGATGGATGACACCAAGCTTAATCGCAATGAGCTTAAGTGGCGTCCTATTATCTCAAGCGTCGTATGCGGACGTGGAATTGCCGATTGTGCCAGCCAGTGTGATGAAGCAGTCTGCTACTGCAAATCCATCGGTTCAAAGCAATACGGTTGCAACGGATGCGCCAACAACGCTACTAATGACACCGGGAGTCAATGAACTGATCCCTGTGGCACTTGGCCATCTGAACCGGATTGTGACGCCGTTTGAATCGCCTCAGGTGAGAACAACCAGTGATGCTCAGACGCAAATCAAGGGGAATGTAGTATATGTGGCCACGGACAAAGAATCACCGGTTTCACTTTACATCACTCCGACTGGTCAGGAAGCGCCTGCGTTATCTGTCACCTTAGTACCTCGTCGTATTCCACCGCGTGAAATCACCTTAGCTATTGATGGTCAGCAGTGGCCCATTAAGGGCGTCGTGAACCGAAAAGCCGCCACTTGGGAAACGGCTCAGCCATACGTCGATAGCTTACGTGATTTACTCAGACGCCTTGCACTAAATGAGTTACCACAAGGCTATGACATCCGTTTAGCTGGCCAAACTGACACAAGCCCGAAATGTTTTCAGCCGGGCTTAAAGTTTGGTTTTAAGCAGGGGCAAATTGTGACGGGACATTACTTCACCGTCTATGTAGGACTGGTTGAAAGCTTTGCCGATGAGCCGATAGAAGCCAGTGAAATAGCCTGTCATGCACCAGATATAGTGGCAAGCGCCTACTGGCCTCGCAATATCTTGTTGCTGGGTGAAAAGACTGAGTTGTATGTGGTTGTTCGCAATCATCGTGAAGAAGCGTTGGAAAGTCAGCGACCTTCGCTTCTTGTGGGAGGTGAATAACGATGAAAGCACAATGGGAACAAATGAGCCCGAACATGAAGCGGGGCCTATCGGTTGCCGGTATTGCTGGTGGTCTCGTCTTTATGGTGATGGTGTTTTCACCTACTCCTGACGATGGCTCAAGCAGTCGGAACCGACAGGAAACGATCCGGCACATTCTTACGGATACCAATACTCGTGATGTTGGGGTCGATAGTTTGGCTGCGAACGTAAAACTACTCAGTGAGCGCAATGAACAGTTACGTCGTGAAGTTGAGCGCTTGCGTCGTGACGTCGATTCAGGACGGCTAAGCCCAGGTTTGCCTTCTATACCAAGTGAGGTCAATGCGGAGTTGGCTCGCCTTCGAGCGGAACTTGATGATGTTCGCGCTGGGGGAGATTCAGTAGTTGAAGGCACAAATAGCCGTTTTGAAGTGCCTTTATCTGCCATGGAATTACCCAAAGACGAAAAGCCACTGCCGTCTAACCCAGACGACTATTTTGCCAATGCGCCGCTGCCTGATCCGCTCTATCAGCAGCCAGCCAATGGCCAAGGTACACGAGCACGAGATGTTCCATTGCCGCCAATCACGATTCGTATGATTGAGCCTGAAGTGGTTGCTGAACCAGAGGTTGTTGTGCAAGAAGCGCCGCCTTTGTATCTACCGGCGGGCAGCATCATCTCAGGTACTTTGATCACCGGTTTGGATGCACCTACTCACGAGTCCGCAAGACGCGAGCCTTTTCCTGCATTGCTGAGGATTCAAAAGGAAGCCATTTTACCCAACCGATTTAGAGCGGATATCAAAGAGTGTTTCTTGATCGCCGCAGGTTACGGTGATTTGAGCTCTGAGCGTGCTTATTTGCGAGGCGAGACCATTTCATGTGTGAGAGAAGATGGTGGCGTCATTGAAACGCGACTGGATTCTTATGCCGTGGGTGAAGACGGCAAAGCCGGTATTCGTGGCCGATTAGTGTCGAAACAAGGCCAGCTGGTGGCCAAATCGATGATGGCCGGATTCCTTCAGGGCTTGGCTGGCGCATTTGATGTGAATCCTGTACCAACGATTCAGACGGGTAATGCCGGTGATACTCAGCTGTACCAGCAAGTCATGAGCCAAGAAGCATTACAAGGCGCTGCGATTAAAGGCACAGGTAAAGCATTGGATCGAGTGGCCAAGTTCTATTTGGACATGGCTGAAAATATGTTCCCAGTCATAGAGGTAGACGCTGCAAGGAAAATTGAAGTCATAGTCACTCGTGGGGCCTCGTTGTCATTGGCCACTTCACAAGGGGTAGGTGCAAGAAGATGAAAAAATCCTGCATGTTGCTAACCGATCGAAGTCCGCTTCAGACAATAAGATGTGTATCCAGAGGAGAGTTAACCATGACGACATCAATGCAGAACAACCCAAAGCACCAGTCAAAACAGTGGTCTAAAGCTGGATTACTTTTATTGGCAGTCGGCTCAACCTTATTGTCTGGCTGTAGTTCATTGGGTCTTGGGAGTAGTGAATATGGATGCCCAGGTATGCCTGACGGTGTGCGCTGTTTATCCGCTCGTGAAGTCTATGAGCTTACCAGTAATGGCGCTGCACCCAAGACGATTGATGCTGTGGCGACTCGAATTGGTTCTCCCTCTGGGTATTCACAATCTGATTTAGAGACAGGACTGCTGAGCCATCCAGCATTACCTGAGACGCAGCAATCTGCACCTATTCGCATTCCTTCAAGGGTGATGCGAATTTGGATTGCGCCTTGGGAGGATGACCGTGGAGATCTGAATTTATCCAGCTACGTGTTTACCGAAATTGAACCGCGCCGGTGGGATATTGGGGTGTCAGCACCTCGAACGGTTTCGCCTGTGCTACGTCCACTTCAGACTCAGAGCGATTCAACCTCAGCGGGAGCTGATGGTAAGCGCGATAACTTGAGTATCTACGGAGAAACTAACGAATGACAAATGCAGTTCGCACCATTCAAACTCAGCGCCTAATGACCATTGGTGCGCTTGGTTTGATGGCGTTAATGATTTCGGAGCCCTCATTTGCGGGCACCGGCGGTGATGCTTTCACCGATGTGTGGGATACCCTAAAAGATTGGACCCAAGGTACTTTGGGACGGATCGTAGCGGGAGCCATGGTACTGGTGGGTATTGTGGGCGGTATCGCTCGCCAAAGCTTGATGGCCTTTGCCTTGGGCATTGGTGGCGGTATGGGTCTCTACAACACACCAACAGTCGTTGAAAGTGTTATGTCTGCAACCTTACCTGTTGTTGCCAGCACTCAAGAAGTCATTGGCACAACAGTTCCAGCAATCAGCGTCGTCTTACTGGGCACCTGAATGTGAGCCATATTAGGCAGTTCACTTAAGGCAATCAAACTTAGGTATACACAACATCGGGTTATTGGTGATGTTGTGTAGACCTTTTCATTTCAGCGACGCCACATTAACGAACTTGGTTTACATTATTTTGTATATTAATACCTAAGGTGTTAAAATTCCTATCGTAATAAACTATATGGTTTATACTGTTCGTGATATTCATACTTTGGGTGTTAAAATGTCATCTAAAATAAACTGGCTTGTTGCTCATACTTCTCCTGGTGCGCTAGTACTTCAGCAATGGCTGACTGAAAACGGCGTGAGCTACTCGTTGGCTCAAAAGTACGCGCAGAACGGTTGGCTGAAGAAGCTTAGTTCTGGTGTGTACTATCGTCCAAATGCGCAGGGCGATATAAAGCCAACTTGGGTTGATGCCATTCAAGCATTGGATGTGCAATTGGGCGTTCCAGTTCATTTGGCTGGATTGAGCAGCTTAACTCACCAAGGACTGAGTCACTATTTGCAGCTGAACAAAGAGCAAGTTTGGATTTGCGTTAAAAACAAGTCGTCCTTACCGAAATGGTTTCGTGAATTCCCTTATCAGAATTGGTTTTACTGCGGAAACCATAAGCTTGAAGTGAATCCCGAGAAAGATTTGAAAAGGATCACGGTTAAAGAGAAAGAGCTCACTGTCAGCTGTGCAGAACTTGCTGCCTATGAAGTGGTAGATGCGATTGGAAAGCTGATTTCATTTGAGCATGTCGCAGAATTATTTCAGGGTTTAGTCAATCTTAGCCCTAGAAAAGTACAAGATATTCTTGAACGAAGCAGCTCTGTTCAGGCAAACCGAATATTTCTATTTCTGGGTCGATACTACGATCACCAGTGGGTCAATCGCATAGATGAAACAAGAATTAAATTGGGGGCAGGAAAGCGGCAGGTTGTCGAAAAAGGACGTTTTGATGAGCGATATCAAATCACAGTGCCAGAGATATTAAGCGTCAAAAAAGGTGAACAACATAATGGATAAAGATAGCCCATATTACAAACAGGTTTCTTTGCTCATAAGAATGCTGCCTGTGGTAGCAACAGAGACGGTTTTTGCACTTAAAGGTGGCACCGCCATTAATTTATTTGTGAGAGATTTTCCTCGGTTATCTGTAGATATTGATCTTGCTTATCTTCCACTTGAACCAAGAGATGAGGCTTTGATTAATGTCAGGGCTGCATTGCAGCGCATTACAGACAGAATCAATACTCAACCAGATATCAGAGCGGCATTTCAGGATAATAAAGCTGATGAACTGAGAATAATTGTATCAAGTCCGGTTGCGACGATCAAAATTGAAGTGTCGCCCGTCGCCAGAGGTACATTGCATAGTGCAGAAATAATGGCAGTTCAAGAGTCTGTTGAATACGAGTTTGGTTATGCTGAGATTCAGGTAGTCAGTCTTCCCGATCTGTATGGTGGGAAATTGTGTGCTGCAATGGATCGCCAACATCCTCGCGACTTATTTGATGTGCGTATGTTACTTGGCAGTGAAGGGGTTTCGAGAGAGATTTTAGTGGGTTTTTTAACCTATACATTAAGTCATCCTCGGCCTATTAATGAAGTCATGTCGCCAAACTGGCAGCCGCTGAATGAGAAATTTCAGGCAGAATTTGATGGAATGACTTTTGAAAAAGTTGAATGCGAAGACTTAGCTTCTGTTAGGCCTATGATGTTAACTTCGCTGCAAAAACATTTCACAGAAAGGGATTATGCTTTCCTTATGTCATTCAAAAGAGGGCAACCTGACTGGGCATTGTTTGACTATCCTAATGCAGCAGACTTGCCAGCGATTCGTTGGAAGTTGCAGAACATAAACAAATTGGCAAAGAATCAAGCAAAACATCAAGAGCAATTAGATAAATTGAAGCAAGTGCTTGATGATTGGCTTGTTAACGCAAACGCCGAGTAATTCGTTTATAACAAACCTCAACGAGCTATAAGCCCCCTAGTTAGATTGCGATTTCTTCAATCTATCTAACCGAGTCCACATAGGACAACTGCATAGACTGGAGCCTCGATTTACATTAACGAGGACTCCTCATGCGAAAACTATCTCCAATTATTCTGGCGCTTGCGCTGTCTCCTTTGGTTCAAGCTGAACCTGTATCTGAAGTGTCGCCCGTTGGCAAAATTGACGGCATGGTTTCTTTACCTGTCACGGGTATGAAAGCTGTCGAAAGCAATGGCCGTATTGTTTTCATGTCAGATAGTGGCCGGTTCGTCATTGATGGCACGCTCTATGATGCCTGGTCCAAAAAGCCACTTACCAGCCTTGAAGAAATTCGAGAAGCGGGAAACACTCTGGATTTAAGTCGCCTTGGCTTAAAAATGGATGATTTGAACCCACTGACGCTGGGCGAAGGCAAAAAGAAAGTGGTGGTCTTTGTTGATCCACGATGTCCGCACTGCCATGAGCTTTTGAAACAAGCTTTACCGCTAACCAAAGAATACACCTTCCAAATACTCCCTGTGCCAGTGCTTGGTCCTGATTCAGAGCGTCAGGTTCGCCAGCTTGGCTGTGCGCGTGACAAAAAAGCGGCCACCGATGCATTGCTGAATGGCCGGATTGGTAACCTAGAACAGGATGATGCCTGCAACTTAGAACCAATGCAGCGTACCTTGGTGACGGCTCAAATCCTGGGCATTCAAGGTGTGCCTTTCATCGTCGCCAATGATGGTCGCATCAGCCGAGGCCGTCCTTATGATCTTTCTGCTTGGTTGGAGGGGCGTTAATGAAAGCCTCTCTGTATTCAGGGCAACGCGCTTCAGAGCTCTTGCCAGTATTGGCCTATTCCGACGATGAGCAACTGTTTTTCATGGAAGACCAGAGTGTTGGCTTTGGTTTTCTATGTGACCCATTGCCGGGTGGTGATGAGTCTGTTGCAGACAGGGTTAATGTTCTACTCAACAACGACTGGCCAAAAGACACTTTGCTGCAATTTGGCCTGTACGCATCCCCTGATATTCAAACCGACCTTCAGCGCATGATGGGCTTACGGCATCGTCAATCCGATCCATTGCTTAGGGCGTCGATACGCAAACGTGCGGATTTCCTCGATGGGGGCACGGTTCAACCGATAGAAGAATCGACCCAGACTCAGGTACGCAACTTTCAACTGATCGTCACCTGCAAATTGCCTTTGGAAAGTCCTATACCGACGGATCGTGAGTTGAGTCGAGCATCCGCGCTTCGGGCTTCTTTCTCGCAAGCGCTGGCAACGGTTGGTTTTCGCGTCACTGAGATGACTGACCGAAACTGGCTCGCGGCATTAAGTGCGCAGCTTAACTGGGGAAAAGATGCTTCCTGGCGCAATCCATCACCAATCCGCAGTGAGGCAGATAAACCACTTCGAGAGCAAGTGTTGGATTATGACAGAGCTATCAAGGTGGATAGCCAAGGTCTGATGCTGGGCGATTACCGAGTTAAAACCTTATCGTTTAAGCGCTTGCCTGAGCGGATCTGGTTTGGTCATGCCGCAAGTTTTGCGGGCGATATGATGACGGGCAGTCGCGGTTTACGCGGCAGCTTTTTGCTGAATGTCACCATTCACTTTCCCTCAGCCGAGGCGATGCGATCTCGTTTAGAGACGAAGCGTCAATGGGCGGTCAATCAGGCCTATGGCCCGATGCTCAAGTTTGTGCCGGTGCTTGCAGCCAAGAAAAAGGGATTTGATGTTCTTTTTGAAGCCTTGCAAGAAGGTGATCGTCCTATTCGGGCAAATATGACCTTAACGCTGTTTTCACCAACAGAAGAAGCGTCGATCAGCTCTGTTTCAAATGCTCGAACCTATTTCAAAGAACTCGGATTTGAGCTGATGGAAGACAAGTACTTCTGTTTGCCCATTTTCCTGAATGCCTTGCCATTTGGTGCTGACCGCCAGGCGATGAACGATTTGTTTCGATTCAAGACCATGGCGACACGGCATATCATCCCTCTGTTGCCTTTGTTTGCGGATTGGAAAGGCACTGGCACGCCGGTGATTAACTTTGTTTCCCGCAATGGCCAGATCATGAGTGTGTCCCTTTATGACTCGGGCAGTAATTACAATTGTTGCATCGCGGCGCAATCGGGATCGGGTAAGTCATTCCTGGTGAACGAAATCATCTCCTCCTACTTATCAGAAGGCGGCCAATGCTGGGTGATTGATGTTGGCCGCTCTTATGAAAAGCTGTGTGAAGTCTATGACGGTGAGTTCTTACAGTTCGGGCGGGACAGTGGCATTTGCTTAAATCCGTTTGAAATCGTTGAGGACTATGACGAAGAAGCGGATGTGTTGGTTGGGTTATTGGCCGCAATGGCCGCTCCCACGCAGTCATTAACCGATTTTCAGATGGCCAACCTAAAGCGTCAGACCCGTGAACTGTGGGAGAAAAAAGGTCGTGCCATGTTAGTTGATGATGTGGCAGAGGCCTTGAAAAATCACGAAGACCGACGTGTGCAAGACGTGGGTGAGCAGCTCTATCCGTTTACGACACAGGGCGAATATGGCCGATTCTTTAATGGCCACAACAATATTCGCTTCAAAAACCGTTTCACCGTTCTGGAGTTAGAAGAGCTTAAGGGGCGTAAGCATCTACAACAAGTAGTGTTGCTTCAGCTTATCTACCAAATCCAACAAGAGATGTACTTAGGTGAGCGTGATCGTCGCAAGATTGTGTTCATTGACGAAGCCTGGGATCTGCTGACTCAAGGTGATGTCGGTAAGTTCATCGAGACGGGTTACCGTCGATTTCGAAAATATGGCGGCAGTGCTGTAACGGTAACGCAGTCGGTCAACGATTTGTATGACAGCCCTACAGGTAAAGCCATCGCTGAAAACTCGGCCAATATGTACCTGCTTGGCCAAAAAGCTGAAACCATCAACGCGCTCAAAAAAGAAGGCCGCTTGCCACTAGGTGAAGGCGGCTATGAATACCTGAAAACGGTTCATACCGTCACTGGTGTCTATTCCGAAATTTTCTTTATTACCGAAATGGGCACCGGGATTGGCCGCCTCATCGTCGATCCGTTTCACAAGCTGTTGTACTCGTCCCGTGCAGAAGATGTAAACGCGATTAAACAGTTAACGCGCAAAGGCCTTTCTGTTGCTGATGCCATCTCCCAGTTGTTAAAGGAGCGAGGCTATGAATAAGTCCACGCTTTGGCCATTTATGGCCTCTATTACTTTGTCTGTTGCTGGTAGCGGGTTAATGACCAGCTGGCTCTTAATGAAAACACTCGAACCCATCCACAGCCAGTTGGCGTTAAGTACGCCCATTGCAGTCGTGGATTTTGGGGAGGCGGTGTTGTCACTGGGCCCCAATGCCAGCGAACAGGAAATCGAATCTAGGTTGCTTCAGACCAATCAGCAAATTGAAAAGTTAAAAACGGCCGGTTTTATCGTGCTGGATGCCCAGGCGGTGGTGGGTGCTGATGAGTCCGTATTTGTGCCAGTAGGCTCAAAGGAGGTGTCTCATGCAGATACTCCGTAAAAGAATGCCTTGGCGGCCATATCTCATCCGGTTGACTGTTCTTGCGTTAATCATGGCCTTGGTAGGCACCTACGCCATGATGCGCTACCGAATAGGTATTGATACCCAGCAAGAGCGCTGCCTTCCTGATACCACGGTATATCTGATTGACCTATGGAATAAAGAGCCCGTTAAGGATGGTCTGTATGCCTTCCACTCAAAAGGACTCGCTCCGTTATATAACGACGGTACTCGGATGCTGAAACGCCTAACAGGGATGCCAGGGGATGAAGTCAAGGTGACGCCTGAGCATGTGCTGGTGAATGGTGCTGAAGTCTCTACCGGCATGACATTAGCCCAGCGTCTTGGTGTGGCTGAAACAGAATTTAGCCGCTCATTGACGCTGCAAGAAAACGAGTATTGGTTTTCCGGCGAGGCTGCAACGAGTTTCGACTCCCGCTATTGGAATGCCGTTAAGCGCGAGCAGATTGTCGGTCGCGCTTGGCCGCTTTGGTAAGAGGTAGATGATGCAAAGACTATGTCTCTTATTTTTGTTGGTTGCTCCATTGTCTTGGGTTCAAGTGTCCTGGGCACAAGAGCCTTTTCTGTTGTCTGACGAAGACAAAAAGATCGTCGAAATGAGCCGCAGCATTTTACAAAGTGCTGTGGATGGTTCATCTGAATTTATCGAGCCTTTTGCACCGGTTGAACAACCTGTGTCGCTCAAACACAACGATGAATGGTTGATATTTGCGTCGTCCTCATTGGGTGATTCGTCACTGAAGCAACTATTTAAAGAGGCCAGTGTTACCGGTGCTATTGTGTTGTTTCGGGGAATTCCTGAAGGAAAGACCTTGGGGGCGGCTATCCGTGATTGGCATACCCTGATGGCGGGACTTGATCCTGTTCCTCAGGTTCGAATCGATCCGAAAGCCTTTGTGCACTGGCGGGTGACTAGCGTGCCTGCCATTTTTCGCATAGACGATGACAAGGTGACTGCAAGTGCACTAGGGGTTTACAGCAAGGACTGGTTGCAACGCCAAATTGAAAGCGGCAATACCGGTTCATTGGGTCAACGCGGTCCGATTCATTCGATTTTAGAACCGGATTTGATGCAAGTGGCGATGCAGCGATTACAGTCGATTGACCTGGGCGCATTAAAGAAAAAAGCCATTGAGCGTTTCTGGTCTCGCCAAACATTCACTGACTTACCCAAAGCCACGCAGTATCGGATAAGAACGGTTGATCCAACCATCGTCATGCAGCGGCCACTATTGGATGCCAATGGCCGAACATTGATCCCAGCAGGAACGCGTATTAACCCGCTCAAAGCCTTGCCATTTACTCAGCAGCTCGTGGTGTTTAATGCGTCGAACGCTGAAGAAGTGGACGCAGTAGCGCATTGGCTTGAGGGCCAAGATAGGACGCTGCGCCGCATTACGCTTATCACCACGCAGCTCGACCGTGCTCAAGGTTGGAATAGCCTCAATGCGCTCGAAAAGACATTGGACAGTCCGGTTTATCTTCTCAATGCCTCGCTAAAGCAGCGCTTTGATTTGCAAGTCACCCCATCGTTTGTTCAAGCAAAGGGACTCGCGTTTGAAATAGAAGAAATTCCAGCAAAGGAGCTTGTTCATGAAAAAGCTCAATAATACGTATCGTCTGTTGCGGACTCTCGTTGTCATGTTTGTCCTTGGCGCATCTATTCCTGCAAAAGCCGAACTGACCTGCCCAGACGCGGGGTTATTGTCGGGTAAGTTGCTGACGGATGTTTGCTGGTCATGCATTTTTCCTATCCGAGTTGCGGGTCTTCCTCTTGGCTCTGGCAGTGTCCCAAGCGGCGCATCAAACAAGTCATTTTGCTTATGTGAAGACAACTTAGGTGTGCCAAGGCCAGGTATTGTTACCAGCATGTGGGAGCCAGCGCGTTTGATTGAACTGGTCAGAACGCCAGGTTGTTCGCCTTCACTGGGAGGGATTCGTTTACCGTTAGGTGATAGGCGATTGCAAGGTGGTCATGGTGAAGGTGAATACGATACCGGTGATCTTGCTTTCTACCATTACCATTATTACGCCTTTCCGCTTTTGGTCATGCTCGATTTGTTCATGGATGGCAATTGCAATGCCGATGGTTACATGGACTTTGACTTGATGTATTTGTCGGAATTGGACCCAACATGGCTGAACGATGAACTGGCCTTTTTTACTCAGCCTGAAGCGGCTGCCGTTGCCAATCCATTGGCTATATCTGCTTGTACCGCTGACGCTGCTTCATCAACGCTTGGTAAACCCATCGACCAGTTGTTTTGGTGTGCTGGCAGTTGGGGCCATCTCTACCCGTTATCTGGCCACACCTTAGCCTTTGGCTCATTAGCAGAAAACACCAGCCATTTAGCGGCGCGTGCAATCGCGGCTCAACACAGGCGTGGTCTTGCTAGGCGAACAATGGGGAACAGTGCGCTATGCAGACCTGTTGTCGAACCCATGCTGCCGAAATCCCAATACAAGATGAGTATGTTCTTCCCTGTACCGGAAACTGAAAGTGCACATGTCATCGGTGAAAGCACCATGAAATGGGGAGAGTGGCGAACGATCCCCGGTGCCGGTGAAGATGCGCTCTACATTTTGTGGCGCTGGCAAGACTGCTGTAACTCGGGAGGTTAACTATGAAACCAACATTTTTTACCCGAGTGTTAGCGGGTATTTTATCTATCACTATGGCGTGCTTGCCCTTACATGGTGTGGCCGCTGATGTGCAGCGCCAATCCGGCCTAAGCGGACAACAAGAAGGTAAGCAATTGCTGCAAAACTGGACGATGCCCGCACTCAATGGCAATACATTGTCAGTGCCGAATGGCAGTGGTAATGAGTCCATTAACCTGCAAGAGCTTTTCCCTGGTATGGATCAAGGCTCATTGGATGTCTTAACGGGCGTTTATGGCTCTGATGCCAGCATGAATCAATTGGGGACGCAGCGCCAAGAGAGCATGGCATCCGAAAATGGCGCTACGGGTGAGGCGTTTCGCTCGCTCCAGCAAATCAAAGACAGGTCTCGGCCAGATATGGTCAATGATCCGCTTTGGGCATTAACCGATGCGGTTCAAACTGACCCAAATCTATTAACTCAAAGCTTCCCAGGCTGTGAGTCTCAAGGTGAAGGCAGCCCAAACTACCAGCAATGTGACAGGCTCAATACAGCGGTTAACAGCTGCACTATCACTCACGATTACACGGCAGGTATCATTGAGCATGTTTCAGGGCCGATGAACCTTCGCTCTTGTGGTGAAGGGTGTCTTGAAGTTTGGATAGGACGAATTGGTGACAACTACTGGAGTGGTAGTTGTAAAGTGTTCGAACAGGCCATCACACTCAAAGTCGTGAATCCCGATGCGATTACCTCAGCCGTACTTGAGTACGCCAAATGGGATGACTACATGCAAGTGTGGCTTGGTGATCAGAAAGTCTGGTCTGGGCCGAACAATAATTTTCCACCAGAAACGGCAGGTCGCTGCGAGCTCAGTACCAGTTGGGAGCGCAATCCTAATACCGATCTAACGGCCAAGCTAAAAGCGGTAGAGCCCGGTTTAGAAGTGCCAGTCAAAATTCGCGTATCGGTCACTGGTAGTGGTGAGGGGTATGCACGCATCAAGGTACGCTTTGATCCAACCAAGGTGGTGATGAATGATAGTTGGTCACCACAGTCCTGTATCGAACAAGCCGCGGATATCCCGGCTAAGTTTTCAGACTACAGCATTCAATGCACGGATCAGCCGTCTTCAACCAACGGATGTACGGTGGTCAATGGTGTTTCAGTTTGTGAATCCTATTTTGCCCCAAGCCCAGTGGCTGGCATATCGCCTTTGTGTCGTCGTGTACAAGTCAGTGTGGATGATGAAAGCTATAAGGGGATTGAAAATCAGGCCTGCCAAGTGCTTGAAGCGAACCCTTCATGTGGCTTCATGTCGTCAGAATGTGCCGAAACCAATGATAAAGGTGAATGCATTCGTTTTACCGATACCTATGACTGTGGATTGCAAACCAGCGATCCAAAGTGTGTGGTATCCAATCTTATGCCGAGTAGTTTTGAGGCCTGTGAGCCTACTCAGACGATTACGCCATTTACTGAAACCAAGCATGTACCCGATTACCAGGTGTGCGAGAAGATCAGCACGCTTACTCAGTGTCAGTTAGAGCGACGTGTATCCGCTGAAACCCATCAACAAAGCTGGTCCATTGAGCGTGGTTGCTTTAGCTCCGAAACGCTCAGTTTTGTTCCACAGCACAGCAGTACTATGCAAACTGGAAACGCTACGCTGAGGATTTTTGATAATCAAAATACTGAGATAAAAATCACCGAGTCGCCATCCAAGGCAAATGGCTGGAAAACGACACTCTCATTGACGGGCAATAAGGAGACGGTGACTGAGACGAAACCGTCCATTAAATACCCTGAAATGACCTGTCCAAAAGGAACCTTGGTTGGCTCATTGTGTAAAGTCGTCAATGGTTCGATTATTTCGTGGCATGAACCCCAGGAGGTCACTCGTTCCAGATGCGATTCCGGCTGGAACAAAGTCGATTTCGACACTTGCAGCCGAGAAGTTCAGAAGTGTTTGGCTCCTGCGAAACTGAGTGCTTCCTTGACCTTCTCCGGCAAGTACTTAGAGCAAGACGTTGTTCATCAATCAAGTGATCCGGGCATAGACCAATGCTTGATGCAAACGGATCAGTTTACTGCGGTGCAGTGGCAGTGTTTGGATACGGGCACAAAACGAATCGACGGGTTAACGGTTGGTAGTAGCGAGTTGGCGAAGCTTGGAAGTCTTTATCCGGCTGTTGTTTCGTCTCCTGCTCATTTAACCAGTCGTGGCAGCTCTGATGGACTGGGGCTCTCATGCTGGAGGGCAAAAGCGACCTATAATGCCTCGACTGCTCACCCAGAGTTCAACATGGGCAGCTCAGATAGCTGGGTAGATGCCAATGGTAATACACAAACCATCGTCAATAACGGACAAAACACGACCACCAATACGTGTGCCGCGCTAGAGCAAAATCCGGCCTGCCAGTACGTCAGAACCGAATGTACTGAGGGCGGGGCTGGTCATGAAGGCTTCTGTTATATCCAAAGTTTGGTGTATGACTGCGGACAAAGCGTTGAAGTGCAAAACGCTCGAATGGAAACTCAATACAACTGTGAGGGGCCAGTTCGCTGTATGGGCACAGATTGTTTAGAGCCAGAGTCAATCAAGCAGGCTAACTTTGCAGAGGCCGCTGCGATGCTTAATGCGGCGCAGTTTATGACCAATGATATGTCATGCACAGGAGCTGATGGCCAAGATAACGTCGAGTGTACGGTCTTTAAAGGTAATGCTGGCCAGTGCAAAAAAGCCGTTGGCGGCATAGTGGATTGCTGTGAAAAGCCAAGTGGCGTGTCGCTATCGGATTACATCACGATGATAGTTGCGGTCAACAAGCTTGATACGGCAGTCATGGCCATGAATCCGTCTTCGGCAATCTATGGTTCGTGGAATACGCTCAGGGAACCAATCACCAGTACCTGGAGTGCGGTTAAAGAGCCTTTTGTGTCTGCATGGGACTCTCTCATGGGGGCTGGGCCATCAACGGCTGCTGGCGCGGGAGCGGAGCAAGCTGCGACTGGCTTTATGCAGGTGTTGACCAACAAAACGGCTGAGTGGGTAGGCTCTACGTTTGGTTCGGGGGCGCAATCGGCACTGTTTAGTAACGTTGGTGGTGCGGTTGGAGCCGATGGTGTCGTTTCGGGTGGTAACTTTGCCCTGGGGGGCGCTGCGGGCGCGGTTCTGAGTACGGTTATGACGGCCTACATGATTTATTCAGTCACTATGATCCTCATTCAGCTTATCTGGAAATGTGAGCAGAGCGAGTTTGAAATGAACGCCAAGCGGGTATTGAAGAGTTGCCACTATGTAGGCTCTTACTGCAAGTCTAAGTTCTTAGGTGCCTGTGTTGAAAAACGGCAGTCATATTGCTGTTTTACTTCGCCACTTTCACGGATCATTCAAGAACAAGTACGCCCTCAATTGGGCCTTGGTTGGGGCAGTGCCAAGTCACCAAACTGTGAAGGTTTGACCGCGAGTCAGTTAAACCAGGTAGATTGGAGCCAAGTCAATCTCGATGAATGGATAGGTATCTTGTCGATAACAGGCAACCTACCCGAAGTACCGTCACTGGATCTGGAACGACTCACAGGCTCAGGAAGTACGCTAAACGTTGATGGAAATCGTCAGAGTGCCGCAGATAGAGCCATTGAACGGCTAAACGGAATGGATGCCCAGAAACTTCGCCAGGAGGCAACGGAAGAAGTCTCGGGGAACAATTAGAATAAATTGCTCCGTTAGCCCCGTTTTGCAGGACTAATGGAGCAGAAAAAATAATCAATATGCATTTATGTAACTGCGACAAATTTGCAAAAATGTGTTTGTAGTAGTTTCGATAAATAGAGTTGGACATCGGACAGATAGCTATGAGCGAGGAACTGACGTGGCCAACCAAAATCGACCAACCCAGCTAAGCCACTTTTCTCAATATCTTCATTTTTAATTCATACATATTTGGGCTTGGATACCTCAAATATGTATGCAAACGTTCTGTATTGTAAAATGTCATGCTAAGCTCGAAAGCACGATTGAACACCTTGGTGTCGAGATTGAAGATGTACTAAGGATTTCAGATAGTTGTGACGGATGATTCAATGCCAACGGCTTAAGTTGTAAATATTCATGGCAGACGTTTGTGTCCCCAACGCTATATCTTTCACACAAATATGAGAAGTGTATTTATGACTATTCAGCAAATTAAAGTTGGCAGTGTTCCTGATATTATTGAGCTAACACCAAACTCCAATGAGCAAAGTGATTCTTATCCTTTTATCCTATCAACGAATACTTCATGGGGAGAACAGGGTTCTAAAATATCAATAGAGAAATTACGCCAAAATATTGAGCCTTGGTTAACAGCACTTTTTCAATCCGAACATTTAAATCTATTGATCGGTGCGGGTTTAAGTACGTCTATTCAAATGTCGGCTACAGGCGTGCCACCCGTTGGAATGGGGTGGATCAGTGATCTAGCGGTCTGTCAAAGCGAAATAAATGAATTCGCTACAAAAGCTGCCAAATCGGCTGGTCGCGCACAAGGAAATATAGAAGATCAAATTAGAGCTATTAATGAACTTATCAAAGGTCTTGAAATTTTAACAGTGTTGGATAGCCCGCAACCTGAAAACCCCCCGGCTCCATATGCAGCCTATAGAGACCTAAAAGCTGATTTAGCTGCAATTAAGGGGGAATTGTCTCGATGTCTAGGTGAGTTTTCAAAATCTGTCAGTACAGGAGAACACTTAATTAAAAGTGCTGAAAAAAAACGAAAAGAGGAAACTTTCAATTATCTTGTGAGTTTCTTAATGAGCTTTGCAAGTAGAACCGCTACACGCGACAGATTGCATATTTTTACAACGAACTATGACCGAATTATCGAGGTTGGTGCTGAACTTGCTGGTTTAAGACTCATAGACCGTTTTGTTGGAAGTATTGCTCCCGTTTTTAGATCCTCAAGATTAGAAGTTGATTATCACTATAACCCTCCGGGAATACGTGGTGAACCAAGATATTTGGAAGGAGTGGCACGTTTTACCAAACTTCACGGTTCTCTAGATTGGCACGAACAAGATGGTGCGATTAGGCGCTTTGGCCTACCTTTTGGAGCTCGCTCTGTTGAACCGTTTCTAGAAGCAGAGGGGCACGAAAGCGATAGTTATGAACAACTTATGATTTACCCTAATTCAGTCAAAGATAGAGAAACCGCTGAGTACCCCTATGTAGAGTTATTTAGAGACTTAGCAGCAGCGACTAGCCGTCCAAACAGTACATTAGTCACGTATGGCTATAGCTTTGGTGATGAGCATATAAACAGAGTAATTGAAGATATGCTTACCGTTCCATCTACCCATCTAGTCATCATTGCTTTCGGAGATCCGCTAGAAAGAATTATGAACTTCATTGGTAAAAGTGGAAGAAAAGCTCAAATCACTTTACTAATGGGTGACCATTTGGGGGATCTAAAAACTTTGGTTGATAACTATCTACCTAAACCAGCCATAGATAAAGCATCAATAAAGATGGCCGAATTACTAAAACAGCGAGGCTTTATCCAGTCAGAACACTCAGGTAATGCAACTACCACCGAGGTAACATCATGAGTTACTTGCCTATAGAAAGACTGGAACAGTTACGAATCGGAACCGTTGGTTTTGTATCGCCTAGTGAAATTAGAGTTTCCTTAGAAATTGATTCCCCAGACTCAGTCTCTCTTCAAGGAGGCTCACCTCGCAACTTTCCTCGAATCAACAGTTATGTGCTTATAAACAGTGATGATGGATTTCTAGTTGGTCAAGTTGAGTGGATCGCAGTAGAACACTCGCCATACCCCAAAAGAAGAGGCTTGCAAGATTTTGGCTTGATAGACTTACCTTTTCCTCTAAAAAAGCTCAGTATCAACCCCGTTGGTACATTGAGAAGCGATAGAAAAAACGATGGTTTCAAATTCACCAGAGGAACAGATGCATTTCCTTCAGTTGGTGATTCAGTGCTTTTACCTACTGACCAACAATTAAACTCAATAATCGAATCAGGTGAAAACAGAAGGGTTAAAATAGGAGATAGTCCTCTAGCTAACAATGCAGAAATAAAAATCGACCCCGATAAGCTTTTTGGGCGACATATAGCTGTTTTAGGCAACACAGGTAGTGGTAAATCTTGCTCTGTGGCGGGACTAATTCAATGGTCACTGGACGCAGTTTTACAACAGGGCCAAACTCCGAACGCTCGATTTATAATACTTGATCCTAACGGGGAGTACAGCCGAGCATTTGGTCCAAAGTCAAAATATAAGGGGAATTTATTGCGCGTAGAGGCTAACTCTGATTATGGTGAGTTAGAACTTAAAGTACCATCATGGCTATGGAACAGTTCAGAATGGGGGGCGTTCACTCAGGCAAGTTCAAAAGTTCAACTCCCATTACTACGACGAGCTTTGAGGGCGATGAGAAATGATGTGTTGTCAGAAGATGATGTGACAATTCAAGCAAAACATTTTTGCGGAATACTTTTAGTTTCAATAAGGCAACTAGCAAGTCAAGGGCAGATATATGTGAATGGTGGTCATGCCAAAGGCTTAGTTGAAAGTTTAACGTCATGGGAAACTAGCCTCATAACATTAAACGAAAAAATCCACAACCAACCTTTCAATAGTGTAATAAGCACGATAAATACTTACCTATCTTCCAGAAGAGGAGCACAGTGGCCTGCTAAGCCTGAAGTCAGTGATACTGATAAGTTGATTTCTGAGTTAAAAGAAGCTCATGTTGCACTTGGTGGTGATGAACAAGAACTTCTCCCGAAAAGTGAAGATACGCCTATTCGCTTTGAAGGTGATGACTTCGTCGCCTATCTCGAAGCTTTAGCACAAGAAACGGGAACTGAGCAGTTCATGGAATTTCTTTTGACTCGAATTCGCACAATGCTAGGTGACACCCGAATTAGTGCAGTTACTAAAGATTCTGAGGAACCAATAAGTTTAACTGATTGGCTAGATACTTTTCTTGGGAAGGATACTCATGGTGCTATCACTGTTATCGACCTATCACTAGTTCCCAATGAAATTATCCATCTTGTAACAGCAGTAATCTCTAGAGTGACTTTTGAAGCTCTTCAACGATATCGGAAGATGAATGGAAAACCATTACCAACAGTAATGGTTGCAGAGGAAGCTCATACATTTATCAAACGATACAAAGAAGAAAGTGAGAGTCAATCAGTTTCTGATGTGTGCTGCAAAGTATTTGAAAAAATCGCTCGCGAAGGGCGTAAATTTGGTTTGGGACTAGTAGTATCATCCCAACGACCTTCTGAGTTATCTCCTACTGTTCTTTCTCAATGTAATACTTTTTTACTGCACAGAATTAGCAATGATAGAGACCAAGAACAAGTTCATAGGCTTGTTCCCGATAACATGAGGGGGCTATTAAGAGAGCTACCATCGCTACCATCTCGACATGCAATTTTACTCGGATGGGCTTCAGAACTACCGGTGTTAGTTCGAATGAAAGAACTTAGTGAAGAGCAAAGGCCTCAGTCTGATGATCCTGACTTTTGGGACGTATGGTCTAACTCCACAGGTGAGCCTCGTGAAGTAAACTGGCAGCCAATCGTTGAAGAATGGCAAAACAGAGATTAATTTACCAGCCAAATTAGCGCCAAATAGATGCTTAACAATACGAATAAGATTAACTTTCTATGGCGCATTTGTTCCAAAGCGATGAGTGGCGTGAACTATTAGTGGTGTGCGAATCAATAGGCTATTACGCTAATTTCGATAAACGGGTACTTTCCAAAGTGACTTAGGGTTCCTTTCTGACAATTTATTAAATGCATAGATATTAACGACGCTATACGAGAGAAATTTGGGGGAATTACGATTGATTGAAAATTCGACTTAATTCGACAAAGCTGATGATGGTTCAAAAGCGAGTCAGATCCGAACGTCCACTTTGGCAGTTGCCGACTATCAGATTAATTTTAGTAATGTTAATCTGATTTTCGCTAAAAGAACCTTGTCCAACAAGTTTGTCTCAGCTAGTTTCAATTAACAGCTATTTGACACATGGCAGTTAGAGTTACCTTGAATAGTTTTAATCTTAAAATCACGCACTTTTTCCCATTCGTCAACAGGGTCCATTCTTGACCAAGCTTCAAATAGCTGAGTTTGTTGCCTACTGAGTCTTAGGCCGTATTGATCTCGCATGTAGAAATAAATTCTAGCAATATCACCCTGACGGTTAGCTGGTGGTTCTGCTCGACGGTCTTTGAAATCAACTTCGAAATCACATTGACCATAGGATCTTGGTTCATTCGGAATCATGCCAAATCGAAAATTTGACCTATCCCCATTGAGCTCTCCTACAGATGGTACGAGGTTATGGAGATCCGAAACCATTTTAGAAAACTCAGGATCATTCTTTTCGCAGTTCCGACGACCACCATTTTGCCAGCATTGGCGTTGATGGCCAATTTCCCAAGCTGAGACTACATGTTCCCACTCTAAGCGTTCACCTCGTTTCGGTTGCTTTCTTGGTTCATATCCGCAAGATGCAGCATCAATCGCACCATCATTGCTATAGCTACATCCACAGTAAAACGTACTCTGGTTGTCTTGGTAAATTTCTCGGGCAAATCGTTTTGCCTGACTGAACGATGTGGGGTGTTCTGCAATTGCAGGTATAGCGAATAACGCTATAAAGAAAGGGTATACGGATTTAATGGTTGATGGGGCACCTTCACCCCACCAACCTGATACCACCCTCAGATGGTTGATAGATCGACCCCGTAGTTGAGTTCCTCTGCGAAGTCCGGCAGTCCGTAACCGATGGTTTTCTTGTAGAACGGAGAGACCTTCGCAGTCGGAGCCTTCTTCTTGTGCTTCGTAGTGTAGAGCATTCGTGCCCGCATCACCTCGAAGGAGTAACCTCGCCCTTCACGGTTCTTGTCCTTGGCCAGTCGGTTGATGGACTCCGTGTAAGCATTGGTGACGGGCATGTCCGTCTCGAAGTAGGTCATGATCTCTTCGCGCCAGTTGCCCACAGCCCTGACCAGATCGCTCCAGACTTCCTTCTGGCCCTTCGGAATGGTGGCTATCCAGTCGTCCAGGGCGGTTTCTGCCTGGGGTCGTGTGGTGGCGTCCCAGATGCCGTAAAAGCGTTCCTTGTGCTCGTAGGCGGCCAGCAGTTGCGGGAATGCGCCTGTCCAGGTCTCCATGATGAAGCGTTCCCGGTCTGAGACTTCGTGAGCGCGTTTCAGCAGGATTTTCCGGTCTCCCTTGAGAGTCCGGCTCTGGGACGGTTT
>NZ_JBEEWH010000006.1:0-256140 GCF_040140305.1 Proteus sp. fly-1008
AGTTTTACCGTGGTCAACGTGGCCGATAGTACCAACGTTAACGTGCGGTTTTGAACGTTCAAATTTTTCTTTAGACACGACTATATTCCTTAATATCGCTCCCTCTTATTAGAGGGAGCGTAAACTAAATTGAACTCGAAAGGATCTTATTTCGCTTTACGAGCTTCGATAATAGCCTGAGCGACGTTGCTAGGCGCTTCGTTGTACTTCAAGAACTCCATAGAGTATGAAGCACGACCCTGAGTTTGTGAACGCAGGTCAGTTGCATAACCGAACATTTCAGCCAGTGGTACTTGAGCACGGATGATCTTACCGGTAGGCAGATCGTCCATACCTTCAACCATACCACGACGACGGTTTAAGTCACCGATAACGTCGCCCATGTAATCTTCTGGCGTTTCAATCTCAACTTTCATGACTGGCTCAAGCAGAATTGGCTTAGCTTTCATGAAGCCGTCTTTAAATGCCATTGATGCGGCAATTTTAAACGCGATTTCTGAGGAGTCAACATCATGGTAAGAACCGTAATGTAAACGAGCCTGAATATCCACAACAGGGTAACCTGCTAATGGACCAGATTTCAGCTGTTCTTGAATACCTTTATCAACAGCTGGGATGAATTCTTTAGGAATTACACCACCAACGATATCGTTGATAAATACGTAGTTCTCTTCACCACCTGCTGGTAATGGAGACAGGTCGATAACAACATGACCGTACTGACCACGACCACCAGATTGTTTCGCGTGCTTACCTTCGATATCAGTTACTGTATCACGAATAGTTTCACGGTAAGCAACCTGTGGTTTACCTACGTTCGCTTCAACTTTAAATTCGCGACGCATACGGTCAACTAACACGTCTAAGTGCAGCTCACCCATACCAGCAATGATAGTCTGACCAGTTTCTTCGTCGCTTGATACGCGGAAAGATGGATCTTCTTGAGCCAGACGGTTCAGAGCGATACCCATTTTTTCTTGGTCAGCTTTAGTCTTAGGTTCGATAGCAACAGAGATTACTGGCTCTGGGAATTCCATACGTTCTAAGATGATTGGTGCATCAATTGCACATAAAGTATCACCTGTAGTTACGTCTTTCAGACCGATAGCAGCAGCGATGTCGCCCGCACGAACTTCTTTAATTTCTTCACGCTTGTTAGCATGCATCTGAACAATACGGCCAAAACGTTCTTTTTTGTCTTTAACCGGGTTCAGAACTGTGTCACCTGAGTTTACAACACCAGAGTACACACGGAAGAATGTTAAGTTACCAACAAATGGGTCAGTAGCGATTTTGAATGCCAGAGATGAGAATGGCTCTTCGTCGCTTGAATGACGTTCTGCTGGAGTATCTTTACCGTCTGGTAACATACCATTGATAGCAGGAACATCTGTTGGTGCTGGCAGGTATTCAATTACCGCATCCAGCATTGCCTGAACACCTTTGTTCTTAAATGCAGAACCACAGGTAACCAGGATAATTTCGTTATCTAGAACGCGTTTACGCAGAGCAGCTTTGATTTCTGCTTCTGACAGCTCTTCACCGCCCAGATATTTGTCCATCAGTTCTTCTGATGCTTCAGCAGCTGATTCGACTAGGTTGTTGTGCCATTCTTCAGCTAAATCTTGCAGATTTGCAGGAATGTCTTCGTATTCGAAAGTAACACCTTGGTCTTCTTCATTCCAACGGATTGCTTTCATTTTGATTAAGTCAACAACACCGGTGAAATGTTCTTCAGCGCCTACTGGAATTTGCAGTGGAACTGGGTTTGCTGCCAGACGTGTTTTGATTTGTTCAACAACACGCAGGAAGTTTGCACCCATACGGTCCATTTTGTTAACGAACGCGATACGTGGTACATGATATTTGTTAGCCTGGCGCCATACTGTTTCTGACTGAGGCTGAACACCACCAACTGCACAGTAAACCATAACCGCGCCATCAAGAACACGCATAGAACGTTCTACTTCGATTGTGAAGTCAACGTGTCCTGGGGTGTCGATGATATTTACACGGTGAGGCTCAAACTGTTTAGCCATACCAGACCAGAATGCAGTAGTTGCTGCGGATGTGATAGTAATACCACGTTCCTGCTCCTGCTCCATCCAGTCCATTGTTGCTGAACCTTCGTGAGTTTCACCAATTTTATGGTTTACACCGGTATAAAACAGAATACGTTCACTTGTAGTGGTTTTACCGGCATCGATGTGCGCACTGATACCGATATTACGGTAACGTGCTATGGGGGTTTGACGAGCCATTTTTTCCTCTCTCGTGGGCGTTCAATTCAGGTAAAGGACAGCAGAGCTGTCCTGAAAAGAGTTGCGACAACTACTTCGTGGATTACCAACGGTAGTGTGCGAACGCCTTGTTTGCATCTGCCATACGGTGAACGTCTTCACGTTTCTTAACAGCAGCGCCTTTGTTTTCAGCCGCATCAGATAATTCATTTGCCAGGCGAAGAGCCATGGATTTATCACCGCGTTTACGAGCAGCTTCAACAATCCAACGCATTGCTAATGCATTACGACGAACTGGGCGTACTTCAACTGGAACTTGGTAAGTTGAACCACCAACACGGCGGGATTTAACTTCCACAGTAGGACGTACGTTATCTAATGCGATTTCGAACGCTTCCAGTTCAGTTTTGCCTGAACGCTGAGCCAGGGTCTCAAGCGCATTATATACGATAGATTCTGCAGTAGATTTTTTACCGTCTACCATCAGAATGTTTACAAATTTAGCCAGCAGTTCTGATCCGAACTTAGGATCTGGCAGAATTTTACGTTGACCAATTACACGACGACGTGGCATGGAAATACTCCGTTTAAAATTCAGGGTTGTCCAAAACTCAATGAGTTTATTTTGACATTATTGGTGAAAAAATGTTTGGCCTTACTTAACGGAGAACCATTAAGCCTTTGGCTTCTTCACACCGTACTTAGAACGAGCTTGTTTACGGTCTTTAACACCAGAACAGTCCAGCGCGCCGCGAACAGTGTGGTAACGCACACCTGGTAAGTCTTTAACACGACCACCACGGATTAAGATTACGGAGTGCTCCTGCAAGTTGTGGCCTTCACCACCGATGTAGGAAGAAACTTCGAAACCGTTAGTCAAACGCACACGGCATACTTTACGCAGTGCTGAGTTTGGTTTTTTTGGAGTGGTAGTATATACACGAGTACATACGCCACGTTTTTGCGGGCAAGCTTCCAGAGCTGGAACGTTGCTTTTAACAACTTTCGAGCTACGAGATTTGCGTACCAGCTGATTAATAGTTGCCATTTAAAAAAAGCTCCTGGTTTTTGCTTCGTAAACACGGATTTGAACTCTGTCTTGTCAACAAGACAAAACATGAGGACGCAGAATTTTATTGCTGAAGGGCTCATGTGTCAAGAATTATACAGCAATTCTACGCTCCCCAATGAATTTGTTGGGGGTGTTTTACCGTTAAATCGACAAAATCACCATAACTGATGAGTTTAATATGATGAGATGCTTGATCTTTTAAGCCTCTAGCTAAAACATCATCAATTAATGCGTAAACTGAAATTTGCTGTTGAAGACAATATTTTAATAAAGGATTGCCCTCAAGAACTGCCAATACACCATCTTGTATTAACAAAACATCATCTTCTTTTGTCAATAAAGATAAAAAAGCCTCTAAATCACTTTGATAAATAGAGACGGAATAAGTATACAACATAACCGTTCAACCTTCCTGCCTAAGTTCTGTATCAAAAGCGTAATACCACATCATATTCACTCAATTTTTGAGTAATATCTTGATGTGATATCACTTGTGCATCCAACACAAAAGAAGTTTGAGAGGATAATCCACGATGAGCCATGTCTTGGTGTGATATATAGACGTTTGTTACATCATACAAGGGGAGCACTTTAAAAGTTACCGCATGATGGCGTGATAACACACCTTCAGGTTGTTGATTTTCAACCAATTGAAACACACCATCTGAGATAAAAAAAACACCAATATCTTCTGTTAACGCAGAGGTTGCGAGCAAAGCGTCCAGACCTTCTCGTCCAGCACTATTACCGTGCGGTGCCTGTGTAAAAAGAAATGCGATTGAATTCATTTTTTTCATTAAAATTGCACCACACGCGAACAAGTCAACATCGCTTGAGCAAGTGAACCCAGCCCGCTGAGTTCAAACTCCATTGCCATATTATGATTATCAATTCCTTGCTCTTTTGCCTGTTCCTTATCAATAATTCCTCGGCGTAGCGCAGCTGCAACACAAACATGCAAAGGAATTTGGTGTTTTTTCGCCAATGTTATCCACGCCTTGGGAAGATCAAATTCATCATTTGCGGGTGATACTAACTTATTAGCATTTACCACCCCTTCCCGATAAAAGAAAATTTGCGCAATTTTATGCCCTTTTTCAAGAAGGGCATTGGCGAACAAATAGGCACTTGAAGCTTGTTCAGTTCCATAATGAGGCCCTGTTACCACTAAACAATATGTCAAGGAGCTCATAATGTTGCCCTACTCTCCATTTTTAAACTGGCGAATATAGAGATAAACAGTATGTTTTGAGATATTCAGTCGATCAGCAACTTGATTAATGGCATCTTTAATATCAAAAATACCTTTTTCATAAAGACTTAATACCACTTGTTTATTTTTTGCGTTATTGGCCACTTCACGATCATTATTCACTTCTTCAATTGTGAACTCTAATGTTTGAGCCACTAAATCATCAACAGATGAAGCAAAGTTAACATCAGAAGCAACTTCATGTGTTTCTTCAGGTATAAAAGTTTTGATTATTTCAGAGAATGGAACATCAAGGTTCATATTAATACATAATAAACCGATGACACGACGTTCACGATTACGAATTGCAATCGTGATCGATTTCATCAATGCACCACTTTTCGCTCTAGTAAAATAAGCCTTTGAAAAACTTGAATCTTCATCTGTGATATCATGTAACATTTGTAATGCTAAATCGGTAATTGGAGAACCAATCTTACGACCAGTATGTTCTCCATTCGCGATTTTAACCGCTGAACATTTCAAATCTTCCAGAGAGTGCAATACGATTTCGCAATGGTTGCCGATGAGCATGGCCAAACCATCTACGGCTGCTTCATAGGACTTCAATATTTCGTGATCAGTTTGAGTAAAAGGTCGGCTATCTAGTTTTTCAAACTCGCTGCTGTCACCATTAAATAACGGGCTAGACATTTGATTATATAATCCTTAAAGGCTTTAATTATGATAATGACTTGAGGTTCTATTTTTTATAACGATTCGTCACTGCGAATCAATTTAATATTAAAAAATTTTAAATATAAAAACTGAATTAGGGCACGATTCTGACGTTAGATCGTCAAAAGATCTACGTCAAGTGCCTTAGAATAAGAGCTTTGTCATAGGTCACAGCTTTTTTCGTTTTTCTTTATCTTTTTGTATCAACACCCCTATATTTTTGAAGATTTCACTTTTAAAGAGGGTCTGGATAAAGATTGACACTATTGAATAGATTACCTATATTCCAAATTATTGTTATTTTAACGAGTGATTAATCCCATGAATATACTGATGATATGCCAATCTCAGCAAACTTCATCAATAATGGGG
The DNA here is from genome assembly GCF_040140305.1 of Proteus sp. fly-1008. Taxonomy (NCBI): domain Bacteria; kingdom Pseudomonadati; phylum Pseudomonadota; class Gammaproteobacteria; order Enterobacterales; family Morganellaceae; genus Proteus; species Proteus sp. fly-1008. The sequence goes on from NZ_JBEEWH010000006.1 coordinate 5,615, forward strand.
TTAATTTCTGTTGCTTCTATGCCTATTGAAACTCTCTCTTCACCACCTCCACCTGTGAAAGTGGTTGTAGTCAATACAACGGTTATTGTTGCAACTTATATCGCTTGATCTATTTAATCAGCTTAATCGCGTATTTAACCAACAGACTAGATTGATATGTTATTTACGTTTATTTATTGATGCTTTATCAATCGCCAACCATGACTAAAAATAATCAAGCTATCTTACTGCTCAGTTTACAGGTGTATCATCATGTACTTACGTCAATATTGGACAAGATTCGGTCCAACGACATTATTTGTTTTATTATGGAGTAGCGGTGCTATCTTTTCTCGCTGGGGTTTAGATAATGGTAGCTCATTTGCTATTTTGACTTGGCGTTTTATTATCGCTTTGGCGTTTCTTTCTTTTTTGTGTATTCAGCGCCATCGCTTTTTGCCACCGAAAGGAAGCCGCTTAAAAACAGCGTGGGTCGGTCTATTAATTATTGGTGGTTATTCTATTTGTTATCTTTTAGCGCTCGCCAATAGCATTACACCTGGAATGCTAGCCACAATCATGGGCGTACAACCCATTATCACATTATGGATAATTGAACGTAACTTTTCAGCGACGCGACTGCTAGGGCTTTTAATCGCATTGACTGGGTTAGTGTTGGTAGTTGCACAAAGTTTATTTAATACAGCACTTTCATTAACAGGGATGATTTATGCGTTAGTTGCTCTACTTTGTATGAGCTTTGGTGCGATTTCACAAAAAAAATTACAATTAGCACCAATGGATGCTTTGCCTTTGCAATATGTAGTTAGTCTCGTGCTGTGTTTGTTATTTGTGCCATTTCAACCTTTTGATGCTTCATTCGATATTGGCTTTATCATTCCTGTTCTTTGGCTGGCTATTATCATTTCTGTTGTTGCTCAGTTGCTGCTATATCGCTTACTCACAACAGGTAATTTAGTTAATGTGACGAGCTTATTTTATTTAGTACCTGGAGTGACAGCATTAATGGATTACATCTTCTTAGGTAATAAAATGTCTTTACTCAGCTTAGCAGGAATGGGAGCAATCATTGTGGGCTTGCTGTTTGTCTTTAAAAAACCCAAAGCTATTATTGTTGAAGAACAAGTAGATTAATATTATCTATTCGTAAGCTATGTGTATTAATGAGCTTTATAATTAGAAATAAAAATGCTGACATTGATGTCAGCATTTTTTCTTTCGTGATAAGTGAATTACTTATCGCTTTCAACACTCAGTAATTCAACTTCAAATACTAATGTTGAGTTAGCTGGAATACCACTTGTTGCGCGTTGGCCATAGCCTAATTCTGGTGGAATAACTAACTTGATTTTACCGCCTTCTTTGATGTATTTCATGCCTTCAGTCCAGCCTGGAATAACACTTTTTAGGCTAATTGTCAGAGGCTCATTACGATCATAAGAGCTATCAAACTGTTTACCATCAATCAACATACCTTTGTAGTGTACAGTAACGCGATCAGCATCTGTTGGAGTTTTACCTTTACCTGGGTTTTCAACTAAATACAGTAAACCTGATTTTGTTTTGACTACACCTTTTTCAGCAGCAAATTCTGTACGGAATTTATCACCCGCAGTTTTGTTCTCGGTTGCTTCTTTTTCCATTTTCGCTGTAGCCGCTGTGCGAACTTGATCTTCAAAAGCCGCTAAGGTTAATTCAATCTCAGCATCTGATAGTTTTGATTTACTGTTAAATGCATCCTGAACACCCGCCAGCAGTTGTTTAGAATCTAAAGTAATACCAATATTTTTTTGCTCTTGTAATGCAGCTTCCATGTAGCGACCCATCGACGCGCCTAACGCATAGGCATTTTGCTCATTTTGAGTTTTAAATGCGCTATTTAATGTTGGCACTTTAGCTGCTTCTTCAGCGAATGCTTGAGGTGCACTGAATGCGAAAGCTAAACTTGTTGCCAGCAACGTCGTTTTTAATAAAGATTTCATCCCATTCTCCAGTATATGTTAGTGAATCGCTACGTTTTACAAACAAAGATCATAGATCTTCACTAAAACGTTTTGCATCACATCTTGCTGTCATTGCGGTATGTACTCGCCATACTTCAAGTTGTCACGTTGTTGATTGCATTTATTCGCACTCGTCAACGTATATATGCGTCTAATGACTTATTCTCTTGTCACCTAGCTGCACCTCGAAATATTTAGAGTAAGATCTATCCGCGGGTAGCAATTTTATATGAATTTAAAAAATTTGCCGACACTCTTAACAGTTAATGTTAGGATTTTTGCCAGCACAGAGTGTTATCACATTAACAAAATAGTCTTTTATCTCAAACCAGATTTATGTCTTCCTGTGTATATATCAGTAAATAAGATTAAATTTCACAATTTCGTTAATCTCATTCGTCGTAATTCGACATTTTAAAGGAGGAAAAACACAATGGATATTAAGGAAGTAGAGCACTTGCTCATACAATTAGAAAGCAAAGTTGCTTTCCAAGATGCGACAATTGAAGAGTTAAATCAGGTGGTCACACAGCAACAAATTGAAATTAGTCGCTTTAAAGAAGCATTAAAGATTGTCACTGAACGCTTAAAAGCATCTCAATCCTCAATACTTGCAAGACCTGAAGATGAAACGCCGCCCCCACACTATTAAGTGATAATTTTCTTTTTAGCGTAATCAGAAAAAACAAAAAAGGAGCGTTTAAGCGCTCCTTTTGATCTTTCTTTAGAAAGATTAGTGTTGGCAACCGCAACCGCCATGACCGTGGCCGTGACCATGACCTTCGCCACCACAGCATCCACCTTCTTCACCATGAGAATGGCCATGACCATGACCACCGCCACAGCATCCGCCTTCTTCACCGTGACCGTGGCCACCACAACATTCGTGCTCTTCTTCTTCACCGTGTACGTGACCGTGTGCTAATTCTTCTTCAGTCGCTTCACGAATTGCAACGATTTCAACATGAAACTTCAGGTTTTGGCCTGCTAACATGTGGTTACCATCAACGATAACTTCGTCACCTTCAATACCTGTAATTTCTACTGGTACTGGACCTTGATCGGTATCAGCAAGAAAACGCATGCCAACTTCTAACTCATCAACACCAACAAAAACATCTTTTGGTACGCGTTGAACTAAGTTTTCATCGTATTGGCCATAAGCATCATCAGAAGCCACTTCTACGTCGAATTTCTCACCGACTTCGCGACCTGTTAATGCATTTTCTAAACCACTGATTAAAGAACCACGGCCATGCAGATAGTCTAACGGTGCGCTTACCGTGGACTCATCAACTAAAACACCGTCTTCTGATCTTACTTGATAAGCCAGACTAACTACCAAGTCGTTTGCTACTTTCATGACATCTCCTACATACCCGTGGGCAAAATTTTCCCGATTGTAACGAAAAATAAATCTTCTGTATCGGGTTATATCAAAAAAACCTACAATTATTGTGGTGTAAAGATCCCAATGACCTGTTCATTTTCACGAACAAGCGAATTAACTTCACCGTCTGTTTGCCGTTGCTGATGGCCACATTGAGCACATTCCACAATATCAACTTTATCTTCGCGCCACATTTTGAGTGTGTCTTGAGCTTGACAGTGTGGGCACACAGCTCCAGCGATAAAGCGTTTACGGGTTGCAGACATGGGGTCAGTTCTCCTGTTTATCAATAGATCTTTTTTCTTTACTTATTTGAGGAATATCCTCGGTTAAAGATTCATCCCAAATATCTGGTTGGTGATGTTCTTGACGAATTTCTTCACTAAAAAGTTCTTCAAGTTCTCGCCTTGCTTCTTTTACACGAGAGACATTGGAAACTTCTTCAGGTGATTCATCCACCAGCTTTCTAAGTAATTGCATATCTAAACGACGAAAATGCTGTTGTGCTCGATAAGCTTGATGAGGATGCATACCTAATTCAATTAATGTTTTACGCCCTAGTTCTAAAGCACTAGAAAATGTTTCTCGGCTAAAATCTGTTACACCCGCTTTAAGCAATTCATGAGCCTCAACACGTCCCCTTGCTCTGGAAATAATATGCAAATTAGGGAAGTGTCGCTGACAGAGGTGAACAATTTCCATCGTCGCTTCAGGTTCATTACTAGTGATTACAATCGTTTTTGCGTGTTCCGCACCCGCCGCACGTAATAAATTGAGATCAGTAGCATCACCATAATAAACTTTATAGCCATATTTACGCATGGTGCTTAAACTTCCCACATCATGCTCTAAGACGGTGACGTTAATCTTGTTAGCCATCAACAAGCGCCCTACAACCTGTCCCATTCGACCAAAACCAACAAGAATGACTTCTGGATGATTGTTTTCAACAAAAGGCTGTTCGTCTGTTTTAGGCTCATTATAACGGCGAGATAATACAGCGTCTGTCATTTGCATCACAAGTGGCGTTGTCATCATAGAAAGCGTGACAACCACCAGCAACAATGCCATCTGCTGACTATCTAATACGCCCATTGCCATTGATGTTGAAAAAACAACAAAGGCAAACTCACCACCTTGACTTAATACTGATGAAAATTGTAAACGTGTAGAAAATCGTAATCCAGCTAACCATGCAATACCGTAAAGTATCAAAGCTTTAACAATGACTAGAATAAGCACACCCAGTAAAACTTCTGGTAAATAGCGCCATAAGATACCTATATCTAAAGACATGCCGACAGAAATAAAAAAGAGGCCCAGTAACAAGCCCTTAAAAGGCTCAATAGAAATTTCTAATTCATGCCGATATTCTGTATCCGCCAATAATACACCAGCAATAAAGGTTCCCATTGCCATTGAAAAACCGAGAGTTTCCATAAAAATAGCCGCACCTAGCACGACTAATAATGCGGCAGCTGTAAAGACTTCTCTTACACCCGATTTGACAACTAAACGAAACAGAGGACGTAATAAATAACGCCCACAAACCAATAACGCAGCAAAAGAGGCAACTTTTAATCCAATACGATACCAATCACTGCTAGCAGTTTCCCCAGCAAGTAGCGGAATAACAGCAAGAATAGGGATCACTGCCATATCTTGGAATAACAGAACTGCAAAACCTAACTGCCCACCCTCATTATGATTCATCCCTTTTTCACTCATAAGCTGTAATGCCATAGCCGTTGAGGACATCGCAATACCTAATCCGCCAATAACGGCGGCCTGCCATGAAAAAGAGGTTAAAACGAGAATAAGTCCTGAGAAAATAGAGGCGGTGAAAACCACCTGCATTGAACCGACACCAAAAATAGCGCGTCTTAATTCCCACAGCTTGGCTGGATTTAGCTCCAATCCAATAATGAACATCAAAAAGACCACACCGAGTTCAGCAAAATGTAAGATGTTATCGACATCTTTAAATAGCCCTAACCCCCAAGGGCCAATGGCAATACCAGCAATTAAGTAACCCAGTACGGCACCAATTTTAAGACGTTGTGCAATCGGTACCATGATAACCGCAGCACAAAGGAAAAAGAGAACCGCTTTAATCATCCAGTTATCTTCCATTAGACATGCTCCCCTTCAAGTGGCGCACTTAACCAATGGCGATAAGCCTCTCCAATATGCGTCAATGTCGTTTTAGACTGTTGCCTTGCTGAATACACAATCATGGGTGATAACCAACGCATACCACACATTTCTGCCATTAATTCAAAAGGACGTAATAATTCTGTGAGTGTGTAGTGATTCTTTCCATTATGTTGGTAAGCATATTCAGGTTCACCTGTGGTCACAACACAGCGGAATGCTTTTCCTTTTAAATGTGACCATCCACTTTCATTTGTAAAAGGACGTGTTAGTACCCTGTCTTGCCATTCTTTTAATAATGCTGGACAACTATATGTTTGTAATGGAAATTGAAAAACAATCACTTGGTGTTTGCACAACAAGGATTGCTCATGGTGTATATCAATAAAAAAATCAGGATAAGTAGCATATAAATCATGAATAGTTATATTCTCTAGATCCCTCACCGCCTTGATTAATGCTTTATTAGCAATGGATTGGCGCGGCTCGGGATGAACATACACCAGTAATACATTTGATGCGTTTGACATCATTCCTCCTTACAAAACGTGTCAGAAACCATTTTTTCCGTTACCATGCACGCATTGTGACCAACTGTTACGAACAACTTACTCTATATATTAATTTACATACTCTTAATAGACGATATTTATGATTGTTTTTTCTTCTTTGCAAATTCGCCGTGGTGTCAGAGTGTTACTGGATAATGCCAGTGCAACCATTAATCCAGGGCAAAAAATTGGTCTAGTCGGCAAAAATGGTTGTGGTAAAACCACATTACTCTCTTTATTAAAAGGTGAGCTTCAAGCAGAAGCGGGGAATGTCACCTTTCCCAGTACTTGGGCTATGGCGTGGGTTAACCAAGAAACACCTGCACTTGATGTACCCGCAATTGATTATGTTATTGATGGTGATAGAGAATATCGCCAGTTAGAACAAAGATTACAAAAAGCTAACGAGACAAACGACGGTCACGCAATTGCACTTATTCACGGGCAATTAGATGCCATTAATGCATGGACAATTCAATCTCGTGCGGCAACCTTACTAAATGGTCTTGGTTTTAGCCAACAACAACTAAATGAACCTGTAAAATCATTTTCAGGTGGTTGGAGAATGCGTTTAAACTTAGCGCAAGCATTAATTTGTCGCTCTGATTTACTATTACTCGATGAGCCTACCAACCACTTAGATTTAGATGCTGTTATTTGGCTTGAAAAATGGCTAAAAAGCTATGCTGGCACCTTAATTTTGATTTCCCATGACCGTGATTTTCTTGATCCGATCGTGGATAAAATCTTGCATATCGAACAAGAAAAAATCTTTGAATATTCAGGTAACTACTCTTCGTTTGAAATGCAACGAGCAACAAAACTCGCTCAGCAACAAGCTTTGTTTGAAAACCAGCAATCAAAAATTGCACACTTACAAAGTTTTATCGACAGATTTAAAGCGAAAGCGACTAAAGCGAAACAAGCACAAAGCCGAGTGAAAATGCTTGAGCGAATGGAGCGCGTTGCTCCAGCTCATTCTGATAACCCATTCCAATTTAGCTTCCGCCAACCTGAAAGTTTACCTAATCCACTACTATCGATGGAAAAAGTCAGTGCCGGTTATGGTGAAAAAATTATTCTTAATGATATTAAACTGAATTTAATTCCTGGATCACGTATTGGATTATTAGGGCGAAATGGTGCAGGTAAATCGACTTTAATCAAATTACTTGCTGGGGAGCTTGAACCATTACAAGGGAAAATGGCTCTCTCAAAAGGCATTAAATTGGGTTACTTTGCACAGCATCAATTAGAATTTCTACGCTCCGATGAGTCAGCACTACAACATCTAACTCGCTTAGCTCCTAAAGAGACTGAACAAAAATTACGTGACTATCTTGGAGGTTTTGGCTTCCATGGCGATAAGGTTACAGATGCGTGTGGTCAGTTTTCTGGCGGTGAAAAAGCGCGTTTAGTGTTATCTCTTTTAGTTTGGCAACGCCCTAATTTGCTGTTAATGGATGAACCAACTAACCACCTCGATTTAGATATGCGTCAAGCGTTGACTCAAGCGTTAATTAGCTTTGAAGGCGCAATTGTCGTGGTATCGCATGATAGGCATTTACTGCGTTCAACCACTGACGACCTCTATCTTGTTCACGATGGTCAAGTTGAGCCTTTTGATGGCGATCTGGATGATTACCAACAATGGTTAGTTGATCAAAATCGCCAAGAAACACAAGCCAATAAAAATCAGCAAGATAAAGATAATACCACGACGACAAATTTAAGTGCGCAAGACAAAAAAGAACAAAAACGTAAAGAAGCAGAGTTTAGACAACAAACTCAACCGTTACGTAAAAAACTGACCACCTTAGAGAGTAAAATGGATAAACTTAGCCAAGAGCTTACTCTCATTGAAACAGCACTTTCTGACAGTGGCATTTACGATATCAGCCGTAAAAATGAGCTTTCAGATTGTTTAAGCCGACAAGGTATCGCAAAGTCAGCACTTGAAGACGTTGAAATGGAATGGATGGAATTACAGGAAACATTGGAAGAGATGACAAACACATTTGGCTCTCAGTAATAATCTATCATTCATTAAAAAAGGAACTGTTTTAAGTAAAATAGTTCCTTTATTTTTATCCCATCATTCATTCTTAAAATTTATACAATTCATTTTACAGTAGCACTATTTACACAAAATATAATCTCACCCTATCTGGCAATACCCCAGTAAAAATAACAATCTAATGTTTATTTTCTGACTATTCATATTAAGTAAGGGAAATAAATCCTTTCACACTAAAGTTTCTAACATTCCAGCCGAATTAATCATTCTGCTAAGTGGACCTCCCACTTACCGACAAAAAGGCAAAGCTAATAGGTAGGGTTATGTTAAAACGAATTAAAATCTCTCAAGGTTTAATGTGTGTCCTGACTCTGTTTTGTATTATTCAGATCATTTCTGGAGTACAAAGCATTCACGATGCCTACCAGACTCAAAATAAACTCAAGCAAATTTCATACAGTTTCGACCAACTACGCACAATGGATAATACCTATGCGGAGTTGAATACATTGCGTACGGATATTATTGCGCAAGCATTTAGCTATATATCAAATCCTCAAGCAGAAGATGCAAACATCACCACATTTATGCAAACTATGCCAGCACGTAAGGCACAAGTTGATGCTTTGATGAATGAGTATGTTGAGTTATCCGCTCAAACAGGTTTCGATCAGCAACGTATGGCACAAATCAAACAGCTTTATCAAAAAAGTCGAGCTGATCTTGATTTATTGGCACAATATTTAAGTGAACGAAATACTAATGCTGTTCGATTGATCTTGAAAAGCCCAGCGAATACTAACTTTACTAACTCACTGTATGAAGCCACAGACTTTATTACCGATGAAGTGGTTAATCCGTCAGTAACTGAAGCGGAAAAGAACTATTACAGCATGCTGTGGATAGCGTCTACCTTCATGGGTATTTTCCTTATTTTCACCACATTAGTTCTTATTTGGATCCGTAAATATATCATTGCTCGTATTAATCAAATGATCACCTATCAAGAAACAATTGCTAAAGGTGATTTAGTCAGTCGTGTGGACAGTGACATTTCAGGTAATACTGAAATAGACCAGTTAATGCTGGGATTACAGCAAATGCGCGCACAATTAAAAGAGATGGTAAGCTCTATCCGAAATAGTAGTGCGGCTATTTATACAGGTGTACAAGAGATTGCTGCAGGTAATAATGACTTATCCAGCCGAACTGAAGAACAAGCTAGCGCGCTAGAAGAAACAGCATCCAGTATGGAGCAGATGACTGCAACCATTCGCAATAACACAGAGAGCGCTCGTGAAGTCACAGAGTTAGTGATGAGTACTGCAGATATCGCAGTTCAAGGTGGTGAACACAGTAATAAAATGGTTATGACAATGACAGATATTGCCGATCGCTCACAAAAGATTGGTGAAATTACGGCTGTTATTGATGATATTGCATTCCAAACCAATATCTTAGCCCTTAACGCAGCCGTTGAAGCAGCGAGAGCTGGCGAGCAAGGCCGAGGATTTTCTGTAGTAGCAAGTGAAGTACGTAACTTGGCTCAACGAAGTGCTGAAGCAGCTAAAGAGATCAAAGAGCTTATTGAATCCACAATCTTACGGGTAAGACAAGGTAATGATCTTGTTGAACAAGTCAGTTTATCAATGGGTGAAATTGTAACATCCGTTAATCACGTTTCGGGTTCAATGAAAGAAATTCTATCTGCATCAGAAGAACAAACTCGAGGTATTGCACAAATTAGTCTTGCTGTTAATGAGATGGATAAGGCAACTCAACAAAATGCAGCTATGGTTGAACAATCAACTGCGGCTTCTGCCACATTAAGTGAACAAGCCAGCATGTTAGATATCATCGTCAATACATTTAAAGTTGAGAATGAAAAACCGACCCTAACGAAACTCCCCACATTCTCAGCAAAACCGCAAGAAAAAGAAGCGATTAAAACACCGACAATAAAGACAAATCACCATGAAACCGATGATAATTGGGAAAGTTTTTAAGTTGACCTCTTATACAAAAGAAAGTAAACGCTCAGTATAATAAGTAGTCAATTACATATAACAAAACCTCTACCTACCATACTCCCAGTTAATTTCTGGGAGTATTTCAATTCTCCCGCACATAAACACAAAAAAGTGACCTTTTTTATACAGAAAAAAGAACGCTTTTTAAGAAACATTGAGAGTATTTTCGAAATCAATACGTTTATTTCACTTATTATAAGATAAATCGATAAATAAAGAAAAAACACTGCTCATTATTGCTCTCTTATTCAGCAAAATCATTACAAAAACTTATTATTATATCGATTAACATAAAAAATGAGTAAGCCAATATACCTATAGTCTTTTATATAAATCATTAGAATATTTTAGTCATTAGCTGATAATTAAAGCTAAAAAAAGAAATATAAGTCGTCTTTACTATTAAATAGAGTAGAAACAATAAAGTTTTTAGATATTAAGCCGAATAAGTTTAATTGATAAATAGTTATCGCTCCTTGCTGTGTGTCCTACAAATCAATTAAATAGGTAAGGCTATGCTGAAACGAATAAAAATATCTAATGGCTTAATGTTTATTTTAATACTGTTTTGCATTATTCAACTTTTCTCTGGTGCAATGAGTATCCGTGATGCGAGTTTAACAAATAAGCGGATCTCACAATTAGCGAATGGCTTTGAACAGATAAAAACGATGGATTATGGTTATGCAGAGTTAAATAAATTACGTGAAGATATGCTTAATGTTATGTTTGAAGCCCATCTCACTCCTGACATTGCAGAAGATAAAATCACCCAATTTCTTTCCACTTATCCACAACGAAAACAAGAAATTACACGTATTATTACCTCATACTTTACTTCTGCAACTAACGCCAACTTTGATCCTGAAAAAATAGAAAGTATGAAAAAGCTTTTTAATCGTGTTATTTACGATCTTGATCAGCTTGCCTCATGTTTAGAAATTCGAGATTACTACGGCTTTCAATCTCTTTATGCTCATAATACTAATGAGCGTTTTACTCAATCCCTCTATGAAGCAACAGATTACCTCAGTGATAATGTGGTGACCCATGCAACACAAGCTGCACAAGGTAATTATGAACGAACGTTAATTTTAGCGTTTGTTTTTATGTTTATTTTTATTCTTTTTACAGTTCTTGTTGTGCTTTGGATACGTCGAAATATTGTTTTACGTATCAATCAAATCGTGGATTATATGTCAGAAATTTCACAAGGGAATTTATTAGAAAATAAAAACATCACAGCAAAAGGAAATAATGAAATTGACCAATTAATTACGGGTATTCAGTATATGCGCACTGAGCTCTCATTAATTGTGAATGCTATTCGGGGAACAAGTCATCATATTTACACAGGTGTTCAAGAATTATCAGCAGGCAATACCGATCTTTCTTGCCGTACTGAAGAACAAGCTAGCGCATTAGAAGAAACCGCATCGAGTATGGAACAACTCACAGCAACAGTGAGAAACAATACCGAAAGCGCTCGTGAAGTTTCACATCTCATCAATCAAACATCAAATATTGCCAGTAAAGGGGGCGATGTCACTAATCGCATGGTGAAAACCATGACGGATATTGCCGACAGCTCACAAAAGATTGGCGAAATTACCGCCGTTATCAACAGTATTGCCTTTCAAACCAATATTCTTTCCTTAAATGCAGCTGTTGAAGCTGCTAGAGCAGGCGAACAAGGGCGTGGTTTTTCTGTGGTAGCGACTGAAGTGAGAGAGTTAGCACAGCGTAGTGCTGAAGCAGCGAAGGAAATTAAAGAATTAATTGATGCCTCAATAAGTCGAGTTCGTCATGGCAATGATCTTGTTGAACAAGTCAGTATTTCTATGGGTGAAATACTGACATCTGTAAAACATGTTGAAGACTCAATGACAGAAATTTTATCGGCATCTGAAGAACAAACACGTGGTATAACCCAAGTCTCTCTTGCGGTTACAGAAATGGACAAAGCCACCCAACAAAATGCTGCCATGGTTGAACAATCCTCCTCTGTTGCTAGTTTACTAACCGAAGAAGCTGGCAATCTTGAACAGATCGTTGAGCAATTTAAGACTGCTGAAAGTGAGCAATACAATAAAAAATCACAACATACCATAATCGAAAAATCATTCTCTTCTGAAAAATCACTGCAACCAAAAGAAGAAAAAATAAAAAACACCACCAAGGATGACATAAAAGAGAAGAATTTCGTGAAAGGAGCATCTGTCAAAAATGATGAAGACGATGATTGGACAAGCTTTTAACTCACCGTTTTTTCATGATTAAAATATGATTTAGATAAACACAAAGACACCTATTTTTAGTAGGTGTCTTTTTCTTTTATTTCCTAATAATTACAACTTAATGGAATACATTAATTGCACTGACTAAGTAATTAGTTTGTACTTTCATTTCACCTGAAATCATTGAAGCTTTAGAAACGTAGTTAGCATTTTCATGCGTAATCGATTCCAATTTTTCAACTGCACGGCCTAACTCCTTTAGTCCCGCACTTTGTTCTGATGAAGCAAGACTAATTTCACCAATTAAATCGGTCACATTTTTGACATGTACGACAATATCCTCCATCGTACTGACCGTCTCATTGACTTGTTTTGAACCAACTTTGATATTACTACTTGAAGCACTAATCAATTTTTTGATCTCTTTAGCTGCTTCTGCACTGCGTTGTGCTAACTCCCTCACTTCAGTCGCTACCACAGAAAAACCACGCCCTTGTTCGCCTGCTCTAGCAGCTTCTACTGATGCATTCAATGCAAGGATATTGGTTTGAAAAGCAATGCTATCAATTACACCAATAATATTGCTGATCCGCTCTGAACTTTTCGCAATATCATTCATAGTATTGGCAATATTATCCATTGCATTACCTCCCTTTATCGCCGCATCACAGGTGATATTAGAAAGGTTATTTGCCTGCCCCGCAGTTTCACTATTACTACTTACCGCTGTAGTAAGCTCATTCATCGTAGATGCTGTTGCTTCAACATTACTGGCTGTTTGTTCCGTTCTTACATATAAATCACGATTACCCGCTGCGAGTTGATCACAAGAAATATCGACTTGATGAATTTGATGACTTACATCATTCACTAACCAACGGAACATTCGCCCTAACTGATTAACTGAACGCTGAGTCATCCCGATTTCATCAATACGATTAAGGTAAGCAACGTTATGTTCGTCTCCTGTTGCAACTCGATTAGCATGTTTATTTAATTGAATGATGGGTTTAACAATTTGAAAATACAGAATGCGCTCATTTGCCATTAGTAATAATAGTAAAACAACGACATGCATCAAAAGAGCATAGCTGGATAGGCCAGAAAACCATGCGCTTAACAACATAAACGGTAGAGGGAATAGAATAAAAAGCCGAAGGCGTTTTTTTAATGAAATAGTTTGATTCCATGAGCGCCAACGTTGCCATCCCTTATAAACAAAAGCACCTTTTAAAAAGGTGTGAGAAGGATATTTACCTTGATTAAATGCATCATAAAGTGCTGAAGCTTGTGCTATTTCCTCTTTTAGTGCACAGGTTCTGACCGACATAAAACTTTGAATTTTACCGTGACGAATAATAGGCGTGATATTGGCCCTTACCCAATAGTGATCACCATTTTTACGTCTATTTTTAACGATCCCAGTCCAAACTTCGCCTTGTTTTAAGGTTCTCCACATATCCTTAAAAACATCTGAAGGGATATCAGGATGCCGGACAATATTATGGGGTTTTCCCACTAGTTCCTCTACTGAAAACCCACTGGCCTCGACGAAGTCCTCGTTGGCATAAATAATATTGCCATCAAGATCTGTCGTCGACATCAGTGTTGCGTTTTCAGATACCGGGTATTCTCGCTGTGTCACCGGTTGATTGTTACGCATTAGTTACTCTCCTCGACATTGAAATTAAAATATCTCAACAAAAAAACACTGCCTAAATAACTATCGTTTCGGCCATTGGGAGAATAACTTTAGTAATAAGTGTAAATACCTACCTTTAAATATTAATTTTTTGAATCAGTTCAAAATTTTTAATTATCTAGGCTATTAATTAATGCCTGAGAACTTAGCACTAATGTCTTCGCACATTCATCACGTTTCTTTAATAACGCCATAAAAATAAGATCTGTTATTGTATTTTGTGCAGTGCGAGATGAGATTGAGGCACTTCTCCACTCTCCTTCATCCGCAATTGTTTCTAATATATAATCAGAAATTCTGCCTAATGGTGAGTGCTTTTCTCCTGTAATAGCAATAATTTTTGCTCCCTGTTTTTTAGCAACAGAGGCTGCCACTAACATGTCTTTTCGTTTTCCACTATAAGAAATAACTATTTGTAAGTCTTTTGAACTTAACATTTGAGCAACAGATATTTGGACATGATGATCCGTTTCAATAAGTGTCGTGATGCCGATTTTTTGTAATTTATAACTTAAATCTCTGGCCACCAACCCAGAACCACCAATACCTATAATTTGAACACGTTGGGCTTCATCAATAAGCTGGATCACCTTTTCAAAATGAAAATAATTAATTTGGCGAGTTGTATCACTAATAGAATTATTTTTTTCTTGTGCCAGTTTTTGTGCAATAACAACTAAACTATCATCAGAACCTATTTGATTATGTAATATGCTAGTATTTTGCCCTGTACCTGCATTTTTCCGGCCTAGCTCTTCACTTATTGCAAGTTTCAAAGATGGAAAACCTTTGAATCCTATTTTTTGACTAAACTTAACAATAGCAGACTGACTAACACCCGTAATTACAGCTAATTGCTGTGATGAAAGTGTCACCATCTTTTCAGGATTATCTAAAATATAATCTGCTATTTTACGCTGATTTGTAGCCATACCTGGTTTGATCCAAGCAATTTTTGTTAATGTTGGCATAATGACAATATCCACTTCGAGTACTATATCGTTATATATGGGATCATTCTTGATAAAGAGTTTGAAACCTAAAGCTATTTAGGTTTTTAGATAAAAACAAATAAAAAAATAGAACATAAACAATGAATTATAAAAAGTAATATTATTATTAAAATACTTACTTTTATAATAGGTTTATAATTATCTTTTTTATCTGCTTTTCTTCATTAACCACGATATTCTATAATACTTAATTTGTTTTTTTTCCAATTTTTAATAATAATTTATTCTTTTTGGTCAATAAGAGAATATAAATTCAATCTATATATATTCAATAATATTGCGTTTTTAAACGCTTTTATTAAGTTATAACAATAAAAAAACACACTAAAAACATATATACAATAAAATTTTCTTTAATTACAACCAGTAAAGAGGAATAAATAATTCCTATTCGCGAGAATTATTTTTCACTTTAAAGTATAAATTTAGATAAATGAAAATGTTAAATAATCACGTTTATATAAAATGAGGAAGTTTTATTCTCACATTATATAAAAGAGCACTTTAACATAAATACCCGTGATAACAGGCGATCATAGATCTCTCTTTCACTAGATTAATACTCTTTTTTTGATGGGTGTTTAGAACAATCATGTCAACTAAACTTAAAAAAGCATTATTTAAATCAAAATAATTAAGTTACTCATTGATTTATAGTTATTTATTCAATCCAAATCAAAGGAACACAGAGCGCTGTTAATAATCCCATTGAAATATTAAAAATAAACCAAGACCTTCTGCTTTGTAAAAATAAGCTGATTAAAGTTCCCCCTAAAATCCAAACAATGCCTGCAACAAAATTCACTATCACCATCACAATGCTCATCGCGATAATTGAACTAAAATAGGCATCACCAGATAAACTAAAGCTTCCAACTGCCCCTAATCCCATCATCCACGCTTTAGGATTGAGAAATTGTAATAATCCACCTTGAAACCAACTTACTGCTTGTGGCGTTTTTGCAGGGATATCTAAACGTTGATAAGATGATGTTGCTGTTTTCCAAGCAAGCCAAAGTAAGTATGCACTCCCGATTATCTTTAATCCTATATGCAATGCAGGATAAATAATCAGTAATGCAGCCACACCAAATGCCGAGCTAAGTAAAACACATTGCATTCCCAGCATAATACCCGCCATAAGCTTTAATGAGCCTTTAAAACCGACATTAGCACCTGATGAAGTAAGTAATAAGTTGTTGGGTCCAGGTGTGATAGCAGCAATAAACAAGAAAATAGTTAAAGAAAAAATAAGGCTAATTGTCATAGCGAGCGCTCAAAGATGTGACAGATGTTTTATTTTCACCGAAAATAGCAGTATGTTATTTAGCAAACAAGTGTTAATTCATTTTGATAGACGGAAAATATGTCTCAATACTTTAATCCAATGCGTTGGGCTAAAAATCCACATTTACAAACGCTTTTACCACGAATAGTGCGTAGAACACCACTATTAACGCCTTACTGGCAACGACTAAACCTTCCTGATAATGATTTTGTCGATTTGGCATGGAGTGAAGATCCTAAAATGGCTCTCGATAAGCCAAGGCTAGTTATCTTTCATGGTTTAGAAGGAAGCTTTAGCAGTCCTTATGTTCATGGCATGTTATCAGCAGCAAAAGAGAGAGGCTGGTTAAGTGTTGTGATGCATTTTAGAGGATGCAGTGGCGAACCCAATAGACAAAAACGCATCTATCACTCAGGTGAAACCGAAGATGCTCGCTACTTTTTAAATTGGCTAAAAAAGGAATTTGGTGAACAGCCAACAGCGGCTGTTGGCTACTCTCTTGGAGGTAACATGCTCGCTTATTACCTTGCTGAGAGTGGTGAAAATGCCGTTGTAGATGCAGCTGTTATTGTATCAGCACCATTAATGTTAGAGCCTTGTTCAGCTAAAATTGAGCATGGTTTTTCCCGTTTTTACCAATGGTATCTATTAAAAGGACTAAAAAATAACGCAACACGCAAGTTGATCCGCTATCCTGAATCATTGCCAATTAGTTTGTTGACAATAAAATCCATCAAAAAGCTACGCCAATTTGACGATCTGATTACCTCTAAAATTCATGGGTTCAAAGATGCCCTTGATTACTATCGTCAATGCAGTGCTTTGCCTTTATTAAATAAAATAAAGAAAACAACACTGATTATTCACGCTAAAGATGATCCTTTTATGTCTGCGGATGTTATTCCTGATATCACAACACTACCGAATAATATTGAATATCAACTTACTGAATTTGGCGGGCATGTGGGTTTTGTTAGTGGCAAGCTTTCTAAACCCGTGATGTGGCTTGAAAATCGAATACCTGACTGGTTGTCCGCTTATTTGGAGAAAACCAAATGATAATACCTTGGAACGAACTTTCCACTGAGACACTAGACAATCTTATTGAAAGTTTCGTTTTACGAGAAGGCACTGATTATGGTATCCAAGAGAAGACGCTAGAACAAAAAGTCGCCGACGTAAAAAAACAACTTAAATCCGGTGAAGCCGTGTTAGTTTGGTCAGAACTTCATGAAAGCGTCAATATTATGCCTGCATCGCAGTTTCGCTCTGATTGATCACCCAGAGCGCAATATCGCCACCAATAAGGGCTAACCTTATTTGCAAAAGGATAATCTATGTCAGTCAAACATCCTATCATCGCGGTTACTGGTTCAAGTGGAGCAGGAACGACTACCACGAGCCAAGCTTTTCGTAAGATATTCCAACAACTTAATGCACATTCTGCTTTAATTGATGGAGATAGTTTTCATCGCTATACTCGCCCTGAAATGGATATGGCGATAAGAAAAGCCAAAGAGCAAGGGCGACATATTAGCTATTTTGGCCCTGAAGCAAATGATTTTAGCCTACTGAGTTCCACATTCAGCCACTATAGCGAAACAGGACAGGGCCAATCACGTAAATATTTACACTCTTATGATGAAGCGACGCCCTACAATCAATTACCAGGAACTTTTACACCATGGGAATCATTACCCAATAATACCGATGTACTCTTTTATGAAGGATTACACGGAGGTGTTGTCACTGATGAACATGATGTCGCACAGCATGTTGATTTATTAGTGGGTGTTGTCCCTATCGTTAACCTTGAGTGGATACAAAAACTTATCCGAGACACAACTGAACGGGGTCATTCACAAGAAGCCGTAAGAGATTCAGTGGTGCGCTCAATGGATGATTATATTAACTATATCATTCCGCAATTTTCGCGTACTCACATCAACTTTCAACGAGTCCCTACCGTCGATACATCAAACCCATTCTCAGCTAAAGCTATCCCAACTCTTGATGAAAGTTTTATTGTTATTCGCTTTAGAGGCTTAACTGATATTGATTTTCCTTATTTGCTGGCAATGTTGCATGGCTCATTTATGTCAACAATAAATACGATTGTGGTGCCTGGTGGAAAATTAGGATTAGCGATGGAATTAATTATGGCGCCATTAGTCAAAAAATTATTAAATGGCGAAAAGATCAGTTAACAAAAATAAACTCTATTTTTATAAAAATAATATCCCCTTATTTAAGGGATATTATTTCCTGATTAAAATTTATTTTAAAATATCAAATTTACTCAGTATCTTTTATTTCAAATGAATGTGTAATATTAGCTGCTTTTCCTAACATTAAAGAGACGGAACAATATTTTTCTGCAGATAATTGAACAGCTCGCTCAACAATTTTATCTGTGAGTTCTTTACCTGAAACAATAAAATGTAAATTGATATCAGTAAATAAACGAGGGGCTTCTTCGCGACGCTCTGATGTTAATTTCACTTCGCAATCAGTGACTTGATGTCGCCCTTTGCGTAAAATACTAACGACATCAATCGCACTGCATCCCCCCGCAGCAATTAAGACCATTTCCATTGGGCTTGGTGCTTTATCGCCAGAGTTCCCATCCATCATTATTTGATGACCTGATGAAGACTCACCAACAAAAGATAAATCTTCAACCCACTTAACTCGTGCTTCCATTTATTTTCCCTCTAAACATGACAGAAACTAAAAGAGTACATTCTCATAATTCAACTAGCAATTAGCAAATAGGTTTATTATGCTGACTGCGTAAAACGAGACTTAATGCACTAATTGTGTTAAAAACAATATCTGCTTGATGATAGTGGTTAAGATCAATGCATTATTTTCTCATTTATTATAATCTACTCCATATTAACTTACCGTGTTCTCAGGAAGTTAATAGGTCAAGATAGGATTTTTAAGCACGCTGTCTCAAAAGGGAGTCCATCCGTTTTGAAAGGCTGCATTTAACGTACAGAGGATAACGCGAATGGTTCTCGGCAAGCCGCAAACAGACCCGACTCTTGAATGGTTTTTGTCACACTGCCATATTCACAAATATCCATCCAAGAGCACGCTGATCCACCAAGGTGAGAAAGCGGAAACACTTTATTATATTGTTAAAGGTTCCGTGGCTGTTCTTATTAAAGATGAAGAAGGGAAAGAAATGATCCTCTCCTACCTGAATCAGGGGGATTTCATCGGTGAACTTGGATTATTTGAAGAAGATCAAGAACGTAGTGCATGGGTTAGAGCAAAAACAGCCTGTGAAGTAGCAGAAATTTCCTATAAAAAATTCCGCCAATTAATTCAGGTTAACCCTGATATTCTGATGCGCCTGTCAGCTCAAATGGCGAACAGATTACAAACCACATCAGAAAAAGTAGGTAACCTTGCTTTCCTTGATGTAACAGGTCGTATTGCACAAACCTTACTAAACTTAGCAAAACAACCCGATGCTATGACGCATCCTGATGGCATGCAAATTAAAATTACACGTCAGGAAATCGGTCAAATCGTTGGTTGTTCACGCGAAACTGTAGGCCGTATTCTGAAAATGTTGGAAGATCAAAACCTGATCTCTGCACACGGTAAAACAATCGTCGTTTACGGGACTCGCTAAGTTTCCCCGCCCGAACAAACAATAGCCCGATACAAAGGGCTATTGATAAAAAGATCTGTATAAACCCCATTCTTGTGATGGGGTTTATAATAAGGACTATTCTTTTACAAACTCCGCAATAGCCGCTTTTAATGCTACCATTCCTTCTTGTAGCTCTTCTTGGGTAATAATTAATGATGGCGTAAAACGCATAACATCAGCGCCTGCATTTAACATCATTAAACCATGCTTTGCAGCTAATCCTAATAGTATTTTGGCTTTACCTTCATATTGTGGTGCGAGTTGTGCACCGATCAATAATCCTTGTCCACGGATTTGCGAAAAGACGTTGTAGGTTTGGTTTATTGCCGTGAGCTCATCTACAATCCATTGATAACGCTTTTCTACACCCTCAAGTACCTCAGGCGTATTAATTAAATCAAATGCGACATTGCCCACTGCACAAGCGAGTGGATTACCTCCATAAGTTGTACCATGAGTCCCTAAACCCATTGCAGAAGCTATCTCATGTGTTGTTAACATCGCACTGAGAGGGAAACCACTTCCTAGTGCTTTTGCGGTTGTAATAATGTCTGGTATCACATCATAGTTCATATAAGCGAAGAGCTTACCTGTACGCCCCATACCTGTTTGTACTTCATCAAGAACAAGTAGGGCTTGATGCTTATCGCACAGCTCACGTAGCCCTCTCATAAACTCAGGTGTTGCCGCCGTTACGCCACCTTCACCTTGAACTGGTTCTAGTACAACGGCACAAGTGTGATCATCCATTACCGCTTTAACCGCATCTAAGTCATTAAAAGGAACGTGCACGATATCTGCAGGCTTAGGACCAAAACCATCTGCATATTTAGGCTGCCCACCGACAGATACTGTAAACAGTGTTCTGCCATGAAATGCATGATGAAAAGCAATAATTTTAGTTTTATAAGGACTATGGCGAGTGATGGCATAATGACGAGCCAATTTAAATGCGGCTTCATTCGCTTCTGCACCTGAATTAGCAAAAAAGACACGTTCCGCAAATGTGTTATCTATTAATTTTTGCGCTAAACGTAATGCAGGTTCATTAGTAAATATATTGCTAACATGCCAAAGCTGCTCACTTTGTTCTTTCAAGGCTTGATTAAGGCCAGGATGAGCATGCCCCAGTGCTAAAACAGCAATACCACCAGCAAAATCAATATACGATTTTCCCTGCTGATCCCAAACACGGCTACCCATTCCTTTGACAGGAATAAACTCTGCGGGTGAATAAATTGGCAACATTACTTGATCGTAAGTTGCCCGGTTGATACTTTGCTTTGTCATTACCCCACCTGATCGTTATTCATATTCAATATGAAAATATAATCACTAAATATGAATAAAAAATCAAATGTGGTTTTGTATAAAAAGGTGTTATTTCGCTATTTAAATACTATCCTATTAATATTTAAGAAAATTATTTAATAACTCATGCCCTTGTTCACTTAAAATACTTTCTGGGTGAAATTGAACCCCTTCAATTGGAAGTGTACGATGGCGAATTCCCATAATTTCATCAACATTTCCATCATGTTGGCTCCATGCCGTTACTTCAAAAGGCACTGGTAACGTCGTAGCATCTATCACTAAAGAGTGATAGCGCGTTACACTTAAAGGGCGATTAAGTCCTTTAAAAACACCTTGTTGGTTATGATGTATCAATGAATTTTTACCATGCATAACTTCTCGTGCTCTGATAACAGATGCACCAAAAGCTTGTCCTATTGCTTGATGTCCAAGACAAACGCCAAGAATAGGGATTTCACCGGCAAACCGCTGTATAGCCTCAAGAGAGATCCCTGCTTCATCAGGAGTACAAGGTCCTGGCGAGATAACAAGATGTGCTGGCATCATCTTTTCTATCTCTTTAAGGTCAATCTCATCGTTACGCTTAACAACAACCTCAGCACCCAATTCACAGAAATACTGATAGAGGTTGTAGGTAAACGAGTCGTAATTATCAATAAGTAACAGCATATTAGCCTATCCGACTGATTTTCTTATCATTATCTATTTTATTACTATTTTAAAGCGAGTGTATATTTGCCAAAATAGCTCGTTGTTTAACCGACTTGGGTACAACAAAGCCGATTATCATAGCACAGGTATAAAATATGAATAGTAAGCAAGAAAATCTGCTGATTTATTGCGCAATAACAATAATGACGGTAATTGATGATGAAGACAGTGATTAATAGTGTAATGAATACTTATTGCAGGAGATCACACGAAAAAACAGACGATAAAAAATATTTTTTTCGTACTAAAAATCCCGGAATGAATACTTCCATTCCGGTTTATATGCATTTTATCTTATTAGAATACGTAAATATCCTATCCTAATAATGCGTTTATTCTTTTACGACTTCAGCAGATAAAATAGTAACCGTTTTTACTGGCACATTTTGGTAAGGACCGATATTGCGGGTTTGTGCTTGTGAAATTTTATCAACCACATCCATACCCTTTACAACTTTACCAAATACGGCATAACCAAAATCACGTTGCCCGTGATCTAAAAAGGCATTATCAGCCACATTAATAAAGAATTGGCTGGTTGCACTATCTTTATCCGACGTACGTGCCATAGCAATAGAGCCTTTTACATTACGTAACCCATTATCTGCTTCATTTTTAATAGGTGCTCTGGTTTGCTTTTGTTGCAAATCAGCGGTGAAACCACCGCCTTGAACCATAAAACCGGGGATAACACGATGAAAAGTTGTGCCGTTATAGTATCCATCTTCGACATACTGAATAAAATTTTTCGTTGTTATTGGGGCTTTTTTATTATCCAGTGATATTTCAATATTGCCTTCAGAGGTGACTAATTTAACGAAGGTTTCTCCCGTTGCCATTGCAAAAGTCGCTGTTGTTAAAGTGCAAGCGGTAACGAAGGTGACAAGAAAACGTTTTAACATGCAGGGATCCTTTACTTTAATAGTCTACAACTTACTTAATATGCAGGGATTCTAATTCGCTGAGGTAAATAGTGCCAATCATTTACCTTTATTTACGCTTAATAAGTCTAATTACGTCATAACAGAGTAAATTTTAATTTTTAAGCTCTGTTATAAGTCATTAAATTGCGCCAAAATAGAGCAAATAGATATTTTAGATATTCTTTCTCACGCAGAATTGAAATGAGTATGCATGAGAAGCCGCATTATTTCAGAGAGGTTTATACCATAATGGCCCAATTTAATTACCAAAAAGCACATTTCATCATCAGTGCGCCTGATATCCGCCATTTACCACCAGATACAGGGATTGAAATTGCCTTTGCGGGTCGCTCTAATGCCGGTAAATCCAGTGCTTTAAATGCATTAACCCAACAAAATGGGTTAGCAAGAACCAGTAAAACCCCAGGTCGTACTCAATTAATCAATCTGTTCCAAATTGAAGAGGGTTTACGCTTAGTCGATTTACCTGGCTACGGTTATGCTCAAGTTCCTGAAGAAATGAAGCGCAAATGGCAACGTTCTTTAGGCGAGTACTTACAAAAAAGAGAGTGCTTAAAAGGTGTGGTTATTTTAATGGATATTCGTCATCCACTAAAAGACCTCGATATGCAAATGATTGACTGGGCTGTTGAGTCTGAACTTCCTACACTCGTCTTACTGACTAAAGCCGATAAACTGGCATCTGGTGCCCGTAAACAACAATTGATGAGTGTACGTGATGCACTAGCAAGTAAAGTCGGTGATATTCGTATCGAATATTTTTCATCATTGAAAAAAATTGGTATTGATAAGCTACGTAACACACTTAATGAATGGTACTCAGGCAAAGAAGAAGCGCCTGTAAATGACAATAACGTTTAATCTCTTCTTTTTCCTATCCAGAAACTGACTATTCTTTTATTGATTAGGGGAAAATTACCTTTCCCCTTTCACTTCTAGCATAAACCACTTCAGCAAATTTTAGGCAAAAAAATGCCCCAGTCGAAATAAAGTCGACTGGGGCAGCTAATATTCAGCTAAATCCGATTACGTGAAGTAAAAGGTCTGAAAGATAGAACATCTTACCTCTGTACCCTACGAGAGATAATGTACTCTATTTTATTGGTTAATAAAAGCCCTTTTGTAATTTTTTTTCACATGCAGACACGATTCAGCTACGTCTTTATGTATTCAAACCATAAATAAATGTAGTTTAATTACATAATTATGAGACTTTAATCACCTAGATGAATATGATTAAAATTAGAACAAATCACACAAAAGGTGCGGTTTCTCCTTAATGATTTTGTGATACGCTTACCGCGAGACCGTAGTAAATATGTAATTAGCGATAAAATGAGGTATCCATGGCTGTATTAACGCTGCTGCGTTTTCCCGATGAGCGTCTGCGCAGAGTTGCAGTACCAGTGGAAAAAGTAGATAACGAAATACGCACATTAATCGATGACATGATTGAAACCATGTACGCAGAACGAGGTATTGGCTTAGCGGCACCTCAGGTTAATGTATCTAAACGCATTGTTGTTATTGATGTTTCTGAAAACCGAGATCAACCGATTGCCCTAATCAATCCTGAAATTATCAGCACTGAAGATGAAGTGATGGATATGATGGATGGGTGTCTATCTATTCCTGATTCTTTTGCCCCAACAGAGCGTTACCGCTTCTTAAAGGTGAAAGCATTAGATAGAAATGGTGATGAAATTGAACTTGAAGCCTCCGATTTGTTTGCAGGCTGTATTCAACATGAGTTAGACCATCTTGATGGCAAACTCTTTATTGACCATTTGTCTCCGTTAAAACGCCAACGTATTGAGAAAAAACAGAAGAAATTAAGCAAGCTGATCGATTCACAAGTTGCTTAATTATTCACTTATCTCTTTTTCACATTTTGATAAGTTTTGACATAAAAAAGCTCGGCAATTAACCGAGCTTTTCTTTTTCCTACCTTAATACAGATAAATTCTCGCTGTTTTTCTTGCCATCACTTATACAATAAATATAAATCTTATTAGCACATCAATTGAGGTAAAAATGGAAAATAGTCAATTTATGGATTTATGTGAACAACTCAAAGCAGCTGGTGCAACAAACCCAAAATCATGGGCAAATAGTGAATTACAAGAAAATATTCCACAGTTTGCACGCTTCCTTGTGTTAAAAGGACTCACCGATATCTATCGTGATGTTGAGGAACATATCAGTGAAATGGATATTTACTCTGATGAGGCCACCGAGATATATCAAAAACTAGCGTCCCAATTTGATAAACAAGAACTTAAAGAATTACTCCATGCCTATGGTAAATCAATTATTGGTAAGGTGATTGGTATGCTTGATGAAGGCTATCTTTATAGTGTTAATGACAACGTAGGTTGGTCTTTGATGGAACTTGATGACACAGGCACAACAACAGGCAGGCTAATCCAAGGTTTGCACGAAGATTTTATTGAATTTGAAGGATCAGCGCTTACTCCTGACACTAAAGCTTAAACAAGAAAAGGCACAATTCTGTGCCCTTTCTATTAAAGAATAATATTAAAAATTAATGTGCTTCATCCCAGTTATTACCCACACCCACTTCGACTTTTAATGGAATAGCTAATTCCATACTACCTTCCATCAATTTGTGGATCATGGTGTTTGCTTTCTCTAAATAAGATCCTCGCACTTCAAACACTAATTCATCGTGTACTTGCATGATCATATGCACATCATCAGGGCATTCATTACAAATCCAATGATCTACGGCAATCATTGCTTTTTTGATGATATCAGCAGCAGTACCTTGCATTGGTGCATTAATAGCCTCACGTTCTGAAGCTTTACGACGAATTGCATTCTTTGAATTAATTTCAGGTAAATAGAGGCGACGACCATCCAATGTTTCAACATAGCCTTGCTCAGAAGCTTGTTTACGAGTGCGCTCCATATAATCCAATACGCCAGGATAGCGCTCAAAATAGAGATCCATATAGCGTTGAGCTTCTCTTCTCTCAACACCAATTTGTTGAGATAAGCCAAATGCGCTCATGCCATAAATAAGACCAAAGTTGATCGCTTTCGCACTACGACGTTGTTCAGAGGTCACTTCCTCTAAAGGTATGCCAAACACTTCAGATGCGGTTGCACGGTGAATATCTTTACCTTGAGCAAAAGCATCTAACAAACCTTTATCTTGCGATAAATGCGCCATTATCCGCAACTCAATCTGTGAATAGTCGGCTGCAACAATTTTAAATCCTTCACGTGCAATAAAGGCTTGGCGTATACGGCGCCCTTCTTCATTTCTCACTGGAATATTTTGAAGATTAGGATCTCGTGATGACAAACGACCGGTTGCCGTCACAGCTTGATGATAAGAAGTATGTACACGCTTTGTCTTACTATTCACCATTAATGGTAATTTATCAGTATAGGTAGATTTTAGTTTCGCAAGTCCGCGATGTTCTAAAATTAAACGTGGTAACTCATGGCTATGCGCTAACTCTTCTAATACTTCTTCATTCGTCGATGGTGCCCCTTTCGGGGTTTTCTTGATAACAGGTAATTGCAGTTTATCAAATAAGATTTCTTGTAACTGTTTAGGTGAAGAGAGATTAAATTCTTGGCCAGCTAGTGCAAACGTTTCTTTTTCAATTTCAGCTAAACGTTGTGTGATTTCTTGAGATTGAACGGCTAAAACTTGAGCATCAATTAATACTCCTTTGCGTTCCATTCTAGAAAGCACAGGTACTAATGGCATCTCAATATCGCGGTAAACATGTTTAAGCGGTTCAATAGCTTCTATTTGAGGATACAGCGCTTGATGGAGTAATAAAGTGATATCGGCATCTTCAGCTGCATATAGCGTTGCTTGTTCAACCTCAATTTGATTGAAAGTTAGTTGCCCTTTACCTTTACCCGCAATTTCTTCAAACGTGGTAGTTTTATGGTTTAAATGTTTTTCAGCTAGCGTATCCATATCATGACGATTACTAACACTATTTAGCACATAAGATTCCAACATCGTATCAAAATGGATACCGTTTAACTCGATGCCTTCATTTTCCATAATACCACGGTCAAATTTCAAGTTTTGCCCAATCTTTAAGATATTTTTATCTTCTAAAATAGGCTTTAATGCTGTAAGAACATCATCCACAGGAAGTTGGTCTGGTGCATCTAAATACTCATGACGTAACGGGATATAAGCCGCTTTACCTGGCTCTATCGCAAACGACATTCCAATTAAACGCGCATCAATATTATTTAAGCTGTCAGTTTCTGTATCAAATGCAAATGCGGGGGCTTTTTTAAGAAGCTCAACCCAGTGCGCTAAGCTTTCGTGCGTTAATATCGCCTCATAATTCTCTTGTGTGATCACAGGAAAATTAGCCGATATAGATGCTTCTTTGGGTTTTGCGACGTCAGAGCTATAAGGCACCGCAACTTTATGAGTGCTACGTTGTGCTAACCAGCCACCATTTTGCAGATCACTTATCCAGCGTTTAAATTCATAACGCGTGAACATCTCTAATAATTGATCTAAATTTGGCTCATTAACCACTAAATCATCAAACGTTTTATCGAGTTCAACATCCGTTTTAATCGTTGCCAGCTTATAAGAAAGTTTTGCCACTTTCTCATGCTCCGCCATTTTAGCGCCAAGTGTTTTAGCACCGCGGAAACTCAACGTTGCGATATTATCAAGCTGTTGATAAATATCGTCTAAACTACCAATACCTTGTAAAAGCCCTAATGCAGTTTTCTCACCGACACCAGGAACTCCTGGAATGTTATCTGATGAATCCCCCATTAATGCAAGGAAATCAATAATCAGTTCAGGAGGGACGCCATATTTTTCTTTAACTTCATCGGGACCTAAAATAACGTTGGTCATAGTGTTAATAAGCGTGATCTTTGGCGTCACTAACTGCGCCATATCTTTATCACCTGTGCTTATTAGGACATCACGTCCGTCAGCAGCAGCTTTTAGTGCCAGTGTTCCAATGACATCGTCTGCTTCCACACCTGAAATAGATAACAAAGGTAAGCCCATTGCTTGTACCATTTCATGTAAAGGCGCTATTTGTTCACGTAAATCATCCGGCATTGGAGGACGGTTAGATTTATATTCCTCATACAATTCATCACGGAATGTTTTACCTTTAGCGTCAAACACAACCGCAACATGGCTTGGTTTATACTGTATTATCAAACTACGTAACATGTTCAACACGCCATACATCGCACCAGTTGGTTCACCTTGACTATTAGTTAGCGGTGGAAAAGCATGATAGGCGCGATAAAGATATGAAGAGCCATCTACAAGGATAAAGGGGTTTTCTGCTATCTGGACCATAATCTGTTCATCATTGTTCTGAGGTTCGTTGATATGACTAGAATGCCACATCACAGCCCAATAGACGAATATTACCTGTTCTTAAATGTGGAAATTCGGCGTAAAAGGTCAATTATTTATTGTTAACAGAACTTAACCGAAAAGAATAAGTGCTAATGATAACTTAATATTAATTAAAACAAATTTTAATCAAAAGCCCTTTCTATTAATCTATTCTTAATTAAAAATAAAGGCTAAAAATCACATTGACAACTTTGTTTAAAAACGATTTAGGATAGTGTCATTGATTCATCATTAATATTAACGTTCATATTAGTGTCACTTTTTTCCCATTAAGATTTCAACTATCCAACAAACCTCACAATAACCTGTGGATAACTCTGTGAGTAGTTTTTTAATTCTCTCTATATTAATAAGTTACCTTTCTTTTTACTTTATTAACACAATTAAAAAATCAATCACTTAGCGAATTTATTAAGATATTATAATTTAATAAAAACATTTTTCATTAATGTGGATAGTTATATTATGACAAATTTATGAAAGCAAAAAAATAGCACTCTTATTTACTGAGTGCTATTTTCCATATAAAAACTATATATTTTTACTTAATCCATATAAGAAAGAATTAAGCCTATACTATTTTTTTAACAATAATTGATTCACAATATCAGAATATGTTTTCGCATATTCTTCTGGTGATTTAGCACTAATACCATCATTTTTCATCTTGTATTTACCACCAACGATCATAGCTGGCACGCCATTAATTTGGAAATCAGCGACAGCATTTTGTTGTTGGCTCACTAAGGAATTAACGACGAAGCTATTCATTGCCGCATCATAGTCTTCGCCTTTAACACCAGCATTAATAAAAGTATTGCGGATATCATCAACAGAACGAATAGATTGAGTTTCTTGGATACCTTTAAATAAAGCAGGAGAAACTTGATCTTCAACACCTAATGCCATTGCCACAGCCCAAGAACGGGTCAAGTCCTTACCTAAAGGCCCTAAAAAATCAACATGATAGCGAACCATATTGGTATTTTCTGGTACGTTCTTTTCAACAGTGCTATTGACTTTATAGACTTCAGAAAACTGGTAACAATGTGGGCAATAAAAAGAGAAAAACTCAACAACGTCCGGCGCTGCATTAACAGTTTTGGAAAGATTAGTATATTGTTTTCCTTCAGAAATATCTGCAGCAGATACACTGAATGCTAACACCATACTTGCTAACGCCAACCAAATCTTTTTCATGTTTCATCGTCTCCTAAGAATTAATACATTGGGCTAAGTTGTAAAGGAGACTCATTTAATTGCTCCACTTGTCCCTTGAATAAGGCTAATTGTTTAAACCAAAAATCTTGTTCTTGAAACCAAATAAAAGCTCTTGGAAAGGCCGGATCATTCCAGCGCTTTAATACCCATGCGAGATAATGCACCATTCTCATCGCTCTTAGCGGTTCAATTAATGACAATTCTCGTAAATCAAAATCTTGGTATTCATAATAAGACTCAAGGATTGTATCTAATTGTATAATTTGCTCTTGCTTTGAACCATTTAATAACATCCAAAAGTCTTGTACTGCGGCTCCCATTCGAGAGTCATCAAAATCAACCATTACAACTTCATCACGCCACAATATATTACCGGGATGGCAATCCCCATGTAGTCGTAATATTTGCCATGTGGAGTCTTCTATTCGGGGACTCACTTCATGAATAAGTTTATCAATCACCTCAATAAACTGAGACCTGAGGTTATTAGGAATTAATGCACTATTTTCAAATTCTAATTTTGGTGCCATCAGATATTCTGCAATAGAAAGGGTTGGGCGATACTGATAACTCTTTTTTCTACCTATTTGATGAATGCGCCCTAATGTGCGTCCTACTTCTTCTAGTTGAAATAAGTTATCCGTTTCATATGCCCTTCCACCAATACTAGGAAATAATGCAAAATAAAACCCGTCATCAGAAAGATGGACTGTCTCATTATGAATGATTAAAGGGGCTGCAACTGATACTTGAGCTTCCTTTAGTGCTAAAACAAATTCATGTTCTTCTTTTATTTGCTCATATGACCAACGCTGAGGGCGATAAAATTTCACCACATAACGCTGTCTATGTTCATCCATAAATTGAAAAACACGATTTTCATAACTATTTAATTCAGTTAACCCTGATTCAGGATAAAAACCGATTTTAACTAATGCATCCCAAATGTTATCAGGTGAAAGTCCCTGAAAATTAAATGAGGCAGATATTTCCATTTTCTATCCTGAACTTAATCTTTAATTACACCGCGGGCGCGTAAAATAGCGGTTTTAAAATCTTCTTCGTAATCTTTTTTTAGTCCTGGTATAACATCTGTTGGTGCTGAATCTCGCATTTTCAGATGGTAAATCAAAATATCATCAGTCAGATCAGATAATTGACCTTTAAAACCCGCTTCATTAGCCAGTTTCTGCAATAATTGAATTAAGTTTAAATCAGAATTCTCTTCCCAAACTGGATGCAGTAATTCCATAACTTCATTAAGACGGTGACATTTCATACAAAAAATCCTTATTATTAATGACAACAACAAAGTACCAATTATTATCTGATAGAAAAAGGAAACCTCTGTCAATATGCGTAAAGATTACGCTTTTTTGATAAAAATTGCTGTTGCTTTATATGAAATCTCACTAAGTCGAGACTTTTTATTAGTATATCGTCTTTGCTTGATAAAAATCGTTCGTAAATTTTAGCCAATTTATTCACAAATATTGAATATGAAAAAGAAGAATATTACAGGTGGCATACTCGCTGGAGGCCAAGCAACTCGAATGGGCGGCGCGGATAAAGGGCTACAAATTCTGCATGGACAACCTTTATACCTCCACATTGCCCAAAAACTAGCTCCCCAAGTTGATGGCATATTGATTAGTGCTAATCGAAATCTAGAGCAATATCGCCAAAGCCAATATCCTGTTATTACTGATGAAATAGAAGGATTTTCCGGCCCCTTGGCCGGTATGCTGACACTATTAAAGCAAGCATCCACACCTTGGGTTGCCTTTGTGCCTTGTGATGTGCCTTATTTTCCACTCAATTTAGTTGAGACACTCTATGAACAAAAAGGAGAATCTTTGGCTGTTTATGTTGATGATGGTGAAAGAGAGCACCCTACACTAGCACTATTGAATCGTAGCATTATTCCTATGCTAGAAGCCTATTTAGCACAAGGTGATCGAAAATTAATGCTGTTTATGAAACAGATAAATGCACACCCCGTTTTATTTGCTGATCAAGCCAGTGCTTTTATTAACTTAAACACCCCTGACGATATTGCAAAAGCCAACCAATTAAAAAAATAGGAGTGAAAAATATGGCACAGCTCGACTTACCTCTTTTAGGGATCACCGCATGGAGTGGAACCGGTAAAACCACACTACTCAAGCAACTTATCCCACAATTACGCAAAAAAGAAATTCGTGTAGGAATGATAAAACACACTCATCACGATATGGATGTGGATAAACCTGGAAAAGACAGCTATGAACTCAGAAAAGCAGGTGCCGACCAGACATTAGTTGCAAGCCAACAACGCTGGGCATTAATGACTGAAACACCCGAATTACCTGAATTGGATCTTTATTATCTTGCCTCTCGCTTTGATGCCAGCAAATTAGATTTGATTTTAGTGGAGGGCTTTAAAGGTGAAACTATTCCTAAAATTGCCCTTTATCGCCATATTAACGAGCGTAATTTTAATGAGTTACTGGATGAACATGTAATTGCTGTCGCCAGTGATTGCAATTTGAATATTGATTTTCCACTATTAGATATCAATAACCCAGAAGCTATCGCACAATTTATTGCAGATTGGCTGAAACGCATTAATCATAAAGCGCCATAAAAGGCGCTCTATTTTTCAGTGAGTATCTATAACAACTCATTGGCTACTCATTAAAAATAATAGCCTGATAAGGTTGAAGAATAAGATGCCCTTGCACATCTTCAACTATTGAACTGTTATGCAGATAAATCTGTTTCGCTTTAAGCGTCAGTGATTTTTCATCTCCACTAAAATTACAGTAAATATTGACTGATTTATTTTGATAAGTACGCTTAAAGGCAATTACATTTTCAGGCGAGAATAAAGGTGAAAACTCACCATAAATTAAAATATCGCTGATTTCTGAATGGCGTCTTAATGCAATTAATTGTTGGTAATAGGCAAAAAGAGAGTGCTTATCTTCAGTCTCTTGCTCTGCATTAATCTGCGTATAATTAGGATTAACTTTTAACCATGGTTTGCCTGTACTAAAACCCCCATTAATATCACTATTCCACTGAAAAGGCGTTCTTGAATTATCACGACTGCGTTCATTAAAATATTCAATAATTTGCTTATCGCTATAACCTAATTTCTTGCCCCACTCGTGTAATTTAAACACATGTAAATCATCATGCTCTTCCAATGTCATCGGGCAATTTGTCATACCGATTTCTTGCCCTTGATAAATAAAAGGCGTGCCCCGTTGCGTTAATAAAAACGTTGCTAACATTTTGGCACTAATGGGGGTAATCGCACCTTTAGGGAGAAATTTATTTAATGAACGAGGCTGATCGTGATTTTCTAAATAAGGTGCTCCCCATCCTACTCTTTGAGTATCTAATTGGCTTTTGATAAATACAGGTTTTAATCTTTCACCTGTAATGGGATTAATTGTAAATGGCTTTTCATTGCGGATATCTAAATCGGCAATGCTAAAATCAAATACCATGGAGAAATAACCATTTTCGCCGACATAGGCTCGTAAATCTTTTTCTGGCACATCAATTTCTGCAACCGTCATACTGTTCGCAGGCTTAAAAGTATTCTCAACTAATTCAGTTAAAAACTTATCAATTCCTGGTTGATTCAGAACCCAAGGCACTAAAGAAGCGGAACCATCATCTTTATCAGGTTCAAATTGATATTCAGATAATGCTTCAGGGGATTTTTTTAAATTACCAATCGCATCAATACGAAATCCAGCAACACCTTTTTTGATCCAGACATTTATCATATCGATAATATCTTTACGTAATTGTGGATTTTCCCAATTTAAGTCCGGCTGCTCTGGGCCAAATGAATTAAAATACCATCGGTCAGTATTTCCTACGCGGCTCCAAACAGAGCAATCGAAATAAGTACGTAAATTATTAGGCGGAGTCGGTTTATCCCATTGTTTAAAAATATAATAATCCGCATAAGGGCTATTAGGATCTTCGATTGCTGCTTTAAACCAAGGGTGTTCATCTGAAGAGTGATTTAATACTAAATCTAATAGAATTTTAATATCACGTTTTTTAGCTTCATTGATCAGTTTATCCAATACCTTATTATCACCAAAAATAGGATCAACAACAGAATAATCAGCAATATCATAACCGTTGTCTTTCATAGGTGATTTAAAAATAGGACATAACCAAATAACATTAGTGCCTAGTGATTGAATATAATCTAATTTTTCTGTGATCCCTGCTAAATCCCCAATACCATCACCATTACTATCGTAATAACTTTTAGGATAAATTTGATAGACCACTGCTTCTTTCCACCAATTATTAGACATATTCACCTCACCAAGGTAATCACTATATATGGAACTGTTCCATATTTAATATAAGATACTATAGGCACTAAAATAGCGGATAAGGTAATTAACATACTAAAATGTGAAATAGCTCATACTAAAAAAACACAATTACCTCATTAAAGAGGATTTTGTCTTAATCAGATTAAGATATATTAGACAATCAACTAATTGAAAGGAGCAACAGCATATTCAATGGCCGGGATCCGTGATGTCGCAAAAAAAGCTAATGTCGCCGCAAGCACTGTTTCAAGAGCGCTAAATAACAGTGGCTATGTTTCTCAAACGGCACGAGAAAAAATAAAAAAAGCGGTAGAGGAATTAGATTATATTCCCGATACCTGGCTAAGAAATTTATATCAACAAAAGAGTGCTGTTGTTGGCGTCATTATTAATAGCCTTGAGTATCCTTATTTTGCAACAGTAACTCGTTTTATTGAAAATAAACTCGCCGAGAAGGGCTATAGCATGATGTTATGCGCAACACAAAATAGCAAAGTACGCGAACGTATATTTTTTGATATGCTCAAACGAGGCCAGATTGACGGTATTATTGCAGAGTATCTACTATTGGATGACAGAGAATATCAGCACATTCAAAAACCAGTAGTAACACTTGACCGTCATCTTCTTGATATTCCATTGGTTTGTTCTGATCACCATACTGGTGGTCGATTAGCCGCAGAACATCTTATTCAAAAAAGTTGCAAAAAAATCCTCTACATCGAAGATAATTCCAGCTATTTATCTTCCACACCCTCTTATCAAAGTTGTGTAGCGTTTAAAGACACATTACTTCAAGCTGGTATTACGCCTATTCCTGCAAAAGTAAATTGGAAAGAAGAAGAGAAAGATTACTTCCATACATTTGCGACAAAAATACTGACACAACATCCCAATATTGATGCTATCTTTGCTGCTGATATTCCCGCGATGGCATTATTTAATGAAGCAACCAGACGAAATATTGCCATCCCAGAGCAATTGAAAATCGTTGCTTACGACGGAAGCCCTTGGCTAAATCAAACGCTGCGCCAATTAACCTGTATTGAACAGCCCTTTGAACAACTGGCTGAAAAAAGTGTAGAAATAATTAGTGCATTAATTGAAAATAAAGAAATAACAGATAACGTCTCTGTTATTCCAGTGAAGTTTATTCAAGGTGAAAGTAGTTAGGACTTATATTATGAAGCCAATTATTCTCTTATTGCCTCTAAGTTAGAGAGGCAATAAAAATGTTATTGATTTAACTCTTGTAGTAATTTTGTATTGAGATACAGTTTTTCACGACCAACACTCATTTCTTCCAATACACCAATTTCAACTAATTGCTTGAGATATACTGATGCAGTTTGGCGTTTAGCTATCCCCTGTTGAACAGGAATTAACTCCCCCGCAGTTTTCAACTCAGCAATTGCCGAACGCGCATTGATGCACGCTTTTAATATTTCTCGCGTTTCAATGAGTTCCAGATCTGGAGGTAAGAGTGGGAGATCGTTATAGGGTATTTTAGGAGACCAGCTCATATGTTTATAAAAATCAATTTTATCGACATATCACCATAACATATCGATACCATAAAAAAATGCCAAAGAAAGTTTCCCCTCTTTAGCATTTTATTTGATTATGTTTTACGTCGAAATAGAGTAAAAACTATCGTTCTTATTTTGCAGGACGAACAGCGATAACTTCAATTTCTACACGCCATGCAGGATTCGCCAGTTTATAAACTTGGAACGCTGAGCGTGCTGGCAGTTGATCAGTCTTTGAAGCATCATAGAACTTAGAGTAGCCGTTCATGAAACCTTTAAAGTCCATAGTGCCATTATTTTCTTCACCACCAACTAAGAATACTTGCATCTTAACAACGTCTTTCATATCAAGGCCAAGATTATTCAAGTTAGTTTTGATTTGCTCTAAAACATTAATGGTTTGTTCTTCTGTATTACCATAAGAAGCTAATTCACCTTCTGGTGCATTTGCTGATTTCTTAGTAGGGACTTTACCACTTAAGAAAACCAGATTGTTGCCTGCATTAATTTCAACTGCTTCTGAAATAGGCATGCCGTCTAATTTATGATGCACAACATTCTCCGCTGCATTTGCGCTTGCTACACCAAAAATAAAAGGTAGGGCAACAAGTAAACTTTTATAGCGCATGAAAACTCCTTAATATGTTTAATTTACAGTAAAACAAGGGGTTATTACTTCTTAAAGCGATCCATACTAAATGGTGTTGGATCAATAACGGGTTTCTTACCTGTTACAATATCAGCAGTCACTTCACCTGCTGCTGGGCCTTCAGTCATACCCCATACAGTCGCAGTATTGATAACCAGACCTGGGTATTCTTTGACCTCAGAAATAATCGGTAACTCATCAAAGGTTGGGCTCACAACTGCTCCCCAACGTTCAACGACTTGTGATTTTTCAAATACTGGGAATTCCGTTTTCATTCTTTGGAAGACCGCATCTAAGTGCTCAGTATTTTGTGTTGCTGTTGCAATACGATATTGTTCGAACGGTGTTTTTTCATCTAATTTCCAAGAGGTTGCCATCTTGAATGAATTAAATAAGTCTTCACCGATAGAAAATTCTAATGGTAGCTCACCGCCACCAAGCAGGTGCATAAATTTAGGCCCTAACAAGAAGCTATCTTTGACGATAGAGCTTGTGAAGATACGTGGAGCAACCGCATAAGTTCCATCAGCTTGTTCGCGGAAGTGAATACCATTTGGTAAATGCACATTACCACGAGGTGCGCCAGGTACACCAGATACACGTTGTTGTGATAAGTAAACATTCAGCGTTGGAATATCAATGCCCATGTTCCCCATAAATAAACGTGACCAAATACCACCAGCAAGAACAACATGAGATGTTCTAATTGCACCTTTTTCTGTTACAACATCAGAAATTTTACCACCAGCAGTTTCAATGCCTCTTACCGCACAATTGGTGTAGATTTTCACGCCAATTTGCTTAGCGTAACGCGCTAATGCTGGTGTTCCTGTTTCTGGATCAACAGAGCCTGAATCTTCTTCAAATGCGGCAACAGTCCATGGTGTTTGTGCACCAACAAGGCGGTTTGATAACTCTTCACCTTTAATAATGCGAGTATTTAATGGTGTATCAAATCCTGCAGATCCTTTTGCTGTTTTGATCCATTCTTGGGCTTTATCAAACGCTTTTTCATCAGCAAGTGCTTCTACGCGGCCTTGTGTACGATAACTGGTATCTGCACCAATTTTCTCATTCATGCCACGCCATAAGATTTTCCCGTAATGATGTAATGGGAAAATTTCTGGTGATGTTTGATAACTAATAATTTGGCTGTATGCTCGGCCTGATTGTTCACCGCCAATCTCGCCTTTTTCTAAAATAGTGACACTCATGCCACGTTCTGCAAGGTTGATAGCGGTCATGATGCCTTGAATACCACCACCAATAATAACAGCATCAGACTCTTTAGGTAGAGCTCCTTCGGTACCTTCAACAAACGATGCTCTTGATTTAGCTTCAACGAATTTGCCATCACGGCGAACCATTGGAACTAGCGCAGCACCACCGGCTAAAACACCCGCAGCACCAACACCTAAAAGCAGCTTTCTCCTTGAAATTTTCATCTTCTACCTCAGTAATGGATTTACCATTTATATTTATAATGTTATTCGTTTATTTCTTTAAAGTTGAATAATACCATAGTTCATTATAATGTTAATAATTATAATTATTTGTTAATCATTTACTAGAATAATAATATCCATAGATACAATATGGTTACTTTAATCGTTTTTTCTCATAGAAACTCATCATTTATTGAATTACCCACAAAAGAAAAATAACCTTATTTATTGATAAATAAGGAAATTCATATTGATAGAATAAATTATTAACAGAAAATATAATTGTTTAAATAATTAACATTTTGATACAAATGATGAAGATACTCTGTAAATTACTGTTTACAAAACAAGCTAAAGCACCGCACGATTACATAAATAAAAGAGTCAATAATGACTATGTAGTCACTTTTCTTACAAAATGGATAATTTCACTTAATGTCGGGTTTATTCATCAATATGTAGATGAATATGCTGTTGTGGAAATGTAGGTGGCTAAATACAAAATAAGATGGGATAAGAAAGAGATTGAATAAGCTTTGAAGGAAAAAAATATTTGATACAGAAAAACCACAATAAAAAAGCTAGAGCGTAAACTCTAGCCTTTTATCTCGCTAATTGAAATCAGCACTCTTGTTGCTTATCTCATGGTGACAAATTCTTCAGCCGCAGTTGGATGGATTGCCACAGTATCATCAAAGTCTTTTTTCGTTGCACCCATTTTTAATGCAACAGCAAAACCTTGTAGCATCTCATCCATACCAAAACCAATGCCGTGAATACCCACAATTTTTTCATCCGCACCAACACAAACGAGTTTCATACGACAAGGTTGGCGATGGCGAGTGACTGCACTATACATTGCAGTGAAAGAGGATTTATACACTTTCACTTGATCAGTACCGTATTGTTCAATAGCTTGAGGTTCTGTTAAACCAACAGTACCAATAGCTGGATGGCTAAAGACAACTGTAGGGATATTCGAATAATCTAAGTGCTCATTAGGTTTATTGTTAAATAAACGCTCTGATAGGCGACGGCCTGCAGCAACTGCAACTGGGGTTAATTCAACCGCACCAGTATTATCACCCACAGCATAAATTCCCTTTACATTGGTGTTTTGGAATTTATCGACTTTGATATAACCTTTTTCATTTAACTCAACGCCCGTTACTACCAGATTTAGGTTATCAGTTGCAGGCTCGCGACCAATTGCCCAAATTAAAGTATCGACGGTCTGTTCTGTGCCGTTTTCCAGTTGTAGCGTTAAACTGCCATCTGCATTTTTAATCACCGCTTTAGGAACAGCATGGGTATGTAATTTTGGTCCTTCTGCTTCCATCACTTCTAATAATGTTTCAACAATTAAAGGATCAAAGCTACGTAATGGTGCATGTTTACGTACAAAGAGATGTGTTTCACTTCCTAAAGCATTTAACACACCGGCAAGTTCTACTGCAATATAACCAGCACCAACGACAGCAACGCGTTTTGGTAATGCTTTTAGCTCAAAGAAACCATCAGAATTAATGCCATATTCGGCACCTGGAATATTAGGTTGAACAGGACGACCGCCTGTTGCAATCAGAATATTATCGGCAGTAATTTTCTCCCCGTTGACTTCAATCGTATTAGCATCAACAAAACGAGCAAACCCTTGGATAACATCAACTTTATTATTACCTAATACACGGTCATAAGACTGATGAATACGGTCAATATAAGCAGAGCGGCTACTGATTAGCGTATCCCAATCAAAACGGTTAACCGTCGTATCAAAACCATAATCAGGGCCATATTGATGAATAGCTTCGGCAATTTGCGCTGCATGCCACATCACTTTTTTAGGTACACAGCCCACATTAACACAAGTGCCACCTAATGCTTTCGCTTCAATTAATGCACATTTTTGGCCATACATTGCAGCTCTATTAATTGATGCGATACCGCCACTACCGCCACCAATGGCGATATAATCGTAATGTTTGCTCGTCATTTCTCTGATCCATTTATCTGTAGAAAAATAGGTAACTCACAGGCTAAGTCTTTCATGTCATAAAGTCTATTATGACAAAGTTTAATACATAGCACGTCAGATTTTAGCTTTTACAGTAATAGGCAAAAACAATAATAAGGATGCTTATTCTGGTACAACCCATTCAACTGATGTATGACCAATACCTTCAGGAACTAATATTTTATGTAACCAAGGTAATATTGATTTCATTTGTGACTCTAGCTTCCAAGGTGGGTTAATCACAATCATACCTGATGCTGTCATACC
This sequence comes from Proteus sp. fly-1008, assembly GCF_040140305.1. NCBI lineage: Bacteria > Pseudomonadati > Pseudomonadota > Gammaproteobacteria > Enterobacterales > Morganellaceae > Proteus > Proteus sp. fly-1008. The sequence continues at coordinate 45,526 of NZ_JBEEWH010000006.1, forward strand.
TAATTGATCACTATCAGGTTTTACTGCTAACTCAATTTGTAAAATTTTACGAATACCCGTTGCTTCAAGCTCTTTTAGCATACGTTTAATTTGCTGGCGATGAACCACTGGATACCAAATCGCATATGTTCCCGTTGCAAAGCGTTTATGACCTTCCACAACACCTTTCACTACAGCAGAATAATCCTGTTTAAGCTCATAAGGAGGATCAATTAATGCGAATCCACGACGACTTGCGGGTGGTAATTTAGATTTCAATTGGCCAAAACCATCTTCTCGAGAAACTCTAACTCGCGGATCACGAGAAAATTCTGTGCGTAATAGAGGGTAATCTGTTGGGTGTAATTCCGTTAATACTAAGGAATCTTGTTCTCTTAATAGTTTTCCTGCTAATAAAGGAGAACCTGGGTAATAACGCAGTTCACCATTTGAGTTTAATTCTCCAACGGCTTCAAGGTAAGGTAAAATAAGCTCTGGCACCTCATCTTGTTGCCATAAGCGTGCAATCCCTTCTAGATATTCGCCAGTGCGAGTTGCATGAGCATTGGTTAATTGATAACGTCCAGCGCCAGCATGAGTATCAAGATAAAGAAACGGTTTTTCTTTCTCTTTTAAAGACTCAATGATGAGTGTTTGAACAATATGTTTTAAAACATCGGCGTGGTTGCCAGCATGAAAACTATGGCGATAGCTCAGCATTCTTTATCTTCCGTTAGAAATAAGTATAGCTTAGTAGTGAATTTGCTCTGAAAGCTTGATTAAGTTCAGTGTATCAGAAAAAGCTGAACTTCTTCATTGAAAGCGAAAGAAACGTTGTGTCTTAGCATTCAGTCGTTATGATAATCCTATATTTCACTTAAGATTAGATAGGATGTTAAAATGAAAAAAATACTCTTTACCGCAATTGCATTAACACTGTCCGTTAGCAGTGCGTATGCCAACACCTCAATCAATGGTTGCGAAATTAAAAAACAAAATATCCAAAAACAAATAGAATATGCGAAAGCACACGGTAATCAATACCGCCTACAAGGCTTAGAACGAGCATTACAAAATGTTGAGCGCTATTGCACACCCGAAAAAGTAGTTGAAAACACACGCCTTGAATTACGAGAAAAACAACTTGATATCAAAGAGCGTGAACTTGAATTAAAAGAAGCTCAACTTAAAGGTGATACAGATAAAATCGCCAAACAAGAAAGAAAACTGGCTGAAGAAAAAGCAGAATTAAAAGCCATTGAAGATGAATTAAATCTACTGACAAAATAATTATCATCATAAATGAATGTCTACTCCTTATTTGCCTATGAAATAAAGAATAGAACAATATGCGAGTAGCCATTTTCTAATTAAACTCAACCAATTCAGAATTACTGTATTGGTTTTGTATTCTTAATTAAGTGCAAGGTGATCACGCCTTTTAATAGTGCATCATCTACACTTAAACCAGAACAAACAATTACATCATCTAAATCAGAGGCTAATTACAATAATCATAAGGTATGTAATAGAAATTAAGCTATGCTATTTTTGAGTAGAAACTATAGTAATACCACTAATTTATTAAAAATGGACTGATCTAATTAAAGAGGATATATGTCAGAAGAGCAGCAACAAAAAACAGCAGATGAAAAAACTCAACTGACTCAGCCACTAAAAAAAGGGCTGGAAAAAGGATTACATGGTGGAAAAAAAGCCATCGGTATTGGGATAAAAATAAGTAATTTCATTACCAATATTCCTTTTATTGCACACCTTATTCGTGCCGCAGAACGCTTCACTGATAGAATGGGAAATCAGTTTGGGGCCGCTATCACTTATTTCTCATTTTTATCATTAATCCCTGTATTAATGCTTTCCTTTGCCTGTGCCGGTTTTATTTTAGCCTCAAATCCCGATTTACTCGCTAAATTAATTACTGGTGTAGCAAATAGTATCGACGATCCAACGTTAGCTGCAACCGTTCAACAAAGTATTGATACCGCTGTTCGTCAACGTACAACTGTCGGTTTAACGGGTTTAGCTATTGCTCTTTATTCTGGTGTTAATTGGGTTGGTAACTTACGTCAGGCCATTTTGGCGCAATCACGACTCGTTTGGGAAAGAAATAAAGAAGAGCAAGAAAAAATCTATTTCCGTTATTTTCGTGATTTCTTAGCGCTGATTGGCTTACTCTTTGCATTAATTGTCACTATAACACTCACTTCTGTTGCGGGATCAGCCCAAAGAATGATTGTTCATACTTTAGGATTAGATGGCATTGAATGGTTAACGCCAGCATGGACAACCATCGGCCTAACAATCTCCATTACTGCAAACTATTTACTATTCTTGTGGATATTATGGATTTTGCCTCGCCATCAACCTAAACGTGTTTCTCTTATGAAAGGCACGCTTATCGCCGCTATTGGCTTTGAAATTTTAAAATCCGTAATGACATGGATGCTACCAAGAATAGCGAGCTCACCTTCAGGTGCCGCATTTGGTTCGGTAATAGGCTTAATGGCTTTCTTCTACTTTTTTGCTCGATTAACGCTCTTTTGTGCCGCATGGATCGCCACTGATGGCCCGAATATGCGTAAAGAACAGCTGACTAAAACGCAATCAATATCTTAATTTTATGATAAAACTACAATGGTTAATCCCCTGCATTAACCGCCTATCAATAACGTAATAAGGAAAAAAAAATGCCATACGTTAATATTAAAATCACACGCGAAGGTGCAACTGCTGAACAAAAAGAACAACTTATTGCGGGTGCGACACAACTCTTGGTTGATATCTTAGGCAAAAACCCAGCGACCACCGTTGTTGTGATCGATGAAGTAGAAACAGATAACTGGGGAATAGGCGGTAAAACCGTAACAGAATTACGAGCTGCGACAAAAAATAAATAATGAATAATTGCAAAATAAATAAGGGTGCCAAGTACACCCTTTTTGCTGATTTATTTTCCTGATAGATAAGGACGTAACTATGGTTCAATCAATGACTGATGCTTTTCATGCCTTACCCTCAGCGAGCGCTATTTATATTACAGGTGCCGGCATTCAATACCCTTTTGGTATGGCACATGGATTTGCCGATGAAAGTACCCAGAAAAAATTAACTGTAGATACTCCTTTTCGGATCGCAAGCAATACAAAAACCTTTCTTGCAGCCGCTTTTTTACGTTTATGGGAACAAGATGCCTTGTCTCTTGATGATAAGATAACAAAATATCTAAGTCCCCATTATCAACAAACATTATCAGAACTTGGGTATGATCTTAACACTATCACATTGCGCCATTTATTAAGCCATAGTAGTGGATTATTTGATCACGCTAATGAAGCTTACCTTGAAAAGGTTATAAATAATCCCACCCATCAGTGGACTCGAGAAGAACAGATAGCGCATTATACTCACCAAGGATTTCCCATCATCCCTGCTGGAAAACGCTTTATTTATTCAGATACTGGATACATTTTATTAGGAGATATTCTTTCTCAATTTATGAGAAAAAATATGGCTACAGCAGTTCGTGAATTATTACATTTTCAAGACTTAGATTTACCGCAAACATGGTGGGAAGGTCTGGAGCCACAACCCATATCCAAGAAAATTCGCGCTAGACAATTTGCCGATGAACATGAAGGTACTCACATTGATGCCTCAATGGATACTTTTGGTGGTGGAGGTCTTGTGATGACAACGCTTGAATTAGCTAAATTCACAGCAGATCTCTTTGAAGATAGAGTGTATACACATCCATCCACCTTAAAAGAAATGAAATGGCAAGGCTCACATACTGGTGCTGCAAATTATCGTTTAGGATTGATGGCTGAAGAGACGAACTTAGGTACTCTTTATTATCATCTAGGGTATTGGGGTTCTGTTGCTTGTTATTTGCCAGAAAAACAGATTGCTATCGCAGGCTTTACAACTCAAAGAAATAACCGTGAAGCATTAACTGATATAATTAAAGAAGCGTTTAAACGCCTTTAATATTAAAAAAAGCAAAAAGCCAAAAATGTATTAATAACACTTTTGGCTTTTTTAATTGTATAAACCGTTAATTTTTTATATCAGCCCAGCGACTTATTTTATGGCTATTTCTTTGTCGGAGTTGTCACTGTAGGTGCTTCCACTGTTTTATTTGGCGCCGTATTAGCAGGCACTGAAACAGGCGTATTTACCACTTCTGGATGAACTTGCTTTTCAAATTGAATACGCAATTCACCTAAATTTACGGTAGGTGTTTCACCACTTTGCGTTAATACAAAAGTAATATCTTCAGACAATACTCTTGAAAGCTCCTGATTTAAGGTTTCTTTAGTTAAACCAGCTAAAAATGCTTGGCGTAAACGTTGATATTGCTCAGGAGGAATATCAATAATATTACTTTGTTGTGATAACAAACGCTGATTAATTAAAATAGCCGTACTTGTTTTTGCATAACGGGCAAAAAGCTGTGTTAACTGAAGTTGTTTCTCTTGTTGAAGCTCTTTATATAACTCATCGCTAATGCCTTGATTGCGCAAATGACCTAATTCTTCACCCACCCATGATGCTAACGCTGGAATATTAGCCGTCGCGGTATCAACATTCAAAGAACAACTGGCGCGCTGATATTGTACTCTGCAATCAATGTTAACTTGCGTGCTGTCATTTTCTTTACGTTGTTCGAGGCTACGGCCTAAATGAACAAAGATCACTTCGCGTGCCAAATCGCTTAGCCAATATTTATTTAACGTATCAGAGTCTTTTACTGGCGACCAATCTAGATCCCAAATTAAAGAAATTTGATCTTTAGCTCGCATGGGCTCTTGTACATATAATGTTTCAGGCTTCATATCTGCCAACATCGGTACTGGAACAGGGGTAACTCGTTTTCCAGATAGAGATGAAAAGGCCTGATTAATACTTTCGGTCAATACTCGATTATCAACATTGCCAGCAATATAAAGCGTCATCATATCAGGGGTATACCAGCGCTGTTGATAATCTGATAATTCTTTTGTATTAACTGACTGATTAACTGGCTTACCAGGGTTGTGGCCTTTTAGGTTAGAGCCTTCAAGACGTGAGCGCCAAATGGGATCTTCAATATTAAGTGGGAATGTGGCAACAGGAAGTGGTGATTGAACAGCATTACGGACTGCATTTTCAGTATATTGCGCAGGTTTAGCAATTCCCGCAAGCAATGCAAAAGCATCTTTTAATAGTTCAGGTTGGTTATTTGGCAGACTTAGATTATAAACCGTAAAATCATATGAAACGATCATTGGCGGTAACGGATAATCTGGATCTAACGCATTTTTCCATAAGTTATCGCGCTTCTCTGGTGTCAGACCTGTATTTTCCAATACATTGAGTTTAGACACCAAGGATGAAAAACCCGTTTCACTGCTTTTCTCTGATAAAGAACCTGTATTCACTAATAAACGAATTTGTATTCTATCATTAGGGCGTTGCGGTGTTTGTAAGATTTGCCACTGAAAACCATTTGCTAGTCGCCCTTCTTGCCAAGCAGGATCAGGCTGTAAAGCTTCGGCCTGAACTTGACAAACAACAGCGCCAAACATAACGCTTCCCAATAAAATTCGTGTCATTACACCCTGCATGTGAACCTCTGTTTTATTAATCCTTGGTATTAAACCACTTATGAGGTTTAACAATAAGCGCCAAAAGACATGTTAGATGTTTGATGTCTATTTTTTGTATTATCATTCTTTGTCACCACAGAAACATGAAATAAAATCACTATAGTGATTAGACTCATTATGGTGTAAGAAGGTTCAGACCTTCGGCAATTTTTGATCAGATTTTTGATGATTATATCCTTTAACCAGCAAACCAATCTCATCATCACGATGTGATTCTGGACAAGATAAAGCAGAAACTTGGCTATCTTTATTAAGAGTAACGGCTATTTGGCGTAAAGGTTTCACCACAATACGATTGATACACCAGCTAATTGCAACCGTTAGAATAAGCCCCATTAACAGATATGTAGTTAACATTAGTGCGACAGTATTGCTGGCAAAGCGATAAAAACGGTTTGTGTCAGCCTGTAAAATAAGATAGCCAGTATAAGACTTATCATCTGTTGAAGTAATACCTAATGGCTGTAATGGAATAACAGCCTCAACAGGGATACCAAAAAGCCAGCTTGAGAAATCAGAAACGTCTTTTTTGGGTGCAAAATCTAAGTTCATCACTTGAATATTCTCAGGTTGCATTACTATCGCTTTACCAAGAATACCCGTTGCTTTTAACCCAATTATCTGTTTTTTGGCATCATTTAAATCTGATCGTAACAATGCATCAGCAAGCGGTTGTTGGATACTGACGCCCGCATTAAAAAGCTGATTTTGATAATCTTCACGGCGTTGATCTATCAAATAGACAAGTTGAATACTGATAAAAATAGCAATAGTCACCAACGTAACGCCCGCAACTGCGGCCATCTGTTTTATTGTTAATGAATGTTTAAGATGAGGTTTCATCATTGCTATTTCCAATATACTTACTTGAACAAAGTGATTATACTGTATTTTTTAGATTATGTATCACTCTCAATAAAGAAAATAGCGCGATAAAAACTGCCTATCCATTAAAATAAAAGTAGATAAATATATAATTATTATTATTTGAGTATAGTTGTAAGATAAAAATAGTAAAATGAGATAAACGCTGGATTTCACTTTTTTAACTACGATATTGCCATATTATTTTGATTATAGAATATAATTCACTAAAAAATACAATGCCATGTAAGTTTAAATCTATAAAAACCTTATTAAGACATTAAAAACAAAAATAAAAGAATAATAATATTTTAATATATAAATATTTTTTTATTTTTAATACCAGCACACTTAATATTTAAAGAGATTTATATAAAATAATATTTAATATTTATTGAATCACAATGAGATTATCTTATTTTGATCGACTTAATATAATTAAAAAAAGGAGCAATATTTTTTATATATATTGCTCCTTTTTGATTAAAAATATTCTTTTTATTTAAAGTGCTATGTTATCTTGCTCAACAGCAAAACAAGCAATAAGTTGGCCATTATAATCTTTTAAAGTTGGCTGTAATTGACTGCATGGTCCAAATGCACGACGGCAACGTGCTGCAAAAGCACATCCTGGTGGTGGACTTAACGGGCTTGGCAATTCTCCTGTTAATTTAATGCGTTCGCGTCTTAATTCCGGTGTTAATCTTGGCGTTGCTGATAACAAAGCTTGTGTATAAGGATGTTGAGGATTTTCAAAAATTTGAGCCTTAGTCCCTTTTTCTACGCAACGGCCTAAATACATCACAATAACTTCATCTGCAATATGCTCAACAACGGAAAGATCATGGGAAATAAAGACATAAGAAAGCCCCATATCCTGTTGAAGATCCATCATTAAATTTAGCACTTGAGCACGCACTGAAACATCAAGAGCAGAAACAGGTTCATCCGCCACCACAATATCCGGTTCAAGCATTAAACCACGAGCAATAGCAATACGCTGACGTTGACCACCAGAAAACATGTGAGGATATCGACTATAATGCTCTGTTTTCAATCCTACTTTTGCCATCATTGATAATACTTTTTCTTTACGTTCAGATACGTTAAGTGTCGTATTGATCAAAAGTGGCTCTTCTAGAATTTGTCCCACCTTTTTACGGGGGTTTAATGATCCATAAGGATTTTGAAATACAATTTGGATCTTTTGGCGACGCAATTTCTCTGCTGATTTATCTTTGATTAACAGATTTTGCCCACGGTAAGAAAGCTCCCCTGAAGTGGGTATTTCAATCATGGTTAATAATCGACCTAATGTCGATTTTCCACAACCTGATTCACCAACAACCGCCAAGGTTTTACCACGCTCTAACTCAAACGAAACACCATCGAGCGCTTTCACTGTTTTCTCTTTTGAAAACAGTCCCCCTTTAACATTGTAATACTTGGCTAAATTGACCGCCTTTAATAAGGGAATAGTGACATTTGGATTAACTTCAGCCATGTGTGGGTCTCCCTGCATTATCTAACGGTGTATGGCATTTCACGCGATGTGTTCCCAATTCTCTTAAGGCAGGTTCGGTTTTATAGCATTCATCATGAGCATAAGGGCAACGAGGATTAAGTAAACATCCTGTTGGTCTATCATAACGACCCGGTACGACCCCAGATAATGAAGCTAATCGCGCTTTGTTGCTGGCAAATTCAGGTAATGCTCTTAATAGCGCCTGTGTATAAGGATGACGAGGTGATTTAAAAATTTCTGATGCCTTCCCTGATTCCACTACTTGCCCCGCATACATCACAATAATGGTGTCGGCGGCTTCTGCCACTAATGCTAAATCGTGAGTGATAAGCACTAGCGCCATATTTTCTTGTTTTTGTAAATCAAGCAACAGTTCTATGATCTGCGCCTGAATAGTCACATCCAGAGCCGTTGTCGGTTCATCAGCAATCAATAATTTAGGACGACAAGCAATCGCCATTGCAATCATCACTCGCTGACTCATACCGCCAGAAAGTTGATGTGGATATACATCTAAACGTGAAGCAGGATCAGGAATACCCACCAGCGTTAAAAGGTCGATAGCACGTTGTTTACGTGTTTTTCGGCTTCCGCCTTGATGAACTTTTAATGCTTCCATGATTTGATAACCAACCGTGAAACAGGGGTTTAGGCTGGTCATTGGATCTTGGAAAATCATTGCGACATCAGCCCCCACCAAATTACGTCGCTCTGATTCAGAGATTTTCATTAAATCTCTACCATCAAAATAAAGCTCTTGAGCACTCACTCGCCCCGGAAAATCAATCAGCCCCATAATAGCCAATGAGCTCACAGATTTACCTGAACCTGATTCTCCAACAATACCAACAACTTGCCCCTCTTCAACTTGATAGCTAATTCTGTCTACCGCTTTAAACGGAGTATCTTCATCACCAAAGTGAACAGATAATTGATTAATATTTAATAATGCCATCTTCTTACTCCGTTACTGCTTTAATTTCGGATCAAGCGCATCTCGTAAACCGTCACCCATTAAATTAAAGGCAAGCACAGTAAACAAAATAGCAAGACCAGGGAACGTCACAACCCACCATGCACTTTGTGTAAACTGCAACACGTCAGATAACATAGTTCCCCACTCAGGAGTTGGAGGCTGAGCGCCCATACCTAAAAAGCCCAATGCTGCCATATCTAAGATTGCATTAGAAAAACCTAAAGAAGCTTGAACGATTAAAGGTGCGAGACAGTTAGGTAAAATATTGATAAACATTTGGCGCATTGACCCCGCACCAGCGACGCGAGATGCAATAACATAGTCACGGTTTACTTCAATTAAAACAGCAGCTCGTGTTAATCGAACATAATGAGGTAAAGCAACAAAAGTCAGTGCAATAGACGCATTGACGATAGAAGGCCCAAAAATTGCTACCAGCACTAATGCCAATAATAAACTGGGTAATGCCAACATAATATCGACCACTCGCATAATGCCGATATCCACAAGACCACCGAAATAACCCGCAGCTAGCCCTAGAATAATTCCTAAGATAAGTGACAGTACGACAACGATACAGCCAACTAATAATGAAAGACGAGCACCAAACATTAAACGAGAAAGAATATCCCTGCCAACATCATCAGTGCCTAGAATAAATTGCCAACTTCCCCCTTCTTGCCAAACAGGAGGCGCTAATAAGAAATCACGAAATTGCTCATTCGGTGCGTGAGGAGCAAGAAAGCCTGCAAATAGCGCAATCAGCAACATAATTACGATATAAATTAATCCAACAACTGCGCCCTTATTTTGTTTAAAATAGTGCCAAAATTCTTGGAAGGGGGTCATAGGAGCCGGTGCATTGATGACCGGTGTAACTTTATTTTCAGTCATTATGCATTCCTTATTTTTTATGGCGAATACGTGGATTCACAATGCCATAAAGAACATCAACCAACAGATTGACAAAAATAATCATCGTTGCAATTAAAAGTACACCACCTTGAACCACAGGGTAGTCTCGTCGTTGTAAGGCATCGATTAACCAGCGACCTAAACCCGGCCATGAGAAAATAGTTTCCGTTAAAATTGCACCAGCCAGCATTGTTCCGACTTGCAATCCAATAACGGTGACAACAGGTAACATCGCATTGCGTAATGCGTGAATAAGAATGACACGAGCACGACTCAAACCTTTTGCTCTTGCCGTACGGATATAATCTTCACCTAATACTTCAAGCATAGATGAGCGAGTCATACGCACAATAACCGCTAAAGGAATCGTTCCTAATACAATGGCAGGTAAAATAATATGATGGACAGCATCAATGAAGTCGCCTTCTTCTCCCCAAATAAGAGTATCAATAAGCATAAAGCCCGTTAATGGATTGCTATCATCTAAAAAGACACTATCAGCAAGTCGCCCTGACACGGGAGTTAAATCTAATTTCACAGACACCAGCATGATTAGCATGATCCCCCACCAAAAGATTGGCATGGAATAACCTGCTAATGACACACTAATCGCGGTATGATCAAAGATAGAACCACGTTTTACCGCAGCCAGCACACCCACAGGAATGCCGACAGAAACCGCAAAAATCATGGCACAAACGCCAAGTTCTAAAGTGGCTTTAAAGCGAGGTAAAAATTCATCCCAAACAGGAATGCGGCTTTTTAATGAAATTCCCAAATCACCATGAAGAATACCATTTAAGTAATTGAGATATTGTTGCCATAACGGCTTATCCAGCCCTAATTCTGCCATTAAATAAGCATGACGCTCTGGAGATAGACCACGTTCACCCGCCATAATCATGACCGGATCACCGGGAATAAGATGCACAAAAATAAACGTAAGTAATGTAATTCCGATAAACGTAGGGATAACAAGTCCCAAACGTTGAAGGATAAATTGCAGCATATCCTAATTCTCTTTTCAAACATCAGCTAAAAGATAGCGCTGATAAATCAGGAGAAAATCCCCTGCGCCCACAGTGTACTGAATGTATTCTTTATTATGGAATAGCGGTGCCTTTCACTAAGAAAGACACCGTACTTAAGTAAGGTATTGCTATTATTTCAGAGAGACATTCTCGAAGTGATGTTTACCTAATGGATCAACCACATAGTTCTCTACTTTTTTACTCACTGGCTCATATACCGTAGAGTGAGCAATAATCAGTGCGGGAGCTTGATCGTGCATAACGACTTGAGCTTGTTTATAAAGCTCGACACGTTTTTCATGATCAGATGCTACTCGTGCAGGTTGGATCAGATCTTCAAATGGCTTATAGCACCACTTAGAATAGTTTGAACCTTGCTCTTTCGCAGCACAGCTAAATAATGTCGCAAAGAAGTTATCTGGATCTCCATTATCCCCAGTCCAACCCATCATTACTGCTTGGTGTTCACCGGATTTAGCACGTTTGAGATATTCACCCCACTCGTAACTGACAATCTTGGTTTTAACACCAATTTTTTCCCAATCCGCTTGTACCATTTCAGCCATACGACGGGCATTTGGATTATAAGGACGCTGTACAGGCATTGCCCATAAATCGATAGTAAAACCATCTGCAAGACCCGCTTCTTTTAGCAGTGCTTTGGCTTTTTCAGGGTTATATTCATAATCAACGATATCGTCGTTATAACCCCACATTGTTGGTGGAATGAGGTTTTTCGCTTTTTGGCCCGCACCTTGGTAAACCGCTTCGATAATCGCGTCTTTATTCACAGCCATGCTTAATGCTTGGCGAACTTTTTGGTTATCCAGTGGTTTTTTCTCAACGTTAAACGAGATATAACCCACGTTTAAACCCGGTTGTTCTAATAGATTGATATCGCTATTTTGTTTCATTTTCGCAATATCAGCAGGATTTGGGAAAGGCATTGCCTGACACTCACCTTTTTGCAATTTAGCATAACGCACAGAAGCATCAGGTGTAATAGAGAAAACTAAACGATCAATGTCTGGTTTTTTACCCCAATATTGATCATTTGCTTTATAAAGAATACGAGAATCTTTTTGATATTGTTGTAATTGGAAAGGCCCTGTACCAATAGGGTCTAAATCTACTTTTTCAGGTGTTCCTGCTTTCATCATATTATCGGCATATTCCGCAGATAATATGGATGCAAAGTCCATTGCCATATCAGCAATAAAAGGCGCTTCTGAACGTGTTAAAACAAAACGAACGGTATGATCATCAATTTTTTCGATTTTCTCGATCATATTGTTCATATCCATTCCTGAGAAGTATTCGTAACTTCCCCCAGACACTTTATGGTAAGGATGTTGTGGGTCCATTTGGCGCATAAACGTGTACATTACGTCATCTGCATTAAATTCACGGGTTGGCTTAAAGGTTTTGCTACTATGCCAATTTACCCCTTTACGCAAATGAAAGGTATACACCTTACCATCATCACTCACATCCCAACTTTCAGCGAGTCCTGGAATGATTTCCGTTGTACCCAGTTTAAATTCAACTAAACGATCATAAATAGGTACTGAACTTGCATCATAGGTTGTTCCAGAGGTAAATAGCTGAGGGTTAAATCCTTCAGGTGAACCTTCGGAGCAATATACTAATGTTTTTGCCTGCACGCCCGCAGAAACAGCTAATGCAAGTAGCCCGATTGTCGCGGTTAAAATTCCTGTCTGTTTTTTGGAGCTTTTCATCATTACTCTCCGAAATTGTTCTGTTGTGTTTTGGCTTCCTGTTTAAAAACGGAATGCCTTTTTATTTTGTCATTGTTCAATTAACCAACTGTATCCCCTTACGTCAATAAGGGTCTACTCCGTAAAAAGAACAAGTTATAAACATAAATGAAACGAATATCGAACAAAATCAGAATAAAAAAATAAGTCTCTGACTAATATCTAGTCAATAAAACCACACATTAAGAAATCCTTAAGTGAAATGACTGTTTTAAAAAAAGCTATGATTTGTGATTAACCGCTTAAATATTGAACGAATATTTTGAAATGAAACAAAGAACTTGGTGCTTTATTCTGTTATAGAAGAAAAATAATCATACGATCAGAGTATCCTGACTTTGGCACAAATAAGGCCATTAGTGTGAAAAATCCCAAAGCAACGCACTTAACAAACCACTCAACTAGACAAGCACATTAGGTTCAGTGTGTTATTAATAGTTTTGATTTTTTAATAGTAGAAAATTCATATTTTTTGATAATTATCAGACGTTCCATTGCCCATTAATATTGAATTAAGATGATGGTTTCTAGGTTTCTTATTAGCAGTTAATAAAGCTATTTTTAAATAAGCCTGATAACTGAACGGCTTTATCATCCTGACTAAATCAAAAGCAGGAGCTATCAAGTATTTCCTTTCATTATGGAAAATATTTCCACATATTTTTGATCTTGAAATTAATAAGGAAATGGAGTGTCAGGCTAACAGTAAGATGAGCAAGAGAGAAAATACTATTATGGCGAAAAAGTAAGATGAAAACTGACACATCTTAGTGCATCAATTTATTTTGGAAGGGCTAAAACGACAAAACCCCGCTTTAAAAGCGGGGTTTCTTAATATGGTCGGCGAGAGAGGATTCGAACCTCCGACCCACTGGTCCCAAACCAGTTGCGCTACCAGGCTGCGCTACTCGCCGAAAACGAGGTGCATCTTACTGCCAGAAACCCATTGCGTCAATACTTTTTTAGTATCTCCTGACTGTTCGTATGGTTTTCAACCAAAATGATTGATTTTTAACTTTTTTATCATAAAAACCATCTACTTTTAGCGTAACTATAACAATCAACTTCTTCTATATTCTCTGCAAGTTCTGTTTTTCTTTACATTGCTGATAAAAAACAAGAAAAAATAAAAAATTTATTCGTTAATACTATCGTTTATTTTATATGCTTTTTATATAATTCACTTATGTCAAATAAAATGGGTAGTTTAGAGAATGAAACAATATTGGTGGAGTCTCGCATTACTCCTGTTGTTAACCACACTTCCAACCCAAGCATCTATGGCACATGCTTGCCGAGTGTACTTTAAGGAAGCAGACAAATTTATTCAGTATATTTCTCAACGTGAAGACCTAAAGCATAATATACCCGAAATTAAGGGGAATTTTGAACAAAGCAAAAAACAGATAATGGCAGCGCCGCTAACAGAACAAAAAGTAATATGTGATAAAGAAATGCAAGAGCTTAATAGCCTTAATAAAATGTTCGGCCCTAAAGAAGAAACAGTGTTAAATAAATAGCCCTATAAATAGTTAAATAAGCAGATAATGACTAGATAGAATTACTTATTCGTTATTTAGTCATTATTTTGATATTAATTCTTATTTTCATAATTATTATCTGCCGTTGTACTTTCTAATCTTTTTATTCGCTCTTTTGGTGAGTTATCACTTTTATCATCACTCTTGGTATAATAATCATAAGGCAGTAATAAAGTATCTAATACTGCACTAAAAGGAAAATCTAAAAGAACAAGGGGTTTCATTGCCCACCCAGTTTCATCATCTTTTAGCATTGCCATATTATTCTTTGTCCCTGAATAAAGCTCTTTATTCGGACCAGCATGTGTCATAACGCTAGAGCACCCCGTCAACAGAGTCATGAAAAATGCGATTAATGTTAAATTTTTACTCGTCTTTCTAAATATCATAGGGCACCTATAAAACAAGATCAGGAGTCAATGCTTTTTATCATATAGTTAAACCTGTTTTCTCTTATAGAACAAGAGAAAGATGATATAAAATAGCTTAATTTTTCAATAATTAAATAAATAAGTATGCGTAAAAAATATTATTATATCTAATTAAAAAAACATAATAACATTACTAATTATTATGTTTCCCTGATATTAAAATTCAACCATCTTTATTTTAAAGGAACATTTTAACTCTATATTTATCTTTTTTATTTTTTTGATCTTTATATATGCCGAATCTGTGCGATAAGGCACAGCGACTTTCTTTGTTCTTTGCCAAAATAGGTTTATCGTTTTAGCTCAATTTTTTAATTTTTATTTTTTTGAGTATAGGATCTTTTTTATGAGTGATATTGCATTAACAATGGTGATGTTGTCATTAGCAGGCGCTCTAGGTCTTTGGATTGGCAATATCAAAATCTATCGAGTCAGCCTAGGGATAGGTGGCGTTCTTTTTGGTGGCATAATTATTGGGCATTTTGCTCAACACTATAACCTTTTACTCAACGCACAAACTCTTCATTTTATTCAAGAATTTGGTCTTATTCTTTTTGTTTATACCATCGGTATTCAAGTTGGCCCTGGCTTTTTCTCTTCATTACGTGTTTCTGGATTAAAACTCAACGCCTTTGCAATTTTCATTATTCTTCTTGGTTCTATCATCACCGCCTCAATTTATCGTTTATTTGATGTTCCCTTGCCTATTATTTTGGGTATTTTTTCTGGTGCTGTCACCAATACTCCATCTTTGGGTGCTGGGCAACAGATACTCACTGATTTACATATTGATCCCGCTTTAGTCGGGCAAATGGGGATGGGCTATGCTATGGCTTATCCTATGGGAATTTGTGGCATATTGTTAGTTATGTGGCTTATTCGTGTATTTTTTAAAATCAACATTGATGAAGAAGCGAAAACCTTTAGTAACCAGCAAAATAGTACTAAAGAGGCACTACATACCATTAATATTGCCATTAAAAATCCCAATTTAGATGGTTTATTAATGCAAGATATTCCACTACTCAATGAAGACGCCATTGTATGCTCTCGTTTAAAACGTGGTGATAATATTATGGTGCCGATGCCATCAACGATTATTCAGTTAGGAGATTTATTGCATATTGTTGGTTCGAAAGAAGATCTTAATAAAGTACGCCTTGTATTAGGCGAAGAAGTTGACGCATCGCTCTCAACATCAACCAATTTACTACAATCAGTACGGATCGTTGTAACGAATGATTCCGTACTCAGTAAGCGTTTAAAAGATCTTGATCTTAAAAGAAAATACGATGTTGTCGTAACTCGATTAAACCGCGCCGGTATCGAACTAATTCCAAGCAATAACAGCATGTTGCAGTTTGGGGATATTCTTAATGTTGTTGGTCGTCCTGAATCCATAGAGGCGATTACGGTCCTGTTAGGTAATGCTCGTCAAAAATTAGAGCAAGTTCAAATGCTACCTGTTTTTATTGGTATTGGATTGGGGGTTTTACTTGGTTCTATTCCTATTTTCATTCCCGGTATTCCTGTAGCCCTTAAATTAGGATTAGCTGGTGGCCCTCTTGTTGTTGCCTTAATTTTAGGGCGTATTGGGACATTCGGTAAGCTCTATTGGTTTATGCCGCCAAGTGCAAACTTAGCATTACGTGAATTAGGCATTGTCATGTTTCTTGCCGTAGTAGGACTAAATTCTGGTGGTGAATTTGTTGAAACCTTAATTTATGGCCAAGGACTAAGTTGGATTGGCTATGGTATTCTTATTACACTATTACCGTTATTAATTGTGGGGATCATAGCTAGGATCTTCTTTAAACTTAATTACTTAACTCTTTGCGGAATGTTAGCAGGTTCAATGACCGATCCACCTGCTCTGGCCTTTGCAAACTCAATACATAGCTCAAGTGGAGCTGCTGCACTTTCTTATGCCACCGTTTATCCTTTAGCGATGTTTTTACGCATAATAACGCCACAATTAATGGCACTTATCATCTGGAGTTTGTAGCAAAAATAATAAATATATTAATCAGTTGAACCAAATATGTTACTAAAATCCACATTTTGCTTAGCAGAGGAATAATTAAGGCCATGAATGGCTCTTATTTAAGCCATAGATTTTATCATTGTCTGTTTTAATAGTTCTCGTGCTAAGAAATTTAGATTGAGACGGATTGCTAAATGTTTAGTAATCAATTTCTTTCCGTCAAACTTATGCTCAAAAGTCCTCGTTATTGTCTTTGCCCCTTCTTCTCGCTGAAGGGGCATTTTTATTAGATATTCACTGGCTGATAGATGTTCTCGATTTCTTCAGCCAGAATTTTTATTCCTTTCTCTATCAATTCAGGCTCAGGTACGTAATTCATACGCATACATTGATGAGCATGATCCCATGAATCTTCTAATCCCGGAAAGAAGTAATGTCCCGGCACCATTAATACACCACGTTTTTTCAAACGACGATATAACTCTTCACAAGAAACAGGCAAGTCTTTAAACCATAGCCACAAGAAAATAGCGCCTTCAGGTTTATGAATAAGGCAACGTTCTTCAGGTAAGTAACGGCGAATAATATCAATGGTTTCAAGCACACGCTGATGATAAAAAGGCCCAATTACCTCTTGAGATAGTCGCATCAAATCATCACGTTTTAGCATTTCTAATGCCATTGCTGGCCCAATTCCACCCGGTGCAAGGCTAATAATACCATTCACATTTGTAATGGCTGAAATCAACTCTTCACTGGCGATGATAATGCCACAACGTGCGCCGGGTAAACCTAACTTAGACAGGCTCATGCAAAGAATTGTATTGTCATTCCAACGAGGGGTTGCTTGAGTGAAAATAATACCTGGGAAAGGAACACCATAAGCATTATCTATAATCAGAGGGATATTATGCCGTTTAGCTAAATCCTCTAGCTTTTCAACTTCGTCATCGGTAATAACATTACCCGTTGGGTTTGTTGGTCTAGAAACACAAATAGCCGCAATATCATCACCAATTTCAAGATGAGCAAAATCAACATGGTATTTGAATTGCCCATTTGGCAACATTTCTATAGTTGGCTTATTTGCAACAAACAGATCTTCTTCTAATCCAGAATCGGCATAACCGATATATTCAGGTGCTATAGGAAAAAGAATTTTACGTTTCTTGCCTTCAGGGGTTGTTCCACCTAATAAATTGAACAAATAGAAAAAAGCGCTTTGGCTACCATTGGTTAATGCAATATTTTTTGCCGAAATATTCCAGCCTAACTTCTCTTTTAAACATACCGCCAACGCTTGTAACATAGCATCTTTGCCTTGCGGGCCATCATAGTTACAAACTGCATCACTTAACGTGCCATTTTCTGTCATCTCTTTAAGTAACTGGCGAAAATAGTTGTCCATTTCAGGAATATGCGCAGGATTACCGCCTCCCAACATCACGGCACCTGGTGTCCGTATTCCTTCGTTTAAATCTTGCATCAAGCGAGCAATGCCTGAATGCTGAGCAAATTTTTGCCCGAATTGTGATAATTGAGTCATCTTTGCAGGTATCTTCTATGTTGCTTTCTCGTTAAGAAATACCATACCGCGAGCTTTAATCTGCATCAATAGTTATAATAGAAATGATAAAATAGGAATATTAATACAGGTTTAAATATTGAAATATAAAACTAATAAATTATTAAGTTAAAGATAACTCAACTCACATTTTACTTTTTATTGGTGTTTTCACTCTATTCTTTACGACAAAAACAAGAAAGAATATGGTCATTCACCATACCAACAGCTTGCATAAAAGCGTAGCAAGTTGTTGTACCAACAAATTTAAAGCCTTTTTTCTTTAACGCTTTTGCCATCTTATCTGAGATTTCAGTAGACGCAGGTACTTGGGATATATCATCCCACTGATTAACAATTGGTTTATTATCAACAAATTGCCAAATAAACTGGCTAAAATCGTCACCTTGCTCTTCCATTGCCATAAAAACACGCGCGTTATTAATAATGGCATTAATTTTTCCTTGATGACGGATAATCGCGGGGTCTTGTAATAGAGCTTCAACATCTTTCTCTGTCATTTTGGCTATTTTTTCAGGTAAAAAACCAAAGAAACAGCGACGATAACCCTCTCTTTTTTTGAGTACGGTATACCAAGATAGCCCGGCTTGCTGGCCTTCAAGGCAAATCATTTCAAAAAGCTTGTATTTATCTCGTTCAGGTTTTCCCCATTCATCGTCGTGATATGCCAAATATTCAGGATCATTGGTTACCCAATCGCAACGTTGTTTACTCATTCACTCATTCCTTGTTATCAATAACTTTCAATAGCATTACTTATATACTGTATAAATATACATGTAAATAGGTGAAAAAAAATTCAATCTAATTCTTTGAGCATAGTCATAAAGTCAATTAAAGGATTATTTTTTTGATCGAGGGAAAATTGCCCGCATTCCTTGCTGTATATCTTTCGTCTAGAAGGTATACTGAAACCTTTCTTTTTATTCTATGTATCGCCATGCGGATATAACATGCAAAAGTTTGATACCAAAACCTTTCAAGGTCTTATCCTGACACTACAGGATTACTGGGCTCGCCAGGGCTGTACCATTGTCCAACCATTAGATATGGAAGTGGGTGCCGGCACATCACACCCAATGACCTGCTTACGAGCATTAGGGCCAGAGCCTATTGCTGCGGCTTATGTACAACCTTCACGTCGCCCAACTGACGGACGCTACGGTGAAAACCCTAACCGTTTACAGCACTATTACCAATTCCAAGTTATCATTAAGCCATCACCTGATAACATTCAAGAACTGTATCTTGGCTCTTTAAGAGAGTTAGGTTTAGACCCAACTATCCATGATATTCGTTTTGTAGAAGATAACTGGGAAAACCCAACACTCGGTGCTTGGGGCTTAGGCTGGGAAGTTTGGCTCAACGGCATGGAAGTCACGCAATTTACCTACTTCCAACAAGTGGGTGGATTAGAGTGTAAACCTGTTACAGGCGAAATTACTTACGGTTTAGAGCGCCTTGCCATGTATATTCAAGGCGTAGATAGCGTCTATGATTTAGTTTGGTGTGATGGACCATTAGGTAAAACCACCTACGGTGATATCTATCATCAAAACGAAGTTGAGCAATCAACCTATAACTTTGAATATGCTGATGTAGACTTCTTGTTCTCTTGCTTTGAACAGTATGAAAAAGAAGCCCGCGAGTTGTTAGAGTTAGAAAAACCTCTGCCTTTACCTGCCTATGAACGTATCTTAAAAGCAGGACACACCTTTAACTTATTGGATGCACGTAAAGCTATCTCTGTGACAGAGCGTCAGCGTTATATTTTACGTATCCGTACTTTAACCAAAGCGGTTGCTGAAGCATATTATGCTTCTCGTGAAGCGCTTGGTTTCCCTATGTGTAAAAAGTAAGAGGCTATCATGACAACTGAGACTTTCCTCGTGGAAATCGGCACGGAAGAATTACCGCCGAAAGCGCTTCGTTCTTTAGCCGAATCTTTTGCTGCTAATTTTACTGCAGAGCTGGACAACGCCAATATCACTCATGGTGATGTATCTTGGTTTGCAGCACCTCGCCGTTTAGCCATTAAAGTAGCTAATATGGCGAAATCGCAAGCAGATAGAACCATTGAAAAACGTGGTCCTGCAATTGCTCAAGCATTTGACGCTGAAGGTAAACCAACCAAAGCAGCTGAAGGTTGGGCAAGAGGTAATGGCATTACTGTTGACCAGGCAGAACGCTTATCAACAGATAAAGGCGAGTGGTTATTTTATCGTGCAGAAGTAAAAGGTGAAGCTGTTAACCAATTACTGATTGGCATGGTAAGCACAGCATTATCCAAATTACCAATTCCAAAATTAATGCGCTGGGGCGATAAAGAAACTCACTTTGTACGTCCTGTTCATACTGTCACTTTATTATTAGGTGATACTGTTATTGATGGTGAAATTTTAGGTATCCAAAGCGATCGTATTATTCGTGGTCATCGCTTTATGGGTGAAGCTGAGTTCACTATTGATAATGCAGATCAGTATCCTGAAATTCTTTATGAGCGCGGAAAAGTTATTGCTGATTACGAAACGCGTAAATCAATTATTCTTCATGATGCTCGTCTTGCTGCTGAAAAACTTGGCGGTATCGCAGATTTAAGCGATAGCTTAGTGGAAGAAGTCACTTCATTGGTTGAATGGCCGGTTGTGTTAACAGCAAAATTTGAGGAAAAATTCCTTGCCGTTCCTGCTGAAGCACTGGTTTACACCATGAAAGGTGACCAAAAATACTTCCCTGTTTATGATAAACAAGGTGGGTTGTTACCTAACTTTATTTTCGTCACTAATATTGAATCTTCTGATCCACAACAGATCATTAGTGGTAACGAAAAAGTAGTACGTCCTCGCTTAGCTGATGCAGAGTTCTTCTTTAAAACTGACCGAAAACAACGTTTAGAAGATAACTTACCACGCCTTGAAACCGTATTATTCCAGAAAGATTTAGGCACACTGCGTGATAAAACAGACCGTATTCAAGCATTAGCTGGCTTTATTGCGAGCAAAATGGGTGCTGATGTTAATAAGGCAACCCGTGCAGGTTTATTGTCAAAATGTGACTTAATGACCAATATGGTGTTCGAATTCACAGATACTCAAGGTGTTATGGGTATGCATTATGCACGTCATGATGGTGAAGCCGAAGAAGTTGCTGTTGCACTAAAAGAACAATATCAGCCTCGTTTTGCAGGCGATGAATTACCTTCTAATCCTGTTGCTAGCGCCCTCGCTATCGCAGAGAAGATGGACACACTTGCGGGTATTTTCGGCATTGGTCAACATCCGAAAGGGGATAAAGATCCATTTGCTCTACGTCGTGCATCATTGGGTGTTTTACGTATTATCGTTGAGCAAGATTTACCGTTAGATATTGAAGAATTAACGCAAGAAGCTGTTCGCCTTTACGGTGACAAACTGACGAATAAAAATGTCGTTAGTGATGTAGTTGAATTTATGTTAGGCCGTTTCCGTTCTTGGTATCAAGAATTAGGTTACAGCATTGATACTATTCAAGCTGTATTAGCACGTCGTCCAACACAACCTGCTGACTTCAATGCTCGTGTTAAAGCAGTAACTTATTTCCGTACATTAGAAGAAGCCTCTGCGTTAGCAGAAGCCAATAAACGTGTTTCTAATATTTTAGCAAAATCTGCTAACGTAAAACTGAATGACACTGTTTTAGCTTCCGTATTAAAAGCACCAGAAGAAGTTCAATTAGCGGCGAATCTTTCTGTATTACAAGATAAGTTGGCACCATTATTTGCAGAGCGTAAATATCAAGAAGCATTAGTTGAACTAGCTTCATTACGTGATGTGGTCAATAACTTCTTTGATAAAGTTATGGTAATGGATGAAGACGAAGCGGTTCGTATCAACCGTTTAACTATGTTAAGCCAATTACGTGAACTATTCTTAAAAGTCGCGGATATTTCTGTTTTACAATAAAGAATAGAATATTGTTTGAAATAAAAACCGATACTCTTATAGGGTATCGGTTTTTTATAAGCATGAAAATAGACACTTAATTATAAATCTCTTAACTCATAGAGTCGTTCTGATAATTCTTTATTTTTATCTATAAAATAAAATAAAAAATCTTCTGTAATATATTCTTGTTTACCATTGCTGTATTTTGTCGCTAATATTTGATTATCTTCATCATCAGAAACATCACAATCTTCTGCACTAACTTGATATGAATGTACTAACCTATTTCTCATTTCCATGACTTCATAAAATCGATCAGCTATTTCGAGACCTGATATTTGATTAATCGTTTGTTTTACATCATCAAGTAACTGTCCTGTTTCTTTATCAATAAGTATATGCCAAGAATATTTTTTATCTAATCTTAAGATGTTTTCTATAACAAAGTTATTATTTGAATTAAATACACAAAAACAAGTTCCGAGTAATTCTCTATACTTTTTAGAAGGCAAAGCTTGCGTTGTATATTCCTCATACATAATATTTATCCCCTTTAATAATGAACAAAATAAAATCCATTCTATTTTAATTAATTATTAACTTTGAAAAATATCATTTTTCATTAGGGACCTAACTTAATTTTTATTTAGAACATCAAGAAGTTTTTTATTAAAATAAGAGTATTAATAATGATATTAATACTCTTATTTGTTTAATATTAAATTCCAGTCTCTACTGTAAATATCTGGCGATAACCATCAACATCACGCATAAATGCAATATATTGGTCATTCGGAGAGAATACGACTGCATCACTACTTGGTGCTTGTGCTGTTTTTTCTGTTAATCGTGTTAGTTCACCCGTTTTTGCATTACATAACATCACACTGTTATCACAAATAAAGGTGATATATTGTCCGTTACTATTCCATGTAAAGGCTGACTGAATATCCCAATTCTGAGAGGTAACTTGTTTTATCTCTTTCGTACTTGGCGAGACTGTATATAACTGCACAACACCACTATCATCTTTCATTAAAAAAGCAATGGCATCACCTTTTGGGGAGCTTCTTAGCCAGTGGCGAGGCTGATTTAAAACACCTGCGTATTTTCTATTAGCTGTATTTGTTAGCCGTATTTGATAAATACCTTTAGCCACCGCTGGCATTGTTGTGTCAGTTCCTGCCAATGGCTTATCACCTTCAATACTGAAAGCGTGATTATCATCAGGTAAATCCACTAAAAAAATATCAGAAACTTTATCGCCTTGTTCACTCACAGTATCGCCAATAAAAGCAATTGCCCAGCGTTGTTGTGAACCATCAGCCTTTGTATAGCCCTGAGTACCAACCCAGCACTCTTCATAAGCTTTATTAATTTCGTCACTTCCCTTTTGTGGGTGAGCAACAGTTTGGCTTATTACAGTGCAAAAATATTCACCATCATATTCACGAGGATGTTTTTTAGCGACATTTACCGCTTTTAGTGGCACAGCAACCGCCACATTACGTTGATCATATTCACTACCCAATTCATGCATAATATGATCGTTATATGTAAAACTTAAACGTAAACCGTCAGGGCTAAATACATGAACATGAGTCCCCCCACGTAATGCACCAGCTTGATATGGGGAGGTCAGTGAACATGCATCGATATTAAAAGCACGATTTTGCGCTGACTCATCAACAATCACTCCGCGACGATGATGAAAATCATAATGCCATTCATCATCTGGATTTTCAGGCCCATGAATAAAAGCATAACGCACAGGTTCAGTTGGGCATACTGTAGCCACACCAACATATGCTCCTTGTGTTGCAGTGTAAATTATCTGTTGCTGTTTTGTTTTCGCATGAATTTTTTCTATGGTTAGACCTGTAAAAGATCCTCCATTGGGACGTACATCATAGACTAACCACTGGCTATCTGGTGTCCAAACATTTATATTGGTTAACTGATGATGACGGCTATCAAACGTAATCTGGTGTTCCTGAAAAGACATATTTATCCTTATCGGGAAATAAATTTCCACATTATAAAAACTAATTAATTTTACCTGGCACTAAAAAAATTCAGTCGAGACTTTTTCGCAAGGTAATTACTCTATCCTCACTAAATAGTCAGAAAATTAGAAAATCATGTTACTTAGTGTTCTCTATATTATTGGTATTACTGCAGAAGCCATGACGGGTGCGCTTGCTGCTGGCCGTCGTAAAATGGATGTTTTTGGCGTAATTATTATCGCCTCTGCAACTGCCATTGGTGGTGGCTCTGTCAGAGACATTCTACTCGGCCATTACCCACTGGGTTGGGTAAAACACCCTGAATATATCGTCACTGTTGCATGTGCTGCTGTTATCACCATGTGGGTTGCCCCCATGATGAAACACTTACAGCGACTCTTTCTTATCCTAGACGCCATCGGTCTAATGGTTTTCTCTATTATCGGCGCACAAATCGCACTCGATATGGAATATGGCCCAATTATTGCTGCTATTGCCGCGGTGATTACAGGGGCTTTTGGTGGTGTATTAAGGGATATGCTCTGTAATACCATTCCTTTAGTTTTCCAAAAAGAAATTTATGCCGGTATCGCTTTTGGTGCTGCGTGGCTTTATATGGGATTACTGTTTTATACACCATTACCAAGAGACGTTATTATCATCATTACCCTTGTTGCTGGGTTAACGGCTCGACTTCTCGCTATTCGTTATAAATTGGGCCTACCTGTCTTTAATTACGAGAATCAAGATTAACGAATCGCTGTTTTAACAACAGCGGTTATTTTTGATTCTGTGGGGTATCTCAAAATATAATTTCTTTTCACTATTATGATAAAAGGTAATTCCTATCACTGAGCCTTTAATTGTATGTTAATATTGGCATAGTTTAATTTTTCTCTTATTTTCTAATTAAAAAAGAGAACGTAATAAGAAAAAAATATCCCTGTATTAAACATGGGCACTGTATGTCATTCATTGTATGTGTATACTATATGGGGGATTTGCTCCCTAAACATGTATTTATACTTAATTCTCCAGTCAAATTCAGAAAGTCATCATGATCCAAGGAACTCTTTATATTGTTTCCGCTCCAAGCGGTGCGGGTAAATCAAGTCTTATTCAAGCGCTGTTAAAAACACAGCCTTTATATGACACGCAGGTTTCTGTCTCCCATACCACTCGCCCTATGAGACCGGGAGAAAGCCATGGTGAACATTACTTCTTTGTCACTGAAGAAGAATTTAAAAGCATGATAGAGAGTGGCGATTTCCTCGAACATGCTTGTGTTTTTGGTAATTACTACGGTACATCCGGCAAAGTTATCAAAGAAATCTTAGCCAGTGGTGTTGATGTTTTTTTAGATATTGATTGGCAAGGCGCACAACAAGTGCGTAAAGCGATGCCAGAAGCTCGTAGTATTTTTATTCTGCCACCGTCAAAAGAAGAGCTTTACCGCCGACTTCGTGGACGTGGCCAAGATAGCGAAGAAGTGATTACAAAACGTATGTCACAAGCTGTATCAGAAATGGAGCATTTTAATGAGTATGATTATTTGCTGATTAATGATGATTTCAATACTGCGCTTGCTGATTTACAATCAATTATTCGTTCAGAAAAATTACGCCTTGATCGTCAAACGCTACGACATGGTGATTTAATCAGCAAATTATTGGCAGACTGAGTTAACTTTCAGTATTATGCCCAGTCATTTCGTTAATGGTGGAGTAACACAAATATGGCACGCGTAACCGTTCAAGACGCTGTAGAAAAAATTGGTAACCGTTTTGACCTCGTTCTGGTCGCAGCACGTCGTGCGCGCCAGTTACAAGTTGGCGCTAAAGATCCTTTAGTTCCAGAAGAAAATGATAAAATGACTGTTGTCGCGCTACGTGAGATCGAAGAAGGCCTGATTAACGGTAAAATTCTTGATGCTCGTGAACGTCAAGAGCAGCAAGAGCAAGAAGCAGCAGAATTACAAGCTGTTTCAGCGATTGCGGAAGGTCGTCGTTAATCGTTTTATAAAATAGGGGTAGGTCTGCCTTGTACCTGTTTGAAAGCCTGAATCAAATCGTTCAAAAATACTTGCCATCGGAGCAAGTTGAACAACTTAAAAAAGCCTTTATCGTCGCCCGAAATGCCCACGAGGGACAAACTCGTTCAAGTGGTGAGCCTTATATAACTCACCCTGTTGCGGTTGCGTGTATTCTCGCAGATATGCGATTAGACCACCAAACGCTTATGGCGGCGTTGTTGCATGATGTTATCGAAGATACGCCTGCAACCTTCCAAGATATCGAAAACCTATTTGGTAGTACGGTGGCCGATCTTGTTGAAGGTGTTTCTAAACTGGACAAATTAAAGTTTAGAGACAAAAAAGAGGCTCAGGCTGAAAATTTCCGTAAAATGATTATGGCGATGGTAAAAGATATTCGCGTCATTTTAATCAAACTGGCAGACCGAACTCACAATATGCGCACACTGGGTTCATTACGCCCAGATAAACGTCGCCGTATTGCTCGCGAGACACTCGAAATCTATAGCCCTTTGGCACATCGTTTAGGTATACATCATATCAAAACAGAGCTTGAAGAGCTGGGTTTCGAGGCGCTACACCCTAATCGTTACCGTGTTATAAAAGAAGTTGTTAAGGCTGCTCGAGGTAACCGCAAAGAGATGATTAATAAAATCCTCTCTGAAATTGAAGGTCGCCTAACAGAAGCGCATATTGAATGCAAAGTTAACGGTCGCGAAAAACACCTCTACTCTATCTATCGCAAAATGTTGCTAAAAGAGCAACGCTTTCACTCGATTATGGATATCTATGCCTTTCGCGTTATCGTGAAAGAAGTTGATACCTGTTATCGCGTATTGGGTCAAATGCACAGTCTTTATAAACCACGTCCGGGGCGAGTTAAAGACTATATTGCCATCCCTAAAGCCAACGGCTATCAATCTCTTCATACATCACTTATTGGCCCTCATGGCGTGCCAGTTGAAGTGCAAATTCGTACTGAAGATATGGATCAAATGGCTGAAATGGGGGTTGCAGCTCATTGGGCTTATAAAGAGCAAGGTGAACAACCGGGCACAACCGCACAAGTAAGAGCTCAACGCTGGATGCAAAGCCTACTTGAATTGCAACAAAGCGCGGGTAGCTCATTTGAATTTATCGAAAACGTAAAATCAGATCTTTTTCCTGATGAAATCTACGTTTTCACTCCAGAAGGTCGCATTGTTGAATTACCAACGAGCGCGACTCCTGTCGATTTTGCTTATGCTGTACATACTGATATTGGTCATGCGTGTGTGGGCGCAAGAGTTGATAGACAACCTTATCCTCTTTCACAATCGCTACGCACAGGACAAACAGTTGAAATTATTACTGCTCCAGGTGCACGACCGAACGCAGCTTGGCTAAATTTTGTCGTCAGCTCAAGAGCTCGTTCTAAAATTCGCCAACTTCTGAAAAATTTAAAACGTGAAGACTCTATTAATTTAGGTCGCCGTTTATTGAATCACGCTTTAGGTGAGCATAAGCTCGCTGATATTTCAGCCGAGAATATTGAGCGTGAATTGAAGCGAATGAAGCTCCATTCCATTGATGACTTAATGGCTGAGATTGGCTTAGGTAACACCATGAGTGTTGTTGTCGCGCGTAATTTATTAATTGATACTCAAAATCAAGATGATAACGCACCAACAAATGCAACTAATGATGAAACACCTAAACTGCCAATTAAAGGTGCCGATGGCGTATTAATCTCCTTTGCTAAATGTTGTCGCCCTATTCCGGGTGATCCTATCGTGGCACATATTAGCCCAGGAAAAGGCTTAGTTATTCACCATGAATCTTGCCGTAATATTCGTGGCTATCAAAAAGAGCCTGAAAAATTCATGCCTGTCGAGTGGGATAAAGAGATCAACAGTGATTTCATTACTGAAATTAAAGTCGATATGATTAACCACCAAGGTGCATTAGCAAACTTAACCGCTGCAATTAATGATGCAAACTCAAGTATTCAAAGCATGAATACTGAAGAGAAAGATGGCCGTGTTTATTGTGCTTTTATTCGCTTAACAGCGAAAGACCGAATTCAATTAGCCAATATCATGCGCAAACTTCGCATCATGCCTGACGTTCTGCGCGTTAGTCGTAATAAAAATTAGCCATGAATTCAATTCGATATGCCCGCATCTGCCAAATGATGGCGATGCGGCAACCTGACCTGACAGTTTGCCTTGAAGAAGTACATAAATCTCATAATGTGGCAGCTGTTATAAGAACAGCTGATGCCGTGGGTATTCCTAAAATTCATGCTATTTGGCCTGAAGAAAAAATGCGAATGCTTGTATCACCGGCAGCAGGAAGTAACAGTTGGGTCAATGTAGAAACGCACCCCTCAATCGCTGATGCCATAGGTACCTTTCGTAATCAAGGTATGCAAGTTCTTGCGACACATCTCTCAGATAAAGCCGTCGATTTTCGTGAGATTGATTACACTCGCCCAACTTGTATTATTATGGGACAAGAAAAAACAGGTATCTCACAAGATGCGATAGCGCTTGCCGATCAAGATATCATTGTTCCTATGATGGGTATGGTGCAATCATTGAATGTTTCGGTTGCCAGTGCTTTAATTTTATATGAAGCACAACGACAACGTCAGACTGCAGGTATGTATAATCGAACAGAGAGCACCTTGACAGAAGAACAACAACAAATTCTGCTATTTGAAGGTGGATATCCAGTCTTAGCAGAAGTTTCTCGTCGAAAAGGCCTGCCTCGCCCATACATTAATGGTCGTGGTGAAATTGAAGCACCTGACTCATGGTGGGCAGAAATGCAAATGACACAAAAGCAACTTAGGAAATTAAAAAAGACGGAGTATTGATCTCATGAAAGGAAAACTGCTTGATGCAATCCCCTTAACCACTCTTCACGGCGTAGGTGCAAGTCAGGCAGACAAGCTGGCAAAAATAGGGCTTGTGACTATTGAGGATTTGTTACTCCACCTTCCTTTGCGTTATGAAGATCAAACACACCTCTATGCTATTAGCGATCTTCTTCCCGGTATTCCTGCCACTGTCTCAGGTGAAGTATTAAGAACCGAAGTCAGTTTTGGGCGACGAAAAATGATGACCTGCCAAATTTCTGATGGCTCAGGTATTTTAACGCTTCGCTTTTTTAACTTTACGGCAGCAATGAAAAACAACCTTGCTCAAGGTAAACAAGTCACCGCCTATGGTGAAGTAAAGCGAGGAAGCCGAGGCCCTGAAATTATCCACCCTGAATACAAAATTAAAGTGGCAGGTGCTGAGGTTAAATTGCAAGAAACACTCACCCCAATTTATTCCACAACCGAAGGCTTACGCCAAACATCATTGCGCAAACTGATAGAGCAAGCGTTAGAATTACTTGATACCTGCGCTATTAATGAATTATTGCCTGATCAATTTATTCATGGTTTACCCCCATTAGCAGCCGCATTACGCACTTTACATAATCCGCCTCCCGATATCGCCTTCGCAGAGCTTGAAAAAGGGCAACACCCCGCACAAAAAAGGCTTATCCTTGAAGAGTTACTGGCTCATAATTTAGGCATGCTGAATGCCAGAGCGGGTGCGCAATCTTATCGTGCAGAACCGCTGTTTATGCCAAGCACTTCCACATTACGCCAGCAATTTCTCGCAATGCTACCTTTTACTCCCACAAATGCTCAGCAACGTGTCGTCAATGAAATTGAAAATGATTTAGAAAAAAACTACCCGATGATGCGACTTATCCAAGGAGATGTAGGTTCAGGTAAAACACTAGTTGCAGCATTAAGTGCATTACGTACCATTGCAAATGGTAAGCAAGTGGCGTTAATGGCTCCAACAGAATTATTAGCAGAACAACATGCATTGACATTTAGAAAATGGTTCGAGCCTTTTGGTATTCAAGTGGGTTGGTTAGCTGGAAAACAAAAAGGGAAAGCTCGCGAAGCACAACAAAACGCCATTGCGAATGGTGAAGTTTCTATTATTATTGGCACTCATGCTATTTTCCAAGAACAAGTAAAATTTCACGCCCTTGCCTTAGTCATTATTGATGAACAGCACCGTTTTGGAGTGCATCAACGTCTTGCTTTATGGAAAAAAGGTGAAGAACAAGGTTTTCACCCACATCAATTGGTAATGACGGCAACACCAATCCCACGAACACTAGCAATGACTGCTTATGCCGATATGGATACTTCTATCATCGACGAATTACCTCCCGGACGGACACCAGTAACCACGGTTGCCATCCCCGATACTCGTCGTAATGATATTATTGAGCGTATTAGGCTCGCCTGTACAGAAGAGAAGCGCCAAGCTTATTGGGTCTGTACATTAATTGAAGATTCCGACGTACTTGAAGCACAAGCGGCTCAAGTAATTTATGATGAACTTACACTCGCACTTCCTGAAATTAAAGTTGGACTTGTACATGGTCGAATGAAACCTGCTGAAAAGCAAGCTGTTATGACGGCATTTAAAGAAAATGAGTTACATCTTCTAGTCGCAACAACCGTTATCGAAGTTGGCGTTGATGTACCTAATGCCAGTTTGATGATTATTGATAACCCTGAAAGACTAGGCCTTGCACAGTTACACCAACTACGTGGCCGAGTGGGTCGAGGTGCAATTGCCTCTCATTGTGTTTTACTTTATAAAACACCACTGACGCAAACTGCACGTTTACGATTACAAGTATTAAGAGATAGCAATGATGGCTTTGTCATTGCCCAAAAAGATCTCGAAATTCGTGGCCCAGGCGAACTTTTAGGTACCAAACAAACAGGTAATGCGCAATTTAAAGTGGCTGATTTATTACGCGACCAAGGGCTCATTCCTGAAGTACAACGTATTGCTCGTTACTTACATCAACACTACCCTAAGCATTCTCAAGCCTTAATCGAACGCTGGTTACCTGCTAAGACACAATATAGCCAAGCATAAGATCACTCTTTGCATCGCCTTAGTATGTCGTTAAATGCGGTTTGGCGTGATATTAAAATAGAACACGCCATAAAAAACACCCCAATGCTGAAAAACAACGTTGGGGTGCGATTTAATACAGAGATATTTCTCAAGTTACAACAGTAAAACTATCCCGCTATAGGCGTAAAGAATGGTAGCAGTAGATACAGTTTAATCACTATCGCATTCACAATATCAATAAAGAATGCCCCTACCATTGGCACAACTAAGAACGCAAGATGAGAAGGACCAAAACGATCCGTAACGGCTTGCATATTAGCAATCGCCGTTGGCGTTGCTCCTAAACCAAAACCACAGTGACCCGCTGCCAAAATCGCCGCATCGTAGTTTTTACCCATCACACGGAATGTCACAAAAATAGCGTACAACGCCATAACACCCGCCTGAACACCTAGAATAACCAGCATTGGGATCGCCAGTGAGGCCAGTTCCCATAATTTCAGGCTCATTAATGCCATCGCTAAAAATAACGATAAACTCACGTTACCTAAAACTGATACCGCTCTATCAAAAACACGATAGAAACCAAGCATTGAGAGGCTATTACTTAAAATAACACCAATAAATAGGACACATACAAAGGTTGGCAATGAGAATGCAGTGCCTTCTAATAATTGAGAAAGGAATGTGCCCGCCATTAAACAGATAGAGATCATCGCAATAGTTTCTAACAATACCATTGAAGTAATCATCCTACCTGTGGTGGGTTTCTCAAACGCCGTTGGCATTTCATGATCGTCAGTACCAAGTCCTGGTGTTGGAATATTTTTGATTAAGTAACGCGCAACTGGGCCACCAATCAATCCACCTAAAACCAGACCAAAGGTTGCACACGCCATTGCGACTTCAGACGCACTCATGAAACCATAACTTTCAACGAACGTTTTACCCCAAGCCGCCCCCGTACCATGACCACCCGATAATGTAATCGAGCCTGCAAGTAATCCCATTAAAGGATCAAGGCCTAACATTTTCGCCAATGCAATACCGACTGTGTTTTGCACTAGCAACAACCCAACCACAACAAAGATGAAAATAAAAAGTGCTTTTCCTCCCGCTTTTAAGCTCGCGAGGTTCGCGTTTAAACCGATCGTTGCAAAGAAGGCTAGCATTAATGGATCTTTAAGCGAGAGGTCAAAACTCACTTCCCAATCCATAAAAGATTTAAATGCTAATAAAAGAACTGCAACAAGTAGCCCACCTGCAACAGGTTCTGGGATCGTATACCGTTCTAAAAAAGGAACAGATTTCACTAACTTACGTCCGATCAAGAGAACCAAAGTGGCCGCAACCAGCGTGCCATAAACATCAAGATGATACATTTATGTACCCCGTCTTATTTGTTAATTTTATATAAAAATACTACGACGCTAAGTTCATCCATAAACAACGCCAAAAGCAGGTATCCCCGATTAGAAAAAAAAATGGCGACAAACACAAGTTAAAACATATAAAAATGTGAGCGCCTCTTATGCATTTTGATAACATCATTTTCACGCAAACGATTGCTTTTGTGGCGCAGATCATTAAAATACCGTTTTTGTCGAATAAGAAATTCACACCATGGTTACTTCAGAAAATCAAAAATTGCCTAAAGATAGTGATGTTTCAGTTAAAAAAAATAGCGAACTTCTTTTTGCTTTAGAAGAAAAGCCGCCATTAGCTCAAACGCTTTTTGCTGCATGTCAGCACCTTTTAGCTATGTTTGTCGCGGTTATTACTCCTGCAATTTTAATTTGCCAAGCCTTAGGATTACCTGCACACGATACCCAACGTATTATCAGCATGTCTTTATTTGCATCAGGTATTGCCTCACTTATTCAAATTCGGGCATGGGGGCCAATTGGTTCAGGATTATTATCGATTCAAGGAACTAGCTTTAACTTTGTTGCACCTTTAATTATGGGGGGATTAGCACTTAAAAATGGAGGGGCTGATATCCCAACAATGATGGCCGCCCTTTTTGGAACTTTAATGGTCGCCTCGTTAACAGAAATCGTCCTTTCACGCGTACTTCACTTGGCAAGACGTATCATAACGCCTTTAGTATCTGGTGTAGTCGTGATGATTATTGGTCTTTCGTTAATCCAAGTGGGGTTAACCTCTATTGGTGGCGGCTATGCAGCTATTGAAAATAATACTTTTGGTTCGCCACAGAACTTATTACTAGCCGGCTCGGTTCTCATTGTTATTATTTTACTGAATCGACAAAAAAATCCTTATTTACGTGTTGCCTCTTTAGTCATAGCTATGGCTGTGGGTTATATTCTTGCTTGGGCACTGGATATGTTGCCAACACCAGTAGAGCATCAAGAAACACCAATGATGACTATTCCTGAACCGTTTTATTATGGGCTATCATTTGATTGGCATCTGCTTATTCCCTTAATGCTCGTGTTTATGATCACTTCGCTAGAAACCATTGGTGATATCACAGCAACGTCTGATGTTTCAGAGCAACCCGTCAGTGGTCCTTTGTATATGAAGCGCATTAAAGGGGGCGTATTAGCTAATGGAATTAACTCCATGGTTTCAGCATTTTTCAATACATTCCCAAACTCTTGTTTTGGTCAAAATAACGGTGTTATTCAATTAACGGGTGTTGCCAGTCGTTATGTGGGCTATGTTGTTGCCGCCATGTTGGTTGTTTTGGGTTTATTTCCTTTTGTTGCAGAATTTGTGCAACGAATTCCTGAGCCTGTATTAGGCGGAGCCACATTAGTGATGTTCGGTACGATAGCTGCGTCCGGTGTACGTATTGTGTCTAAAGAGGCATTAAACCGCCGAGCTATTATGATCCTTGCTATTTCACTTGCGGTAGGGTTAGGGGTTTCCCAACAACCTCAAATATTACAATTTGCCCCTGATTGGCTAAAAACATTGCTATCATCAGGTATTGCTGCTGGGGGATTAACGGCAATTATTTTAAATTTGATTTTTCCACCAGAGAAATAATCAAAATTGACTCTGTCAAAAAAACACTGCGTTATTTCTTTTATTAAGAAATAGCGCTTTATTTTTCACATTCAAATCAATGATGTTTTTATGCAAGTATTTTACTTTTCACTACGGTAATTACTCTTTATCTTTTTACTGAAGTTAAAAGGAAAATAAAATGCCAACACCACTGAAACTTGATAAAAGTCCGTCTCTTGAATACTTAAGAAATCATTCATCAACAAATATTCAGATAAAAACTGTCAAACAATTTTTCAGTTACCTCAAATATTATATTTTGTCATCATTTAACAGTGACCATCAATTTGCTTATTTAGGAAATAAATCTGTTGCTGATTTCAATTTAGAGCATATTAAAAAAGATTTAAATACCTTTTTAAAAAACCCTAATCTTAATTGTTCTGAACAAAAGGATAAGGCAGACTATCTGACTTATACTTTTGAATATTTACCAATACAAGCTCATATATTACCTAATTTCTATGATCTTTATCACTCAGGCAAAATTGAACCTAATGCACTAATTACTCAGTTAATTAATTACGCAAATAAATTAAAATTAGATAAAGAAAATTTAAACACCAAAGAGCTACAACAATATCAATTAATTAAAGAAATACTAGCAGAGGTACAGCCTTATTTAGACGTAAAACAACCACAATCTGACAGTCTAAAAGAAATGATCAAGACTATTACTAATCAACCACTCTAAACACTTTGATTTAACCGATCAATACTTGAGCATCACCCAATTTTCAGGCATAACTGTATAATGTTTTGATGGAGTCTAAAACAGGAGAAGGGCAATGCGCTGGCTGATGAAAAGTATGGTATCTCTGATACTTATCGTTATTTTATTTATTATCATAATTTACGCTTTTATTCAAACTCAGTGGGGAGCGCAAAAAACAAGTGAATGGCTAACACAATATACTGATTACGATATTCGCTTCTCAGGTATTGAACATGACCTTATGCAACCCGAACAAGTTATTGTTCATGATCTCTCTGTTAACCCTAAGCAAGACAAAACAACTGTATTCGCAAAATCAGCACAGATTAGACTTAATTGGCAATTTTTTACCGCCCCTTCTCACCTGCAAAAAATCACATTAGAAAATGGCAATATTGAATTTACTAATAAGGCTCCATCAATACCGTTAAGTGCTGATATTCTGCAATTTAAAAATATGATTTTAAACAGCACCAATGCAGATTTTTCTTTCGAAGCGAAAAAAGTGACGGGGGGAATTACACCTTGGGCACCTACATCGGAAGATTTTATTGGTGCAGGCCATTTTCAATTTTCCATTGCTAATGGCACGATAAATAATAATGAATTCAGTAATTTCATTATTTCTGGTCAATATCAACCAAATAATATTCAAATAGAAAAACTAGGAACGCGTTTACTTAATGGCTCACTCTCATTAAGTGGTCAGTATCAAAATAATCAATGGAAGTTTGATGAAGTTTATATGAATGGCTTACGTTGGCAATCCTCTCAAACCTTCAGTGATTTAATACAATCAATCTCTAAATACCCACGCATTAGCATAAGAGCACTTAATATTGTTGATTTTACGGCTGAAGGAAAGCAATGGGCAATAAGTGGTTTTGATGGTCAATTTTCTCAGTTTGATTGGGATAAAAATCTAACATTCACAACGGGTGAACTCAACGCAAATGACGTTGTTTTCCAAGATGAACATTTCACTGATCTTATCGCAAAACTGAATCAGCAAAACAATCAACTCAATATTGATAATCTTAGTTTACGTTATGAAAAAGGCTTAATTAAACTTGCGGGGAATTGGAATAAAGACTCGAAAACTATTTCTATTCATGAAGCGACACTTTCAGGCCTTTTATACACACTCCCTGAAGATTGGCTCGCTTTTTTAGCTAAGCCTATTAATAACAGCAGTGATATTCAAAATATTACTATCGAACAGTTATCCATAAACCAATCAATTTTAATTGATATCACACCAGAGTTTCCTTTCCAATT
Source organism: Proteus sp. fly-1008 (assembly GCF_040140305.1). NCBI lineage: Bacteria > Pseudomonadati > Pseudomonadota > Gammaproteobacteria > Enterobacterales > Morganellaceae > Proteus > Proteus sp. fly-1008. The sequence continues at coordinate 81,728 of NZ_JBEEWH010000006.1, forward strand.
CACAGGATTAACAGGAAAACTACAAAATTTAATTATTGCAAAAGAAGGTGAATGGGGATTATGGCAAGGTTCAGCTATATTAAATGCAGATAGTGGAACATTAAATAGAATTGAATTACGTCGCCCTGATCTAAATATTGTCACTCAGCAAGATAATGCAATTATTGAGCAATATTCGGCCTTTATTGGTGATGGTATTGTGCGAGGCTCAGCAGGTTTAGTGCAATCTAACCAACAACGTCAGTTCTCACTCATTGCTAATGGACTCAATGTGCCTTTATCAACGCCTTATACATTAGGTTTAAAAACAACCTACTCTGATGAAATAGGCCAATTTACACTAAAACTGAAAGGTAATTTACGTGCAATTCCAGTGATATCAACACTCAATGGCACATTAACTGGAAGTAAAGGTGAGCAACAAATACTCAATTCAGAAATACAAAATGGCGAAATAATTAATCACCTATAATATTGATCTTTCGCAGGAGCACGGATTGCTCCCTTAATAAAAAGCGTTACAATGCGCTATTGCCCTTTTCTTTATTGTGGAGTTTTCATGTCTGACGAAGATTTTTCCCCTGAAAAAATATCTTTAAACACGTTTCAACAATCTCCTTTAACTGCACTTGAAGATAACAGCACACTGCTTGTGTGTGATGACAACAAAACTCCGTTGTTCTATTGCCTATCTAAAGAAGACTATGACGCCTTAATTGAACGGGTTATGGATGCCGAACTTGCCGCGATTGTGCTTGAACGTCGTCAAAACAAATTAGATGAGTTGAATTTAGACTAATTTTATTAATACCTAAATAGAACAAACAAAAAACACCCTTCCAGGTGTTTTTTTGTTTTTATCGTATTTACAGAGATGATATTAGCGTTTTTTCTTTTTTCGACCCGGCTGAACAAAGCGCTTACGAGAGTTATTTTCCGTTTCTTTGGTTTTTGTTTGAGGAATATGAATACCCAAGGCTTTTGCATTACTACTGATTTGTTTTTTAGGTTTACTTTGTTTTGCTTTTGGTGGCACTTCAGACGTTGATTTTTCAATCGCTTCAAATAAGGTAATCAGTTCATCATCGGTCAGATCACGCCATTCACCAACAGGCAATCCCGATAAACTCACATTCATAATACGAACACGTTCAAGCTTAGTGACTTCATAACCAAAATATTCACACATACGACGAATTTGGCGATTTAATCCTTGAACTAAGGTAATACGAAACACCATTGGCGCTTCTTTCTTGACCTTACATTTCTTGGTTTTTTGTCCCATGATAGGAACGCCTGCGCCCATTCCATGAATAAACTCATCAGTGATCGGTTTATTCACTGTCACAAGGTACTCTTTTTCGTGATCGTTACCTGCACGTAAGATTTTATTGACTAAATCACCGTGGTTAGTTAGGAAAATCAATCCCTGTGAATCTTTATCTAAACGCCCAATTGGGAAAATACGGGTACTGTGGTTAACATAATCAACAATATTATCTTTTTCGCCATCATCTGTGGTACTGACAATACCCACAGGTTTATTCAGCGCAATCAGCACCAACTCAGAATTATCCTGTGCTTCAATCAATCGACCATTAACTTTGACTTCATCACCAGCAAATACTTGGTCGCCAATACCGGCGCGTTTGCCATTAATAAGGACAAATCCTTGCTCAATATAACGGTCAGCCTCACGACGTGAGCAGATCCCGCTTTCACTGATATATTTATTAAGACGAGTAGATAAATTGGTGTCCATGCTTCCCTCCGTAAACTGCGAAATATACATCAATTGGATCGCGATAGAAACACTTTGGCATTCTCCTTGCCTTAAAGGACGAATTTTTGTGGCAAACCTAATAAGATAAGCATTAAAGTATAGATTAATTATCCACACGCCTTAACGCAAAAAAGATAAAAAACAATTAAATTCAATCAATTAACCTCAATCACCTAACATTGCTTATTTTGTGCAGGTAAAACAATATAAGTACCACTAAAAACAGCACCAACCCCTTCATCACCACAAATATCGACATCTAACTTGATGCGTGCCTTGCTCCCTTTAGCTAATCGCCCTAAATCACCACTTAGATTTTCCATATCAGCAACGGCTGCAGGACGCCCAGAAACAGGTTTTCGATAACGAATATGGGCATCCACCAACACAATATCACCTTGTAATTTATGCTCTTGCATTAATAACCAAATCAATCCCCAACCTGTTAAGGTGGCAAGTGAAAATTGGCTACCAGCAAAAATGGTGTGATGGGGGTTTTGATTTCCTGCTTCAGGAATAGTGGTATAAAAACGAGTGCCAGTGTATTGAGTAATGCGCAACCCCATTTTTTCACTTAATGGGATATGTTGATGCCATTGTTTTTGTAATTCAGCACACCAATCAGGCCGATGAAGAATATCATCTAAGGACTCAATACTTTTTTTCATAAAGAAATGCTTTATGGGTGTCGTTTGTGGACCTGTAACTAAGCCACAATTTTCATAACCCAATTTTTCAAAGAAGCTTACAGACTCTTCTCTTGCACTACACACGATCCGTTTTATACCTTCTTGGCGAGCCAATGACTCTAAAGCCATAGCAACAAGAGTACCTAAGCCTTTACCTTGCGCATCAGTGCGTACTGCCATAAAGCGGATAGCCCCTTCGTTATCCGCATTAATATAAAGTCGCCCAATTGCAACGGGTTGCCCTATTTCATCAACAACCATTTGGTGATGAGCAAAGGTGTCATAACCGTCTTTTTCAGAGCCTTCAGGTTGATGTAGAGGTTTACGAAGCATTTCCCAACGAAAAGCATAATAGGCATCAAATTCCGCCTCTGTCTTTGGTGTCCGTAAATGGTACATATCTGAGCTCCTTTTAACACGACTGTGCGTTCGACGTTATACCTGCAACCAAAAGGTGACTGGGCCATCATTAGTCAGTGTGATTTGCATATCTGCGGCAAATTGGCCTGTTTGCGTTTCTAAACCTTGTAGCTGACATTGTTCAATAAAGTAGTGATAGAGATTTTTCGCTAATTCTGGGGGCGCACCATTTGAAAATCCTGGACGCATACCTTTTTGTGTTTCCGCGGCAAGTGTGAATTGAGAGACAACTAATAAACTACCACCAGCTTGTTGCACATTTAGGTTCATTTTGTCATTTTCATCACTAAAGATGCGATAACCACATACTTTTTCACATAGTCTTTTGGCTTTCTGTTCGTTGTCGTCTTTCTCTACACCTAATAAAACCAATAATCCCTGATTAATAGCGCCGACTGTTTCACCAGCAATATCCACGTTTGCCTGTGTCACTCGTTGAATTAACGCAATCATGCTCTCTCCAAAATAAATCAATAAAAAAGGATAACAAATTCAATCTATTGTTATCCTTAAGATAGCATTATTCTTCTACTGGGAGAGTAAAATCGTAATCTTTGAAATAGTCAATGACTGTGTGTTTATCAATAACATGTACACCTTTCATGCCTACTGCAATTGCTGCATCAACATTTGCTTTTATATCATCAAAGAAAACGGCATCTTGTGCTTCAATGTCTTCAGACTGTAAAACATATTTATAGATTTCAGGATCTGGCTTTCTCATTCCAATATCTTGAGATAGATAGAGGAAATCTGCAGAAGCCGCAATTTCAGGATAATGCTCAGGCCAATAATCTTGGTGTAAGCGATTAGTATTCGATAACACAACAACCCGATGTCCTTGCTCTCTTAATTTATTCATTATATCAATAACTTCGGGGCGAACTGCGATAAAAATAGCTTGCCAGCCTTCAGCAAATTGCTCAAAGCTTAGGCTCATCCCTAATTCTGAGCTGATTTCTTCTGCAAATTCGATGTCTGTAATATTGCCGCGTTCGTGTAATTTAAAGATCTCTCCTGTGGTGAAGTTCTTTTTTATGTTCGCTAATGGAACACCACTGAGTTTACTCCATACTGCGAATACCCGGTTAAAATCGATATCAATAATCACATTACCCATATCAAAGATATAAAGCATAAATCCTCTCCATAATAGAAAACTCATTTTACTTTAATCATAAATCGCTTTACTGAACAGGCTTAAACGCTAAAAAAGTACAATAATCACACTTAATTTTTTTGTAAAACATAAAAAAGGATTGGGATAGAGGAAAAATGAGACTGCTTTCATCTGTGCTTCGAAATAGTATTGGTGACTAGTACAACGATTAAGTTGTAAATGCAGACAAGGGATAAAAAATAAGAAAAGGCAGGGAAAAAGAGAGAACTTATGCGGTGGGGATTAGTTTCCACCGCATTCGTCTTATAGCAACATCTACTCTACATAATTTGAGTTACAGGCAGGCGATAAATGAAGATAGCCGGAGAACATAGAATAGATAAGCTATGTCTCGACTAACTGAGCATAGTCAACGCCACTGTAACGTGAAGTATGCCGAGTACAAACTCAGGGCGCTAAACGCGCCCTAAGAATTATGTTATCAGAATAACGAATTAGTCTTTGCTACGATAAGCGCGGCGACGATCATTTTCTGACAGATAACGCTTACGCAGACGAATAGACTGCGGAGTAACTTCAACTAACTCATCGTCATCAATAAATTCTAATGCTTGTTCTAATGTTTGTTTCAGGTGTGGAGTCAGCGTTGTCGCCTCATCTGTACCAGAAGCACGCATGTTAGTTAGCTTTTTACCTGTTAAGCAGTTTACTGTTAAGTCATTAGAGCGAGTATGAATACCAATTACTTGGCCTTCATACACTTCTGCACCATGAGTAACGAATAATTTACCGCGGTCTTGTAAGCTATACAGGGCGTAAGCAACGGCTTTACCTTGGCCATTAGAGATCATAACACCGTTATTACGGCGACCGATTTCACCTGGACGAACATCATCATAATGACTGAATGTTGCATACAGTAAACCAGTACCTGATGTCATGGTCATAAATTCAGTACGGAAACCAATCAGACCACGGCTAGGGATAATGTAGTCTAAACGTACACGTCCTTTACCATCTGGTTGCATATCACGCATTTCGCCTTTACGCTCACCCATCGCTTGCATCACATCACCTTGGTGTTGCTCTTCAATATCGATAGTAACTTGTTCGAAAGGCTCTTGTTTACGACCGTCAATATCACGGAAGATAACTTTAGGACGAGATACACCTAATTCGTAACCTTCACGACGCATATTTTCAATCAGAACTGACAGGTGAAGCTCACCACGACCTGATACACGGAATGCATCTGGATCTTCAGTTTCTTCTACACGTAATGCAACGTTATGGACTAACTCTTTTTTCAGACGATCTAAAATCTGACGAGAAGTCACGAATTTACCTTCACGACCACAGAATGGTGAAGTATTAACACAGAAATACATGCTAACAGTTGGTTCATCAACGGCTAATGCAGGTAGCGCTTCAACAGCACCCACTTCACAAATCGTATCAGAGATATTCAGTTCACCTAAACCAGTGATTGCGATGATATCGCCAGCTTCAGCAACATCAACTTCGATACGCTCTAAGCCTAAATGGCCTAAAACTTTACCGACTTTACCGTTACGGGTATTACCTTCACTATCGATGATAGTCACTTGTTGGTTAGGTTTAACTTTACCACGCTTAATACGACCGATACCGATAACACCCATGTAGTTGTTGTAGTCCAACTGAGAAATTTGCATCTGGAATGTACCTTCCAGATCCACTTTTGGTGGCTCTACATATTTGACAATAGCTTCATATAACGGAGTCATATCTTCAGCCATGTCATTGTAATCTGTTCCCGCAATACCGTTTAATGCAGATGCATAGATAATTGGGAAATCAAGTTGTTCGTCAGTTGCACCTAAGTTTACGAACAGGTCAAATACCTGATCAACAACCCAGTCTGGACGCGCACCAGGGCGGTCAACTTTATTGATAACAACAATAGGTTTTAAGTTGTTAGCAAATGCTTTTTGTGTCACAAAACGAGTTTGTGGCATTGGGCCATCCATCGCGTCAACCAGCAATAGAACGCAGTCTACCATAGACATAACGCGTTCTACCTCACCACCGAAGTCGGCGTGTCCTGGGGTATCTACGATATTGATACGATAGTCATTCCATTTAATCGCTGTATTTTTCGCAAGAATAGTAATTCCGCGCTCTCTTTCGAGATCATTTGAGTCCATCACGCGCTCAGCAACGGTTTCACGCTCACCGAACGTACCAGATTGCTGTAGTAATTTATCGACGATAGTTGTTTTACCATGGTCAACGTGGGCGATGATGGCGATATTACGCAAGTTTTCGATCACAAAATTTGCCTCAGGCATTGTAGAAATAAGCGCAGTATTGTACACGCTTTAGACGAGAGACTAAACAAGATCACAATAATGATTGCTTAACAATATGCAATTAATTGAATTGTGATCCTTTTCACGCCTCAGAATTTAGTAGCATCCGTTCGATTGCACCAAAATAGTGCAACTAATTAGGCTTAATTTGCACCAACTTTGTGCAATAATTAAAAAATCACAGGAGATATTCTACACTAAACTTCATCAATACAGTATATATCCCTTTTTAGATAAGTTGGCATGCTTTTCGCAATAGAATTTAGGTGAGCAAAAAATTCACCGAAAAATGTGTAAGGCCACTGCACTCAATAAAACCATTCGCCAGGAGAGTTTCTATGTCCCTTGAACATGTGTTATCCATGATTGAAGAACATAAAGTTAGATATATTGACTTACGTTTCACTGATACCCGCGGTAAAGAACAACATCTTACTATTCCGGCTCATCAGGTTAACGATGATTTCTTTGAAGAAGGAAAAATGTTCGATGGTTCCTCTATTGGTGGCTGGAAAGGCATTAACGAATCAGACATGGTGCTGATGCCAGATGCAACAACCGCAATGCTAGACCCATTTTTTCAAGACCCAACCCTGATTATTCGTTGTGATGTGCTAGAACCAGGCACAATGAAAGGTTATGATCGCGATCCACGCTCTATTTCAAAACGTGCTGAAGATTATTTAAAATCAAGTGGTATTGCAGACACAGTACTGTTTGGGCCAGAACCAGAATTCTTCTTGTTTGATGATATTCGTTTTAAAAACGATATTTCAGGCGCTTCTTACGCTATTAATGATATTGAAGCGGCTTGGAACACCAACACTAAATATGAAGACGGTAACAAAGGGCACCGCCCTATGGTTAAAGGTGGCTATTTCCCACTGCCACCTGTTGATTCATCACAAGATATTCGTTCTACCATGTGTAACATTATGGAAGAAATGGGCTTAGTGGTTGAAGCACACCATCATGAAGTGGCAACAGCAGGTCAAAACGAAGTGGCGACTCGCTTCAATACCATGACCAAAAAAGCAGATGAAACCCAAATTTATAAATACGTGGTACAAAATGTAGCTCATGTATTTGGTAAAACAGCGACCTTTATGCCAAAACCGCTAGTAGGTGATAATGGCTCAGGCATGCACTGCCATATGTCTCTGTCTAAAAACGGTGTAAACCTATTCGCAGGCGACAAATACGGCGGATTATCTGAAATGGCGCTGTATTACATCGGCGGTATTATCAAACACGCTCGTGCGCTAAATGCATTTACTAACCCAACAACTAACTCTTATAAACGTTTAGTTCCAGGTTTTGAAGCCCCTGTTATGTTGGCTTACTCCGCACGTAACCGTTCGGCATCAATTCGTATTCCAGTGGTTGCCAGCATGAAAGCACGCCGTATTGAAGTTCGCTTCCCTGATCCATTAGCAAACCCTTATCTTGCGTTTGCCGCTCAGTTAATGGCTGGTCTTGATGGCATTATCAATAAAATTCACCCTGGTGATGCTATGGATAAAAACCTCTACGATTTACCGCCAGAAGAAGCAAAAGAGATCCCAACTGTCGCAGGTTCATTAGAGGAAGCATTAAATACACTAAATGCCGATCGTGAATTCTTAACCCGCGGTGGCGTCTTTACTGACGATGCTATTGATGCTTATTTAGAATTATTACGTGGAGATGTTCAACGTGTACGTATGGCTCCACATCCTCTTGAATTTGAAATGTATTACAGCGCTTAAGTTAAATTTTACTGATAAAAACTTAAGCCAAGATGTAAAACTGTTTTTTTTGCCGTGAAGCTATTTTGCCCATCTTCGGATGGGCACTTTTCTCCCACTTAAGGAGTCCGTCTATTCACTTACGCATTGGCTCATTAATGCAATAAAGGTAAGATGCACTAAAATGGTGCAACGAGGTATTTAATATGGAAACGGCAGACTTACCTGATAACACATTAATTTTGGACTCATTGATACACTCAGTATTGGTTATCAACAAAGAGTTTATTATTTGTTATGCGAATCATTCTGCGTTACAGGTTTTAGCACAAAGTCGCCGAAAATTATTTGAAACACCTTTTACCGCCTTATTCAGTTATTACTCTTTTGATGCTGATTTAATGCGTGAAACATTAGCGAGTGGACAAAGCTTTACCGACAATGAAGTGATATTGGTTGTTAATAACCAATCACATACAATGTCGCTCAGTGCCCAACCTATTTCCGAGCAACACATTTTGCTGGAACTGGCGCCTATGGATAGTCAACGCCGGTTAAGCCAAGAGCAGATACAACAAGCACAGCAGATGGCAGCGAGGGAATTGGTTAGGGGGCTGGCACATGAAATTAAAAATCCGTTAGGTGGGTTAAGAGGTGCTGCACAATTGCTGGCAAAATCATTACCCGATCCTGCCTTAACAGAATATACGCAAGTCATTATTGAACAAGCTGATCGCCTTCGTGTGCTGGTGGACAGACTACTCGGCCCCCAACACCCGGGAACAAAAACATATCAGAGTATTCATCATGTTGTTGAGCGTGTGGCCCAACTTATTTCTCTCGAATGCCCTGAAAATGTCACCTTGTTAAAAGATTACGATCCTAGTTTGCCTGAGTTATCACATTACCCAGATCAAATAGAACAAGTACTCCTAAATATTACACGCAATGCTTTACAAGCTGTTGAAAAAACAGGAGGGACGATTATTTTGCGTACCCGTACTGCTTTTCAAGTCACACTCCATGGTGAACGTCATCGCCTTGTTGCCCGTATAGATGTAATTGATACTGGTGATGGTATTCCTCCTCATCTACAAGACACACTTTTTTATCCCATGGTAAGCGGTAGAGAAGGAGGAAATGGATTGGGATTATCAATTGCACGTAATTTAGTGGATCAGCATGCAGGTAAAATTGAATTTACCAGTTGGCCCGGAAATACTGAATTTTCTATTTATTTACCAATTAAGTAGGAGATAACCAATGCAAAAAGGAAATGTATGGGTTGTTGATGATGACAGCTCTATTCGCTGGGTACTTGAACGTGCCATTTCTCGTGAAGGCATGTCTTGTAAAGCCTTTGAACATGCGAATGATGTGCTTAATGCACTCAATACAGAAATACCTGATGTGTTGTTATCAGACATTCGTATGCCTGATATTGATGGTTTATCTCTTTTAAAAATAATTAAAGAACAATATCCCACTCTGCCCGTTATTATCATGACGGCACATTCTGATCTCGATGCTGCTGTTAATGCCTATCAACAAGGAGCTTTTGATTACTTACCAAAGCCATTCGATATCGACGAAACATTGGCATTAATTGATCGTGCAATTACGCATTATCGCGAGCAAAAACAGCCCAATACGACTGGAACTACTCTGCAATCTGTTTCTGATATGATTGGTGAAGCGCCTGCAATGCAGGAGGTTTATCGTATTATTGGGCGACTTTCTCGTTCCTCAATCAGTGTGCTGATTAATGGGGAATCGGGCACAGGAAAAGAGCTAGTCGCGCATGCATTACATCGCCACAGCCCAAGAGCTTCCTCTCCCTTTATTGCTCTCAATATGGCGGCTATTCCTAAAGATTTAATTGAATCAGAACTTTTTGGTCATGAAAAAGGGGCATTTACCGGTGCTTCTCAAGTACGCCAAGGACGATTTGAACAAGCAAATGGCGGGTCTCTTTTTCTTGATGAAATTGGCGATATGCCTCTTGATATTCAAACACGGTTACTACGAGTGCTTGCTGAAGGACAATTTTATCGAGTAGGTGGCTATGCCCCTGTAAAAGTTGATGTACGTATTATTGCCGCTACACATCAAGACTTAGAAAAACGCGTTCAGGCTGGTGATTTTCGTGAAGATCTCTATCATCGCCTCAATGTTATTCGCATTCAATTACCGCCACTACGAGATAGAACAGAAGATATTCCAAACTTAGCACGTTACTTTTTGCAAAAAACAGCAAAAGAGCTTGGTGTGGAAGCGAAAGTACTCCATCAACAAAGTTTACAAATAATGATGGAATACAACTGGTCCGGTAACGTAAGACAATTAGAGAATGTATGTCGCTGGCTAACGGTAATGACCGCAAGCCAAGAAATTATGCCTCAAGACTTACCGCAAGAAATTCGCCAACTCGATGAGAAAGCAAAAAATATCAGTCGAATTGCTTCATCTCAACATTGGTCACAACATCTTTCATTATGGGCAGACGAAGCATTAGCTGAAGGAAAAGACAATATCCTAACGAATGCATTACCTCAGTTTGAACGGACACTTTTACTCAGTGCTTTAGCCTATACACAAGGCCATAAACAAGATGCTGCACGATTATTAGGTTGGGGAAGAAATACATTAACCCGAAAATTAAAAGAATTAGGGATAGACGAATATTAGTCCTCTACCCCTCTTTATTTAAATAACACGAGAGAATTGACGTTGGCGCATTTGATTTCGCAAATAGGTATCAAAACACATACAGATATTACGAATAAGCAAACGTCCTCTTGGTGTTACTTGAATGCCGTCTGCTGTTATTTCAATTAAGCCATCATCTTTCATTGGCACAAGTAATTCTAAATCTTCTTTAAAATAGTCATGGAAGGCAATATCGTGCATTTTTTCAATATCAGAAAAATGCAGATTAAAATTACAAATTAAGGTTTTAATTACATCACGGCGAATACAATCATCATTAGTCAGTGATAAGCCTCGCCATAGTGCATTACCTTCACTATTTACACGCGTATAATACTCTTTCAATACCTTCTCATTTTGCGCATAGTTATCTCCTAACATACTAATTGCAGAAACACCCATACCTAATAAATCACACTCTTCATGAGTGGTATATCCTTGGAAATTACGATGTAAAATACCTTTGCGCTGAGCTACTGCTAATTCATCATCAGGCTTAGCAAAATGATCCATTCCAATAAATTGATAGCCGTTTGTCGTCAGTGTAGAAATGGTTTCTTGTAATATTTCTAATTTTTCTTCCGCTAAAGGGAGGTCTTCATCTTTAATTTTACGTTGAGCCGCAAATAAATTAGGTAAATGAGCATAATTAAATACACTTAATCTATCTGGCGATAATTCAATGACACGTTTTAATGTAAAGGAAAAACTCTCTTTGGTTTGCTTAGGTAAGCCATAAATTAAATCAATACTGGTGGAGTGAAAACCCACTTCACGCGCACGCTCTACTAATGCAAAAATAAACGCTTCATCTTGCTCTCGATTTACTTTTTGTTGTACTTCTTTATTAAAATCTTGCACTCCCATACTCAGGCGGTTAAAGCCTTCATTACGCAAATGATCGATAACATCTAATTCAATCTCACGTGGGTCAATTTCAATAGAAAGCTCTGCATTATCGACAAAATGAAAATGCTGACGTAATAGCGAAACCAATCGACTAATTTGTTGCTTACCCAGAAAAGTAGGCGTACCCCCGCCCCAATGCATTTGAGTCACTTTTCTGTCTTTAAAATAACGAGCTCTATTAATAATTTCTTTTTCTAAAACATCAAGATACTCATCTGCTTTATGTTTATGCCGTGTAATAATTTTATTACAACCGCAGAAATAACACAGCTTATGGCAGAAAGGAATATGGATATAAAGTGATAAAGGGCGCTCAGGATAACGTTGAGTCGCTTTGATAAAATCAACATCACCATATTGTTGATTAAATTCCAATGCTGTTGGGTATGATGTATAGCGAGGACCTGAATAGTTATACTTATGGATCAGGTCAAGATCCCAAATAATTGTTTGTTCTGACATGCCTCTACCTTCCAAAAGTGAACCGCTGATATCTCATACCAGCAAACAGACATTATGAATATCTGAAAGAATAGTGTAACCAATAAATCGAGAACTGAATATGATCAAAAAAGGTATCGTATAAATCCCCTTATCTTCTTATTGATAGGCTATCCTGCCCGAACACAAGATGTGATATAAGTCACATTACACAAAAATAGTCTTACTCATTAAAGATATGAGTAAATAAATTAAGTTTATTCAAGATGTTAGTTAAAGTTTATTATTTTAAAATAACGCTTATCAACTTTTACCCAGAGTTTAAAACGATATATTACTCAAAATACGATTTAAATTAATTAAATATCTCGTTATATTAATTTTATTATTTTTTTATTCTCTCGTAATTCGATGATTATAATAATAGTAATAATTATATCTTTACCTAAATTATAATATTACATACCCTAGAACAAAACATTGATTAATATCCAACTCAGTCGTGTTTTGATTTAAATTTGAGAGTCATTTAAAGAATAAAGGTCGCTATATTACAAGGAAAGATAGCATCCCCCATACCTTATCTTATTCTAATTGACTATTCTCTTATTTTATCAGTCTCTTTTATATACCGAATTATGGATTATTAACCATGGAAGGAAACGGACTAGCAACCAAGGATGGTTTCTCTTTTCAATAAAAATGACCCTCTATTTATTTTCTTTGTTATTAATCTAATTTCTTTGATTAAAATACCTGCATTTCTTTAATGGCTAATAAGAATTATTATTATTTGATAATAACAAATAGAAAGGCTCTGTTTATTGTGATCACATAAAACAGAGCCTTTTTCTTTATTATGGTTAATTTATAGCATTAAATCATTCTGCTTCTTTACCATAATTAGGTGAGCGAGGTCCGTATAAAATACCATTTGCTTTACCTGCAGACAGTAACCGCACACTGGTTATTCCTGCAATTTGGTAACTCTTATCTGAAACGGTATTAACGATTTGATTCACAACAGCAGAAACCAACATTCCCACTAAGCTACTTGATGAACTTTCTGTCTCTGTACTTGATGCGGTTGCAGAACTGCTCCACAACACACCGCCATTACGGAGATCAACAAGTTTAGCGCTAACAGTGACTCGTGTATCACTGGAAATAACTTGGTATGACGTGCCGAATTCAGTGATATCTAAGTATAAAACCGCATCAGCACCAAATATTTCACGCAATTTATTCGGACTTACTGCGTGAATATCTCCAGCCATTGATAGACCATTTTGCTTAAATGTCTCTTCAACGACCGCAACCGGGAAAACATAATAGCCCGCCTCTGCTAAAGGATACGTCACTTGAGATAAAAAACTATGCCCCGCACCAACCTCTGTCGTGTGGTTTTGTGGTACTAAAACTAAAATACTTTTTGGCTTACTTTGTTTAAAGGCGGTGTAATCCGTTTTGACAGGTTGAGCACAGCCCGTTAATACCAACGCAAACGCAAAACACATTAAAGCAAATAAACGACTCATTTTTGCATTCCTTTGTTTTTCATCAGGCGATCCATGAATTCTGCTGATTCAGGGTAAAGTGCTTTTTCCTCGTTAAATTCAGCCATCGCTAAATCTAATGCGCCTGTTGCACCATATAACATTCCTAAGTGCGCATGTAATCCCGGTGGAATACCCAATGATTTAGCACGAGAGAGTTCAATACTTTTCTTTAATGCATCAATCTGTGCTTGGGGGTCACTTTCACTTTGTTGATAATGTTGATAAACCACTTGTTGATAGCTATCCCAGTTATAAAGCGGTTTAGAGCCACTTGCGCACCCTGTCAATAATAGCGTACCAAAAGCAAGGCTCATTAATGATTTTAACATTGTTATATCCTTATAAAATGAGCATTATTTCGAAGGTTGCCAAGCATTGCTCTCAATACCAGCTACTAAATTATTAACTGCTTCACGAATAGCGAGATCAAGCACTTTGCCATTAAGTGTTGAGTCATAGCTTGCTGTTCCACCAAACCCGATGATTTCACGGTTAGAAAGCTCATATTCACCCGCACCTTGAGATGAGAATACCACTTCTGATGTGTTTACATTCACAACGTTTAAATTCACTTTGGCATAAGCAACTTGGGTTTTACCGCGACCTAAAATACCAAATAATTGACGATCACCCACTTCTTTACGACCAAATTCAGTGACATCACCCGTAATAACATAGGTTGCACCTTTTAATTGCTGGCTTTGGCCTTTAATACCCGCCTCTTCTTTTAACTCAGACATATTGGCGCGATCTAACACGTTAAAACGCCCTGTCTGTTGTAAATGGGTCATTAAAATGGTTTTTGATTGATTTCCTAATCTATCAACACCATCAGAGAATATTCCATTCATATAACTAGAACGGTTATCAAACTTACCAATTGAAATAGCGCTTTTTGTCCCAGTATAAGTCGTGTTATAGGTTGCGACTTTAGCGACATCTAAAGAGCGAGAAGACTCTGAAGCACACCCTGCAAGTAATGTTGCAGAAATTAAAATCAAGCCAAGCGATAATTTATTTAAATTCATATTAATAACCTAATAAAGGTGAAATAAACCTATAGATATTCATTCTATTAATTAATAGAGAGTTGATATAAACAAAAACAATGATTTTTCAGTTTTAGCTCATAGAAGCTCACTTAAAAACCTTATTAGTAATAAGGTCATAAGGCGATCAACTCATATTTATAATATAAAGGTAATCAGAGATGGAGAAAATAGAAGATGGATGATAAAAATCATAATAAATAAATATAGAGATGAAATAGAGGATACTTTATTTAATATCGCTTAAGTCAGATTAAAACCAAACCGATTAAAAATGAAAAATAAATGAGAGTAAATTTAATCTGCACTCTTCTTTATCAATATTTCGTTATTACAAAACAGCCTGAATAAGGCAAAATAAAAAATGTGGTGTCATCAATATCCATAACACCACATTCAACAACGTTAGAGCTCCTTGCTCATTAACACTATAACCCTAAATGTGTTATTAGCGTTTTTTTCCAAATGCAGCGGCTAACGCGTCACCCATTGCACTATTTCCCGCATTATTACCACTATTTGTTGATTGGCGGTTATTACGAGCTGGCTTCTGCCCTTTATTATTTCTAGGGTGATTATTACTTGGTGATGATTGTCTATTTTCACTATCACCAGCAACTTCATCTAAACGCATAGTTAATGCAATACGTTTACGAGCCAAGTCAACTTCAAGAACTTTGACTTTAACAATATCACCTGTTTTTACCACAGTATGTGGATCTTCAATAAATCGGTCAGCTAAAGAGGAGATATGAACCAAACCATCTTGGTGTACACCGATATCAACAAATGCACCGAAATTAGTCACATTAGTCACGGTTCCTTCAAGGATCATGCCACTAACTAAGTCATTCATTGTTTCCACACCTTCAGCAAAAGTCGCCGTTTTAAACTCTGGACGAGGGTCTCGCCCTGGTTTAGCTAACTCTTTTAAGATGTCATTAACTGTTGGTAGACCAAATTTCTCTGTGATAAACGCTCTTGCATCAACCTGTGAGATCAAAGCGCTATTTCCCATTAAATCGCCAATCTTTTGTTGCGTAGATTGCAGGATATTTTCAACAACTGGATACGCTTCTGGGTGAACTGTTGACGCATCCAGCGGATTTTCACCATCACGAATACGCAAAAAACCTGCGCATTGCTCAAAGGCTTTTGGCCCTAAACGGGCGACTTTGAGTAACTGTTTTCTATCAATAAAGCGACCGTTCTCATCACGCCAATTAATAATATTTTGAGCGATAGATTGGCTAAGCCCCGCAACTCGCGTTAATAATGGTACTGACGCGGTATTTAAATCCACACCAACACCATTCACACAGTCTTCAACAACAGTATCAAGTTTTCTAGCTAATAATGTTTGGCTAACATCATGCTGATATTGGCCAACACCAATGGATTTAGGATCAATTTTTACAAGTTCAGCCAACGGATCTTGTAAACGGCGAGCAATAGAGACCGCACCACGAATAGACACGTCTAAATCAGGAAACTCATTAGCAGCAAGCTCTGATGCAGAATATACGGACGCTCCCGCCTCGCTCACAATGACCTTTTGTGCTTTGACGTCTGGGTAACGTTTTACAGTTTCAGCAAAAAAACGTTCGGTTTCACGAGAAGCAGTACCATTGCCAATCGCCACCAGCTCAACATTATGCTTAATACATAACGCCGCGACACTCGCAGCCGCTTTATCAGCTTGGCCTGTATGTGGATAAATCGTATCAGTTGCAATTAACTTACCAGTGCTATCTACAACAGCAACTTTCACACCAGTACGTAAACCAGGATCAAGTCCCATAGTGGCTCGCATACCCGCAGGTGCTGCCATCAGTAAATCATTTAGATTTCGAGCAAAAACATTAATAGCTTCTTCTTCTGCTTTTTCTCGTAATTGGCTCATTAATTCTGTTTCAATATGCATTAAAACTTTAATACGCCAAGTCCAGCTTACAACCGCTTTGCGCCAGCTATCTGCCGGCTGATTGTTTAAGCGTAATCCTAAATGTTCTGTGATCAGTTGTTCGCCATAACTTTCTTTAGGTGCTTCTTCAAATTGCGGATCAGGATTAAGCGATAATTGTAAAATACCTTCGTTACGACCACGAAACATGGCTAACGCACGATGAGAGGGAACATTGGCAATAGGTTCATGACTGTCAAAATAATCACTGAACTTCGCTCCTTCGACTTCTTTTCCTTCCACAACTTTTGAAACAAGGTGCGCATTTTTCCATAAATATTGTCGAACTTTCGCCAATAACCCAGCATCTTCTGAAAAACGCTCCATTAAAATATAACGCGCGCCATCTAAAGCTGCTTTAGTATCATTCACACCTTTTTCTGCGTTGATATAAGCGGTCGCTGCATCTTCTGGGTTATTTTGTGGCTCATTCCACAACAAATCTGCTAAGGGCTCTAACCCATTTTCAATAGCAATTTGTCCACGAGTACGGCGTTTAGGCTTATAAGGAAGATAAAGATCTTCAAGCTCTGTTTTACTTTGCGTTTCATTAATTGAAGAACGTAACTCAGGTGTTAATTTTCCTTGTTCTTCAATTGATTTTAAAATGGTTTGGCGACGATCATTGAGTTCTCGTAAATAACTAAGGCGAGTTTCTAACTGACGTAGTTGCGTATCATCTAACCCACCAGTGACCTCTTTACGGTAACGGGCAACAAATGGCACCGTATTCCCTTCATCCAGTAACGTTATGGCCGAAAGGACTTGCTGAGGCTTAACCTTGAGCTCTTCTGCAATAATTCGGCTTAATGATTCATTCATAATATATTTACCTACCGAGAGGAATAATTTTAAAGAGGGCTATTATACACACGCCACACTAAAAAAATTTGGCAAATTTCCGATTAGACTCGACAATTATGAGGAAAATAACAGATTAATTTATCATTCACGCTATAGTATCTTTATGAAATTCAATGTTGATGATAGTTTTAATTCGTAATGGCAAAAAGTAACTATATTACTCGTGATGGCTGGTATGCCTTAGACAAAGAGCTAAAATATCTTTGGAAAGAAGAACGCCCTCGTGTCACACAATCAGTTTCAGAAGCAGCGGCACAAGGTGACCGTTCAGAAAATGCTGAATATATTTATGGAAAGAAGCGATTACGTGAAATTGACAGACGTGTTCGCTTTTTATCAAAACGTCTTGATGAGCTAAAAATTGTTGATCCCGATCCTCGCCAAGAAGGAAAAGTTTATTTTGGTGCTTGGGTCACGCTTGAAGATGATGACGAAAATGTCAAAACTTTCAGACTTGTGGGGCCTGATGAGTTTGATCCAGCAAAACAGTGGATTTCTATAGATTCTCCTGTTGCCCGAGCACTCATTGGTAAACAAGTTGATGATGAAATTAGTGTGCAAACACCAGGTGGTGAAGTTAATTACTGCGTATTATCTATCAAATATCATTCGGAATAAGACAAATAAATAGATTTATTACCTTTACTATCACCAAAGAACAAGTTTTATCTGTAAATTATTAACATTTATTCTTTGGTTTTGGTTTAATATTCTTAACGATGATAGAATTCGCTAACAAAAAGCATTTGCACTTCGGGAGCTTAAAAAATGCAAGAAAGTTATAAAGTGCTAATCGTGGATGATGATTTACGTCTACGTTCACTACTAGAGCGCTATTTGACAGAGCAGGGTTTTCAAATCCGTACTGCTGCAAACGCTGATCAAATGGATCGTCTGCTCACTCGCGAATCTATCCACCTTATCGTACTCGACTTAATGCTTCCAGGCGAAGATGGCTTATCCATTTGCCGTCGCTTAAGAAGCCAAAACAACCCTATTCCTATTATTATGGTTACAGCAAAAGGGGAAGAGGTTGATAGAATAGTTGGGCTTGAAATTGGTGCTGATGATTACATCTCAAAACCATTTAATCCAAGAGAATTACTGGCTCGCATTCGCGCAGTACTTCGCCGTCAAGCGAACGAATTACCGGGTGCTCCTTCACAAGATAATGCCATTATTTCTTTTGGTAAGTTCAAGCTAAACCTTGGTACACGCGAAATGTTCCACGAAGAAGAGCATATGCCTCTGACTAGTGGTGAATTTGCTGTATTGAAAGTACTGGTATCTCACCCTCGTGAGCCACTTTCTCGTGACAAACTAATGAGCCTTGCTCGTGGTCGCGAATACAGTGCTATGGAACGTTCAATCGACGTTCAAATTTCTCGTTTACGCCGAATGATTGAAGAGGACCCAACACATCCTCGCTATATTCAAACAGTTTGGGGGCTTGGTTACGTCTTTGTTCCTGATGGAACCAGTGCTCAATGAGAAGGCTGAGGCTTTCCCCCCACAATAAACTGACACGTTCGTTATTTCTGGTTATCTCGCTACTTTTTTTTAGTTTGATAGCCAGTTATATCGTTGTGCAGCACCTTATTGTTGGGCCAAGCCTTCAGCAATTTAATAAAGTTTTAGCGTATGAAATACGCACATTAATGCCAGAAGAACTTATTTTAGTTGATGGCACTCCACTCAAAATCTCCCCAGCTTTGCGCAATAAAATCTATAGCGAATTAGGCATCTCTTTTTTTGATAAAGAGGCCGCTCTCGAGGAAGGACTTTATTGGGCTAAAATCGATGACGATTTAAGTGAACAGATGTCTGAATATCTGGGTGGAGAAACTGAAATTTGGATTGAAAACACGCTGGAATACCCTGTTTTATGGGTCAATACACATATTTCCCCCTCTCTTTGGATACGCGTTCCACTCACTGAATTAGGGCAAAATTTCTTACTGCCGGTTTATCGGCAAGCAATTATTTTTATTATTATCGTTGTCGCTTTTTTCTGGCTCTATAACCGTTTTCAAAATCGCCCACTCAATGAAGTAGAATATGCAGCACGTCGTATCGGTAAAGGGGTTATTCCACCGCCTATCCCTGAATCTGGCTCCTCTGAAATGCGATCAATCATTCGCGCATTTAATCAGATGTCATCGGGCATTCGCTCATTAGATAATGATAGAACACTCGTTATGGCTGGTGTCAGTCATGACTTGCGTACACCACTTACTCGTATTCGCCTTGCTACTGAAATGATGAGCCCGGAAGATAGCTATCTTGCTGACTCTATCAATAAAGATATTGAAGATTGCGATGCCATTATTGGCCAGTTTCTAGACTATATGCGTACAGGTAAAGAGATGTCTTTAGAACTGTGCGATATGAATAATCTATTACAAGAAGTCATTTCGGCTGAATCTAACTCAGGCAAAATAAGTGAAGATCATCTTCATCCTGAATCCATTAATATTACGGCTAATCCTATCGCTGTAAAACGAGCACTTGCCAATATGATTGTAAATGCGACTCGCTATGGCCATGGCTGGATAAGTGTTTCAAGTGGAAAAAATGAAGAATATGCATGGTTTCAAGTCGAAGATGACGGCCCCGGTATTCCACAAGAAGACCGACAACGTCTTTTCCAACCTTTTGTTCAAGGTGAACAAGCACGTAGCTCAACAGGTGCTGGTTTAGGGTTATCCATTATTCGCCGTATTATGGATGCTCACGGCGGTTATGTTGAACTTGATGATAGCATTAAAGGCGGATTACTTATCCGTGCTAATTTCCCATTAAAAGAGCGTGATGATGAGGATGATTAATTTTTCTTTCTGATAAAGCCCTTTTTTATTCCGCTACTTCTGCTTTGTATTTTCTTCCCCCACTAAATATTTCATCATTTTTTTACTTTGTCATAAAACTGTCACAATTAAGACATTTAATTGTCATCTAACTGACCTATTGTCTGTGCGTACCGTAACCGAAGTTGATAGATGTCGAAAATTATTCTACCTATCCCACAGGAGGGATTATGAAACTGATGCGTACCACCCTGACTAGTGTCATTGCCGCTGCGTTTTCAATGACCGCTCTTTCTGCGCAGGCAACGACCTCGCTGACTGGTGCTGGCGCAACGTTCCCTGCCCCAGTTTATGCTAAATGGGCAGATTCCTATCAGAAAGAAACGGGTAACAAAATTAACTACCAAGGCATTGGCTCCTCTGGTGGTGTTAAACAGATTATTGCAAATACTGTTGATTTTGGTGCTTCTGATGCGCCATTAGCAGATGAAAAATTACAAGCTGACGGTTTATTTCAATTCCCAACTGTGATTGGTGGTGTTGTTATGGCAGTCAATATTCCTGGTATCAAATCAGGTGAGCTGACCTTAGATGGCGACACTATCAGTAATATCTATTTAGGCAAGATCCAAAAATGGAACGATCCTGCCATCACCAAACTCAATCCAGGTGTAAAATTACCAGACCAGAATATCGCTGTTATTCGCCGTGCTGATGGTTCAGGAACCTCTTTCGTTTTCACTAGCTACTTATCAAAAGTAAGTAATGCATGGAAAGATGAAGTCGGCGCTGGCTCTACCGTTAAATGGCCAACAGGCTTAGGTGGTAAAGGAAATGATGGTATCGCTGCATTCGTTCAACGTGTACCAGGTTCAATCGGTTATGTTGAATATGCTTACGCGAAACAAAACAACCTTGCTTATACTAAATTAGTCACAGCTGATGGCGAAGCAATTGCACCAACAGCAGACAGCTTTAGTGCCGCAGCAAGAAAAATTGATTGGAGCAAAAGCTTTGCACAAGACCTGACTAACCAGAAAGGTGAAAACGCATGGCCGATTACTTCAACCACCTTTATCTTAGTGCATCAAAAACAACAAAATGCAGAAAAAGGTAAAGAAGTACTGAATTTCTTCAATTGGGCTTACGACAAAGGTAATCAAGAAGCGAAAAACCTAGATTACGCAGTATTGCCTGCAGAAGTTGTAGAACAAATTCGTGCTGCATGGAAAACAAGTATTAAAGACAGTAATGGTAAACCGATTTACTAATAAAACCGGCAACCATTAAGAGATAAGTTAACGTTCACCCCCTGCTATGCTAACAGGGGGTAATAAATTAAAAGAGGCTTTATGGCCGAGCACACAACGGTAATAAAGGCCCCTAGTAAACGAGGGGACGTTATTTTCAGCGCACTAGTCCGTCTAGCTGCGTTAATTACGCTTTTGCTTTTAACAGGTATCATTGTTTCGCTGATTTTTGCCTCATGGCCAAGTATTCAGCAGTTTGGTCTTTCATTCTTATGGACAAAAGAGTGGGATCCACCGGCACAAGAGTTTGGTGCATTAGTGCCTATTTACGGTACCATTGTAACGTCAATCATCGCACTGATTATTGCTGTTCCTGTCAGCTTTGGTATTGCCCTTTTCCTCACTGAATTAGCGCCTAATTGGCTAAAACGTCCATTAGGTATTGCGATTGAGTTACTCGCGGCTATCCCAAGTATTGTTTATGGTATGTGGGGACTCTTTGTCTTTGCACCACTGTTTGCAACCTATTTTCAAGAACCTGTCGGTAATGTACTTTCATCCATTCCTATTGTGGGTGAGCTTTTCTCAGGCCCAGCTTTTGGTATTGGTATCTTAGCTGCGGGGGTTATCCTCGCTATCATGATCATTCCTTATATCGCCTCTGTGATGCGTGATGTATTTGAACAGACACCTGTCATGATGAAGGAATCAGCCTACGGCATTGGCTGTACGACATGGGAAGTAATTTGGAATATCGTTCTGCCTTATACCCGTAACGGTGTCATCGGTGGCGTTATGTTGGGATTAGGCCGTGCCTTAGGTGAAACCATGGCGGTGACCTTTATCATCGGTAATACCTACCAATTAGATTCTGCCTCGCTGTTTATGCCAGGTAACAGTATCACGTCGGCATTAGCCAATGAGTTTGCCGAAGCAGAGACGGGATTACATACTGCAGCATTAATGGAATTAGGGCTTATTCTGTTTGTCATTACCTTTATCGTACTTGCGATTTCTAAGTTTATGACATTACGTTTATCTAAGAATGAAGGAGCGCGTTAATATGTCTAAAACATCCTCTTCTTCATTACAAGTTCAAACCGAGAGCGAACTACGAGTGCGCCATAAACGCCAACTTTGGCGTCGTCAAAAAAACCGTATCGCACTGTTTTTATCTGTCTCTACTATGGCATTTGGTCTTTTCTGGTTAACGTGGATTTTATTCTCAACAATCACAAAAGGCGTTGATGGTATGTCCCTTGCGCTTTTCACTGAAATGACACCGCCGCCAAATACTGATGGTGGTGGATTGGCGAATGCCATTGTCGGTAGTGGATTGCTCATCTTTTGGGCCACTGTAATTGGAACACCATTAGGTATTCTTGCAGGAATTTATCTTGCGGAATACGGCCGTCGCTCATGGCTTGCTGAAACTACTCGCTTTATTAACGATATTTTGCTGTCAGCACCTTCCATCGTTGTCGGACTTTTTGTCTACACCATTGTGGTCGCACAAATGCAGCACTTTTCAGGATGGGCAGGTATTATTGCACTTGCTTTACTGCAAATTCCTATCGTTATTCGTACCACTGAAAATATGTTGAAGTTAGTCCCTGATAGCTTACGCGAAGCTGCTTATGCATTAGGAACACCAAAGTGGAAGATGATCTCTAAAATCACCTTAAAAGCCTCAGTATCAGGCATTATTACAGGTGTGTTATTAGCGATTGCACGTATTGCAGGTGAAACTGCACCACTGTTATTTACTTCACTATCCAACCAATTCTGGAGCACAGACTTAAACGAACCGATAGCTAACTTACCTGTGACTATCTTTAAGTTCGCCATGAGTCCTTTTGCACAGTGGCAAGAACTTGCCTGGGCTGGCGTATTACTTATCACCCTCTGTGTTCTATTTATCAATATTATCGCGCGCGTGCTGTTTGCTAAACGCAAGCACGGCTAACGCAGAAAGTTAAGCAAGAGAGAACGTTGAATGATTATGGCTAATGATAACGCAGGAAATAAAATCCAAGTTCGTGACTTGAACTTCTATTACGGTAAATTTCATGCGCTGAAAAATATCTCTTTAGATATTGCCAAAAATAAGGTGACCGCCTTTATCGGACCTTCTGGTTGTGGTAAATCCACCTTACTGCGTACTTTTAATAAAATGTATGAGCTTTATGGCGAACAACGTGCAGAAGGCGAAATTCTGCTAGATGGCAACAACATCTTGACGGATAAGCAAGATATCGCATTATTACGAGCCAAGGTTGGTATGGTGTTCCAAAAGCCAACCCCATTCCCGATGTCAATTTATGACAATATCGCTTTTGGTGTACGCTTATTCGAAAAATTATCTCGCGCTGATATGGACGAACGTGTTCAGTGGGCTTTGACAAAGGCTGCATTATGGAACGAAACCAAAGATAAATTACATCAGAGTGGATATAGTTTGTCAGGCGGTCAGCAACAGCGTTTATGTATTGCACGCGGTATCGCTATTCGCCCTGAAGTATTATTGCTTGATGAGCCTTGTTCAGCACTTGATCCAATCTCAACAGGTCGTATTGAAGAACTTATCAGCGAACTCAAATCAGAATATACCGTGGTTATCGTGACACATAACATGCAACAAGCAGCTCGTTGTTCTGATTACACTGCATTTATGTATTTAGGCGAGTTAATTGAATTTAGCGATACGGATACGTTATTTACGCGTCCTGCGAAAAAACAAACTGAAGATTACATCACTGGGCGTTATGGCTGATAACGAGGCAATAAATGGATAATTTAAATCACAATAAGCATATTTCTGGTCAATTTAATGCTGAATTAGAGCATATCCGTACTGAGCTGATGGTTATGGGTGGGCTTGTTGAAGAGCAACTGAAAAAAGCCATTACAGCGATGCACAATCAAGACCAAGCACTGGCAAATGAAGTTATTCAAGGTGATCATAACGTCAATATGATGGAAGTCGCCATTGATGATGCGTGTATGCGAATTATTGCTAAACGCCAGCCAACAGCAAGTGACTTACGTTTAATTATGGCAATATCAAAAACGATCGCTGAGCTAGAACGTATTGGTGATGTTGCTGAAAAAATCTGTAAGACCGCACTTGAAAAGTTTTCACACCAGCATCAGCCATTATTAGTCAGTTTAGAATCTTTAGGTCAACATGCAATACAAATGCTTCATGATGTTCTTGATGCGTTTGCGCGCATGGATTTAGATGAAGCAGTACGCATCTATCGTGAAGACGCTAAGATTGATAACGAATACGAGGGTATCGTCCGTCAATTAATGACTTATATGATGGAAGATCCTCGCACTATTCCTAGTGTGTTAACCGCCTTATTTTGTGCGCGTTCTATTGAACGCATTGGCGACCGTTGTCAGAATATTTGTGAGTTTATTTTCTATTACGTAAAAGGCCATGATTTCCGTCATTTAGGTGGCGACCAAGTAGAAAAAATGCTAACAAAAAGTGATGATAGCAATACCACTAAATAAATTTCTCTCTTCTTTTCTTCTCTTACAAACAGCGATAATCATGTCGCTGTTTTTTTATTCCCTCATAAATTTAATGCCGTACTTGCTCAACGCTTTTTCTCATCTTATTCCTTAAAAGCATATCCATATCAATTTTTATTATTTTATGAACTTAGATCAACTTGATAGCGTGATATCCAACATAACGATGATAATTCTTTTCTTTGGGGTGAATAATGAAACTACGTGTTTTGGCAACGGTGTTAATTGCAGGTTCTGTCCTTTTCTCTGGTATTGCAAAAGCCGATAAATTAGATGATATAAAAAAAGCGGGTGTTGTACGTATCGCGATTTTTGACAGCAATCCTCCTTTTGGGTTTATTGATCCTCAAACCAAAAAACTTGCCGGTTATGATGCGGATATCGCCAATGAAATCGCCAAAGATTTAGGCGTAAAACTGGAGCTACGTCCAACAAACCCAGCAAACCGCATTCCACTGTTAAGCTCTAAAAAAGTCGATTTAATTGCAGCAAACTTCACCATTACCGATGAACGCGCTAAGCAAGTAGACTTCTCTGTTCCTTACTTTGCAACTGGACAAAAATTTATTGCACGTAAAGGGGTTTTAACTAATCCTGAACAAATTCACTCACTGCGAATTGGTGCAGATAAAGGTACTGTTCAAGAAATCACACTACGTGAGCGTTATCCTGATACCAAAGTTATCTCTTATGACGATACACCTCTGGCCTTCGCTGCATTACGTAACGGTAATGTACAAGCTATCACACAAGATGATGCAAAATTAGTCGGCTTATTAGCCAACCTTCCTGATGCTATAAAAGCAGAGTTTGAAGTGTCATCCTTTAGCATTACACGTGAATACCAAGCTGTGGCCGCGGCTAAAGGCGAAGAGCGTTTAATTAATGAAATTAATAACACGCTATTAAGACTAGAAAAAGAAGGTAAAGCAGACGAGATCTATAACCGTTGGTTTGGCCCTGAAACAAAATCAGCTCAGCCTCGTGGTGACTTTAAATTTGCACCATTATCTGAGCAAACACCACAATCTTAATCTTTAAAAAGTAATAGCTGTTTTCTTTCATTAATAGCAAAGTTATTTCTTTATTAAAACACCTACCCCGCCTTTGCGGGGTTTGGTGTCTACAATAGGTCTATTATATGTTTGAGCAATATCTATCACATTACCTTCTTGAGCCACACTATTTAAGCTGGCTCTGGAAGGGATTTCTAATTACTTTGCTTATCTCTTTTTGGACTATTGTCATTGCAACATTAATGAGCTTTGCCCTTAGTGCTGCAAGAGATAGTACTTTTGCACCATTACGCTGGTTAGCCACGGCTTACACATCGTTATTTCGTAATACTCCACTGTTAGTACAATTGTTCTTTTGGTATTTTGCATCTGGAGAAATTCTGCCACAAAGCGCCATGATGTGGTTAAACTCGCCTCATGAAATTACATTCTTAGGCGTAACACTTTCTTGGCCTTCTTTTGAATTTTTAGCTGGCATTGTGGGTCTGACATTTTACTCAACGCCATTTATTGCCGAAGAGCTAAGAGCCGGTATTCAAGGTGTTAAACAAGGGCAAAAATATGCCTCTTTAGCGCTAGGCTTAACACAGTGGCAATCTATGCGTTATGTCATTTTACCTCAAGCATTCCGTATTGCTCTGCCTCCTTTACTGGGTCAATACATGAATGTGATAAAAAACTCATCACTGACTATGGCTATTGGTGTTGCAGAGCTTTCTTACGCATCAAGACAAGTCGAAACCGAATCCTTACGGACCTTTGAAGCCTTTGGTGTCGCAACCATTCTCTATATTGCGGCAATAGCCTTAATGGAGGCTTGGGGACAATGGCATCAGCAACGTAAATTAGCACAAGGGTATTAATATGGACTTTACTGTTATTGCTGATAACTGGCAGTACTTACTCTTTGGTGCTTATCCTGACGGGCCTTTAGAAGGTGCAGCACTGACCGTCTTTATCAGTATCATTGCTGGTATTGCATCCATTATTTTAGGTACCTTGGGTGGAATTGCTCTGGCGATGCTTAGAGGTATCTGGGTTAACCTCTTCGCAGCTTTTTTAGGTTTTTTCCGCGCTATTCCCGTCATTATGTTGATATTTTGGGTCTATTTTTTATTACCCGTTGTACTGGGGATGGAAATACCTGAAATCACCACAGTAGTTTGTGCATTAGCTTTAATTACATCGTCTTATATTGCGCATGGCGTTAAAGCTGGCATTTTGGCAATAGGAAGAGGGCAATGGCAAGCAGGATTATCGTTAGGTTTTAATCGCTGGCAAGTGCTATGGCATATCGTATTACCTCAAGCATTACGAATGATGGTGCCTTCATTTATTAATCAGTGGATAGCATTAATTAAAGATACTTCATTAGCTTATGTGGTGGGCGTAGGTGAACT
Source organism: Proteus sp. fly-1008 (assembly GCF_040140305.1). NCBI lineage: Bacteria > Pseudomonadati > Pseudomonadota > Gammaproteobacteria > Enterobacterales > Morganellaceae > Proteus > Proteus sp. fly-1008. Next base: position 109,328 of record NZ_JBEEWH010000006.1, read on the forward strand.
TTCATTCTTAGCGACACAAGTTAATAACCGTAGCATGGTTTATCCAATGGAAGTCTTTCTGTTCGTTGCGTTTATTTATTTTGTTCTCTGCTTTTCATTGGAAATTATTGCAAATAGAGTGGCTAAATTATTCTCAACACAAAAAGAGAAACGCCCCTTTTGGCAAATAGTGTTGCCATTTAAACGAAAATATCCACTCCCTATTAACTAAGGCTAATTAAATTAGGGCTTTCTGGCTGTTTACGATATGACTCTGGTGGGAAGTGGTTTAAACTTTTATGAGTTTGGTTTAGGTTATAATTTTGCTAACAAAACCAAGCTATTAAAACCGTTTTACTGTAACTTATTCCGTTAAATATGGCATAGCTCAATTTAATTATTTTTACAATAATTCAATAGTTCTGATGAAATAGAAGTTATTCGGAGAAATAGATAAAAAGGTTTCACTAAGAAAGTTTAGGCTAATAACGACAAAGTTTTGGTGACACCACGTAAACATTTGATTTAGAAGAGGGCCCTTTTTTACAAACAAAATATCCTTGGGAGACAAGATCATATCTTACATAGAGATTAAAAAATATGCCAAATAAAATACCAAAAATGAAGATCAACACTGTGACTATCGCAAGTTTGCTATTAATTTTGATTACTTGGTCTTTTATAGCGGACATCAGTAATATGTAAAATAGATAATAAGTAAAAGGCGATAAAAAAGGCATACTTGCTGTGACAAAAGAAAAATTTATTTTCTCTGCTAAAAAGAAATAATCAACATAATCCTCTAATGATAAAAAAATACAAATGAGAAAGAGAGGGATCATAATAAATGAAATTAAATATATTTTATCTTTAGTTTCAATATCCATAATTAATGACACCTATTTAATGATTTAACATAGAGATTAGATTCTGCAAAAGTGTTTTTTTCACAAACAAAATAACCTTTAGAAAGTAGATCTCTTTCAACATAGTAAGAAAAGAAAAAGCTAAAAAACACACCAAAAATAAAAAATAAGAGAAAAGAGAACATTATTTTTTTACTTCCTTTTATTGTCCTCTTTTTGGATGGTGGAAAAACCAATAAATAGAGAAGATAGAAAACAGCAGGTACCGTAAATAAAAAAATAGATGTTCTGAATGAGGTACTAATTTTTTCAGCGAGAGAAAAATAATGAATATAACTTTCTATTGAAATAAATAACTCCATTGAGAAAACAACGAACAAAAAAACTGAAACTACATAGATTATCTTTATTATATTATTATCTGACATTCCCTATTTCCTTATTCTATTCCTAAAAAAATCTCCGCACATCTCATTAAGTACTTACTTCTGTACTTAAATCACTAAATTGTGTATAATTCAATCAAAATAGATACAACTCACTGGATAATAAGATGAAAACGATAAATTATACAGAAGCAAGACAAAACTTAACTTCAATTATGAATGAAACAATTGATGATAGAGTACCCATCATGATCACAAGACAAAAGGGTATTCCATGTGTTCTTTTATCTCTTGATGAATACCAAGCACTAGAAGAGACAGCTTATCTGTTACGATCTCCAGCGAATGCGCGCCATTTGCTCGATTCAATTGATGAACTGAACCAAGGTAAAGGTATAGAAAAGGATATAACGGAATGAAATTAATTTTTTCTGAACAATCATGGAGTGATTATCTTTATTGGCAACAAATGGACAAGAAAATAATTAAACGCATTAACGAACTCATAAAAGATATTAAAAGAACACCGTTTAGCGGAATAGGTAAACCAGAGCCCTTGAAACATAATTTAGCAGGTTTTTGGTCAAGACGGATCACTGATGAACATCGCCTTATCTACCGTATTACTGATCCCGCTATAGAAATTGCATCATGTCGATACCACTATTAGCCTCCTTACATTTATCCTTTTTCACTCTTAAAGGATCTCAAAGTATTTTTAAGCTTTAGATTTTCCTTCTACGCAATCGATTACTTTTTTAGGTGCAGTTATTGTTTTATTTGTGTAGGATAAAGCGAAAAACATTTTTTTTGGGATCTTTTGTCTATGAGCATGTCATCACCAAATTCTGGTTCACAGGGTTTGCTCCAACGTGTGTTTAAGCTACAAGAACACGGCACAACCGCTCGCACCGAACTAATTGCGGGTATCACGACGTTTTTAACGATGGTTTATATTATCTTCGTTAACCCTCAAATTCTCGCTGCTGCCAATATGGATATCAAAGCCGTCTTCGTGACGACCTGCTTAATTGCGGCTTTCGGCAGTATTTTAATGGGATTAGTGGCAAATTTACCTATTGCTGTTGCACCAGCTATGGGCCTAAACGCCTTCTTTGCCTTTGTGGTTGTTGGCGCAATGGGATATTCATGGGAAGTCGCTATGGGTGCGATTTTCTGGGGTGCTGTAGGTCTATTTTTACTGACTCTTTTTCGTATTCGTTACTGGATAATAGCGCATATTCCGCTAAGTTTACGTGTGGGTATTACGAGCGGTATCGGCCTTTTTATCGCCATGATGGGCTTAAAAAACTCTGGTATTATTATTCCTAACAACGATACCATCGTCACTATTGGTAACTTTGCCTCTCATAACGTGTTATTAGGTGCATTAGGCTTTTTTATTATCGCCATTCTTGCCGCACGTAATATTCACGCAGCTATTCTTATTTCTATCGTTATCACTACAGTAATTGGCCTATTATTAGGCGATGTCACCTACCAAGGCGTTTTCTCTCTTCCTCCTTCTATCACCACTGTTGTTGGTAAAGTAGATATTATGGGCGCCTTAGATATCGGCCTTTCTGGTGTGATTTTTGCCTTTATGTTAGTAAACCTATTTGACTCTTCAGGCACATTAATTGGTGTGACAGATAAAGCGGGTTTAACCGATGACAAAGGTAAATTCCCACGTATGAAACAAGCGTTATACGTCGATAGCTTAAGTTCTGTTGCAGGCTCTGCAATGGGTACATCGTCTGTAACCGCCTTCATCGAAAGTACTTCTGGTGTTTCTGTCGGTGGTCGTACAGGCTTAACTGCGGTTGTTGTGGGTATTCTTTTCTTACTTGCTATCTTCTTATCTCCACTGGCAGGTATGGTGCCAAGCTATGCAACAGCAGGCGCACTAATTTATGTGGGTGTATTAATGACATCCAGCCTTACGCGGGTGAAATGGGATGATTTAACTGAATCCGTTCCAGCTTTTATCACCGCAGTCATGATGCCATTTAGCTTCTCAATTACAGAAGGTATCGCTCTAGGCTTTATTGCTTATTGTGTTATGAAGATAGGGACTTTCCGCTGGAAAGAAATTAATCTGTGTGTTGTGATTGTTTCATTAATGTTTATTTTAAAAATATTACTGATTGATACTCATGTTATTGATTTGAATTCTTTATTCTAATATTCAATAAATTAAGAACATCATGATACAGACAAACGGCACCAATAACGTGCCGTTTTTTATAAGAAAAGAGGTGATTATGCACGTACTTTTACAAGTAGATTTCCCTTATCATGGTCCTTTCGATAATGAAATGACACAAGCTATGGATGCATTATCTGCATCAATCAATCAAGAGCCTGGTTTTATTTGGAAAATTTGGACTGAAAATAAAGACACACAAAAAGCAGGTGGGATTTATCTCTTTGATTCAAAAGAAAATGCTCGAGCTTATCTAGAGAAACACAGCGCCCGATTAAAATCTTTTGGTATTCCAGAAGTACGTGGTGATATTTTTTCAATAAACCAAGCTTTAAGTTTAAAAAATCAAGCCTCTTTTTTGGCTAAGTAGCGAAAAGCACAAGTGTTATATACCACTTGTGCTTTTCTATTTTCTGCAATTACTCTACTTTCGTGGGCAACAACAAACCAAAGATAATGGAATCAGAAATCTCATTACCCACTATCCAACGCTGTTTAAGATAGCCTTCCTGTTCAAAACCTAATTTAGCTAATAAAGCAGCTGATGCTTTATTATTCGGATGAATATCCGCTTCTAAACGACGAACAGATAAATGTGTTTGGAGGTACGTGATAAATGCGACCATAGCTTCCTTCATGATCCCTTTCCCTTGATATGGCGTATCAAGGCAATACCCTATTTCGCCTCGTTGTGACTTAGGGTAATGATTAAAGAAAACACACATTCCCATTAATGCATTTGTCTCTTTGTCTATTACCGCTAAGCGCAGATACTCTTTTCTTTCCATATGGGTAATATCTTGAATGATATCTTCTTGCGCTTCTTGCAGTAATTGCCAAGGAAGATGGCTCCAGTAGCGAGTGACTTCAGGTGAACTCATAATATTAAACCAATTTTCAGCGTCTCCCATTTCAAAGGGACGCAAAATCAACCTTGATGTTTCAACCTGAATATCAGCGTAACGCATTTCTACTTTTCCTTATGACTGTTTGGAGCCACGAATGCAATACAAACCGGCTCTGCAATAGCATTTGGCTCAGAACGGAACATTATCTCTTGAGTATCGGCTATTTTTAAACTCGGCCAGTGCTTTAATCCTTCATCAAAATGTGCTTTTTCACAGTAATAACCCACCTCACTCACCAATACGACACCTTTCTCTTCTAATTGTTGAAGCGTAATATGCCGATTATAGATATTAGGCGGTTGTACATTTTTTTCTAATATCCACGGCTGTGAAGATAATGGTCTATCTTTGCCATAAAAAGTCACCCATTCATGCATATACTCGCCGCCCACATACGCAAGTGGCGTGTGATAATGCTGATACCAAGCTTGTTCAACATCTTGCACAAAGGTTTTTACACCAATAAATTTTTGACCCGCATTACGCACATTAGCGGCTTGTACGACGGTATAACCAGAAACAACCAACATACCAAAAACACCTAAACCATACAGTGCGCCACGTAATGAACGTTTAGGCATGACACTAATTGAGCCCACAAAAAGTGCAGTCGCAATCGACATAAAGGGTTGTAACCACTCGCTGATACGCCCCCCTTCATGAAAACTAAACCAAGTAAAAATAATCACTAATGGAAATAACAAAATAAAATTCAGTAATTGGCTATCTGGAGATGCAGACCAACTTACACGGCCACCATAAAGACGTAATATAACCCACATCAAGATAACAGGATAAAAAACCGTCAGCGCAGCACGCGTCGTACGCAAATTAAAACGGCTCTCTATTTGAGAATCAACCCATTTAAACGCGGCAAAATCGGTTTGCCATAACCAAATAAAATTAGGGATAACAAAAGCAAGCCAAATCGCAATCGCCACATAAAAATAAGGCGATCGATAGCTCACCCGCACTTTAGGTACAAATAGGCTTAATAAAAAGACAGAACCCATAAAGGCTAGTGATGAGTATTTCCCCATTGTGGCAATACCCATAACAATAGCAAAGCCAATCCAATATTTTTGATTGTCATTGATTGCGCAGAGGAAAAAATAAAAAGCCCAAGCCCAGCAACCGACTAGAATATAGTTATCGTTATAAGGGATAATATCGAAGTTAATAATGCCAGATAAATTAAGCCCTAACATGGCAAACCATGCAAGATTAGCGTTACGAGTCAATTTATAAGCTAAATTCCAGACACCTAATAATCCAATAGCAATCACAATAAAGTGGATAAAATACCAATAAAAGCTAAAATCGACACCGCCATAAATAGCAGGTGACATTATAAAACCAACAAACCAAGGATTTTTAGGAGAACCCCAACCTCCATTGGTACCCCAATTGACTGCTTCTACGGCATCATAAGGCACCGTAGGGTCAAAAAGATAGCTGACTAAGATCCACAGTGTCGCATAGCCAATAACCCACCAATATACCGGTTTACGCAATTGCGCAGATGATAATGTCATAATAAATAGAAAGTTAAGTTGATAAATTTAATTTGGTCATTAAAAGATGTCACAACACAGTAAAGTATAGTGAAATGAACCGCACATTGTACGTGAGCAAAAATTAAATTGTCTTAAATTTGCGCTTTTATTGAAAATTTGTTTCTGATAGATTGCGCAACCAAGAAGATCACTACCGAGTTACCATTATGAATATGATTAAAAGAAAGCCCGCAGCAAAAACACGTAAAAAAACACGTGAAGAGCTGAACGCTGAAGGACGTGAACGCAAACGTCAAAAGAAACACCGTGGCAATCCTGCTGGTAACCGTCAGCAGGAAATGGAAAATAAAAACCAAACTAAAAATACAGTACCGAAAGATCCACGTATTGGTAGTAAAAAACCAATCCCTCTGATTGTGGGTGATACACCTAAAGTGGCGAAGAAAAAACCTGCGCCCGTCAAAGCAGAACCGGTTCGTTTAACACCTGAACAAGAATTAGACTTGTTAGAAAACGATTCTCGTTTAGACGAATTACTGTCTCGCCTTGAAAATGGTGAAAAACTTAACGCTGAAGAGCAGGCTTATACTGAAAAAACCCTTGATCGTATTGACGAATTAATGGTTGAACTCGGTATTGAGTTTGAAGATGATGACGATGAAGAAAAAACTGAAGACATCATGCAATTACTAAAAGGTAAATAATCAAAAGGCTAATAATTTGCTTTGATTACCTTACATCTAATGGATATCAGTAACCTATTGATATCCATTAATTTTATATATTTTCCGTTTTTTTCACATTTGATTTATGTTTGAAAACACCCTTTTCTTGTGATGACATAAACAAACCTATCAAGCTCAGATAACTCCACCTATTCCTCTCTTATCATCCCTGATATTCTATTTTTCTATCTTTAATATACGAGTGATAAGAAATATGGATAACAGACAGCAGTACTTAGATATCGCAGCCGGGCAAGGAGAAAAAGTGCCCTCTCGTATAGTGGCTTTTCCTGCACAGCCACTAAACTATGCACTTATTGAGCAACGCCTAGAAGAGCAGACGGATTATACGGATGGTGAAATTAATTATCTGAGTGAAAATATTGATGATGGTTTTTTCTATCGTTGCCAACATGGAGATAATGAATTACATTTTTTTGTCTGTCTTTATCCTCGAGATGAAGATTATGAAATACGCCCAATGTATTCGACAGATGAACTGACCCCGCAGTTATTAGCGCACGCAAATGCCACTACTCAAGATTTATTATTAGAAACGCTCTTTACCGAGGCGTTACATCCCTTAGCAAGTTACCGTCATCAACTGAATTTTCTAAATATTATTGCCCCCGAAATGGTTTTGGCATTAGATGAATCAGCGGCAGGTAAAGCCTTAACACCAGAGTGGGTCCGTTTTCAATTAAAGACCCCCGATCTCTATCCTGAAGTAGAAAGCTTATATGTTATTCATGCAGTCTATGATACAGAGAACGATCCACCAACAATGTTTTGGTTCCATACTCATGGGCTCGCACGCTGTGGCTTAACAGAAGTCGATTTAGTTATTCCAAGTATGCTTGAATCTTACTATGGTATTCCTGATCTCTTCCGCTGCTTTGTTAACAACAGCATTAATCATCGCCAAATCGAATTTGGAGAACCAATGCTTTGTGGACAAACATCAACAGGTTTAGAGTATCTTGTTGCCTTACCTTTTGAAGAAGGTATCCGCCATATCAATCAATCAACACCTCTCGAAAATCTTAGACCTTTAGAAGAGATGCGTTATGACACTGAAGGTGCACCCAATGGGGTTTTCTTGGGTGATTTAGCCGATCGTGACGAATATCATCAACATCCTTCCTCTATGCTATTTAGAACCAATGAAGAAAATCCTGTTTTAGAAACCTTCTTTAAAGGTTATGAAGAGCAGCAAGCGATGATGCTACTGCGTAGCAATGAAGAAACCTATGAGATGTCTGAAAAAGCCAAGCGACGCTGGGAATACTTCGTTTCTATGTTTGATAACTACAATCAACCATCTGTTGAGAAAAAAAGTGGTTTTCTCTCCAAATTATTAGGTAAAGACAAACCCGAAGAGGCTGAAAACCCTTGGCAATTTATGATCAAGTTCGGCATTCCTTATGGCGAAGAGGAAGAAAAAGAGCTTGAACATATGTGGTTTGTGCCACAGTCTCGTGATGGAGACATCGTTTATGCCAAATTACTCAACGTGCCATTTTATGTTGAAGAGATGCAAGAAGGTGAAATCTATCCTATCAATATAGATTTAATAACAGATTGGGTCGTTTCATTCGAAGATAATAGTTATACCCCTAACAATATTTACCAGCTTTTTAGCCACCAACAGACTCACTAATAGCTAACGATCTCATAACCCTAATGCGGGTTTCTTATTTAATAATAATGAGAAACCCGCTTTTAATTTCAGTGAAATCTACTTTCATCTTGTGATCAGTTAACATTATTAATTGATTGTTATTTTGTTGCTACATTGATATCTCAACTCTTCACATTTTGTTTTTGTCTAGTAACAGATAGAGAAAACAGTTCGTTTTCCTTCCAATATCTTTTCTCTGGTTGATTTAAATCAAGTGTTGATAAGCCTAGAGTAGGCTAAATTATACCCAATAAAGATAATTATAATTCTCATTAGCATTAAAAATATTTATTATAATTATCCTGACTCTTATTATGTGAATTTTTATATACGTTAATAATTATCAGTATCATTATTTTTTGTATCAATATTCGTGGAAGAACGATTTATGTCACTGATCCCAAATCACAGTTATAAAATCTTGAGCTACTCACCTCAGATTAGCCCTGCATACAGGCAGAAGTTGCTATCTTTAGGTATGTTGCCTGGCGCTGTGTTTAACGTTATTCGTATCGCACCACTGGGTGACCCTATTCAAATAGAAACGCACCGAGTATCCCTCATTTTGAGAAAAAAAGATCTCGCACTTATTAACCTTAGCGAAGTGGTTCATAACGAAAAATAATCGTTATTTCTCATTCAACCAGGCAAGACAACTATTGGCATCACTATTATGACTCCTCTCACTATAGGCCTTATCGGCAATCCCAATGCTGGTAAAACGACACTTTTTAATCAGTTAACAGGCTCTCGCCAGCGCGTAGGTAACTGGGCGGGTGTGACGGTCGAACGCAAAGTTGGTCGTTTCACAACGACAAATCATAAAATTGAGCTCGTCGATTTACCCGGCACTTACTCTTTAACGACAATCTCAGAACAGACATCGCTTGATGAGCAAATTGCCTGTCATTTCATTTTAAGTAATGAAGCGGACATGCTGATTAACGTTGTTGATGCCTCTAATCTTGAACGAAACCTTTATTTGACATTACAGCTTCTTGAGTTAGGCATTCCCTGTATTGTGGCATTAAACATGCTCGATATTGCAGAACATCAAGATATGCAAATTGATATCAAAGCGTTGTCTGAGCAACTGGGTTGCCCTGTTATTCCTATGGTTTCAACAAAAGCATCGGGAATGGATAAGCTCAAAGACGCGATTGACACTTTTCCTGCTGAAAAGAAAAAACCACAAGAATTACTCACATCCTACCCAATATGGTTACTTAATGAAGTCGAAGCGCTCGCTGAAAAAATTAACCATGATGAGTTTAATTTACAGCAACGCCGTTGGATGGCATTACAGTGTTTAGAAGGGGATATTTATACCCATCAGCGTGCTCAAGTTACCACCGAAGATATCAAAGCCATTCGTCAGCGAATTCAAGATGAACACAATAATGAACCCGAATTAGTCATTGCAGATGCCCGTTATCAAAATATTGAACGCATCTGTCATACTGTGATTAATATGGAGTCTATTAAGCCAAACATCCTGACACAAAATATCGATAAAGTGATATTAAACCGTTGGTTAGGTGTACCTATCTTCCTGTTTGTAATGTATTTAATGTTCGTTTTGGCGATTAACATCGGTGGTGCATTACAACCCGCTTTTGAGGGTGGATCTGAAGCCATCTTTATTCATGGTATTCAATGGATTGGTGCAACCTTTAACTTTCCAGAATGGTTAACCATTTTCCTTGCACAAGGTGTCGGTGGTGGTATCAATACTGTTCTTCCTCTCGTGCCACAAATCGGGATGATGTACTTGTTCTTATCTATCCTTGAAGATTCTGGCTATATGGCTCGAGCTGCTTTTGTAATGGATAGATTGATGCAGGCTTTGGGTCTGCCGGGTAAATCATTCGTACCGCTGATTGTCGGCTTTGGTTGTAACGTACCATCCATTATGGGTGCACGTACCCTCGATGCTCCAAGAGAACGATTAATCACAGTATTAATGGCACCGTTTATGTCTTGTGGTGCACGCTTAGCTATCTTTGCTGTTTTTGCCGCCGCTTTCTTTGGTAAAAATGGCGCGAGTGTGGTTTTCTCGCTTTATCTTCTGGGTATTGTTGTCGCTATTTTGACAGGGTTACTGCTAAAACATACCATTATGCGTGGTGAAGCTTCACCTTTCGTGATGGAACTACCTGTTTACCATGTGCCTCATCTAAAAACCTTATTGATGCAAACTTGGCAACGTTTAAAAGGCTTCGTAATACGTGCTGGTAAAGTCATTATTATTGCCAGTATGTTTATCGGTGCATTAAATAGCTTTACCTTCTCAGGTAAACCTGCCGATAACATCAATGACTCTGCATTAGCATCGGTCAGTAAAGTGATCACACCATTATTGCAACCTATTGGTGTTCATAACGATAACTGGCAAGCAACGGTAGGTTTAGTCACAGGGGCGATGGCAAAAGAAGTGGTTGTAGGAACATTAAATACCCTTTATACCGCGGAAAGCATTGTGAACGAGCCTTTTGATCCTGAAGAATTCGATCTTTGGGGTGAAATTAGTGACGCTTTTGGTGAAACATGGGATAGCTTAAAAGAAACCTTTACCCTAGCCGCACTTTCTAATCCAATTGAAGCAAGTAAAGGTGATGGTGAAATGGATACCGGCACTATGGGTACCATGGGAGCTAAATTTGGCTCTGGTATTGCCGCATACAGCTACTTAATCTTTGTTTTACTGTATGTACCTTGTGTTTCAGTAATGGGTGCTATTGCCCGTGAAACAAGCCGTGGCTGGATGACCTTCTCCATTCTTTGGGGATTAAATATTGCTTACTCATTGTCAGCGCTGTTCTATCAAGTAGCAACCTTTAGTGAGCATCCGCAAAGTAGTGGCATAACCATTGCTGCCGTGGTGATCTTTAACTTAATTCTCTTTATCTTGTTGCGTAATGCTCGTAGTCGCCTAACAATAAACTTAAGTAATAAGCCTTCATTGGCTAAACAATGTTGTTCAAAAGGTAGTTGTCACTAGGTGACAAAGGAAAGGTAAGATGGCCAGTTTGATAGAAGTTCGTGATTGTATCGCCCTTAATGGTCGAGCCGATGCCCGTCTTATCAGCCATCAACTCAATATGCCTGAACCGTTGGTACAAGCAATGTTAGAACGGCTCACATTGATGGGTAAGCTTCAAGAAGTAGATGTAGAGGAGTGTCTTACAGGCAGTTGTAAAAGTTGCCCTGAAGCCACTGCCTGCCAGACAAAGCTTTATCAATTAACCTAACAAATTGATAAATGCCATCACAAAAACCCTTACTTTATGTAGGGGTTTTTTATCTAATGCTTAAGATGAATCATTTTCATCTTCCTATTTAATGATTTACTTTCCTAACTATCACGGCATAATTCTTTAAATATAGACGTAAAGACGTCTATTGTTATTTCACTTTATAAGAATATAAAATTATGCCAATAACTGAATTTTCATCGACCATTACAACCAGTAAACAAGGTGGATTACAGATGCAATGTGCATCACGCCAGTTTCAATTTTTACTTGATGAACCTATGTCATTAGGTGGAAAAGACAGTGCAATGAATCCTGTTGAAGCATTATTGGGTACATTAGGTGCTTGTAAGGGGATTGTTGCCAAAAGCTTTGCGCGTATGCATAAAATTAATCTCAACGATATTCGCATTGAAGTTAAAGGCGAATTAGATACCGATGGTTTTACGGGAAAAAATAAAGACGCCAAATTAGGCTTTAGTAAAATTACGACACACTTTTTTATTCAAGCTGATAATAGCGAAGAAGAAATTGCTGCATTTATCGCTTTTATTGAACGCACTTGCCCTGTTGCTGACACCATAAAGAATACCCCTATTTTTGAGACATCTTTTCATCTTGAGAACGTGCTCGTATAAAAAGGTTTATCACTGCCCAAATATGGGCAGTTTTTAGCACCCTATCACGTGATATCGCAGACATTCATTAATGCTTGAGCGAATTCATCAGGATGTGAAATAAACGGTGCATGAGCCGCATTACGGAAAATAACAGAAGGTGAATGTGGATAAATAGTATCTAATAATTCGGCCACTTTTCGAGGAACCAAACCGTCTAAATAACCGTAAAAACGAATAAAAGGACAACTCAACGTTTTCAATTCTTCTCGTAAATCCTCAGTACGTAGAATTTCTAATCCACCATTAAGCACCTCAACAGAAGGGAGTGGTTGCTCTAATACCACGGATTTTAATGCTTTCATATCTTCACGGGCACTTTGAGTACCCAATGTTTGCAGTGCTAAAAAGCGCTCAACTGTGCGATGAAAATTTTCATTTAACTGCTGTTCAAATCCTTTCAAAACCTCAGGTTTGATGCCCGGCCAAGTATCATGTGCACCAAAGCAAGGAGAAGAAGCTACGGTAATCAATGCTTGTACATTATTGGGATTATCTAAAACAACACGGCTAGCGACTAATCCACCTAAAGACCACCCTAGCCAAATGGCATTAGCAGGCGCTTTTGCAAAAACAATCTCTGCCATTTCTTTTAATGTGAGTGCTGAAAATCCTTGGCTACGCCCATAACCCGGTAAATCAACAAGATGAAGTGTAAAATGCGAGGTTAATCTCGGTATTAATGATTGCCACACCTGAGCATTCAGCCCCCATCCGTGTAGTAGCACAAGATCTGTTTTTCCTTCACCGATTGTCTGCCAATACAGTTTATTCATTGTTATGCTCTCTTCTCTTTTACAAGGATGTTCATTATGTGGATAACAATAGCAGGATATTGTTGGCTATGTCGTCAACCCTTAGATTATGATACTAAAGGTATTTGTTCGAGTTGTATTCGACATCTACCAAAACAACAAAATCGATGCCCTTGCTGCTTATATCCTTCTCATCATTCTATGATGTTGTGTGGCCGTTGCTTACAATCACCCCCACTATGGAAACAGATGTTGACAGTCACCGACTATCAACCACCATTAAATAAATTATTACACCTTTATAAATACCAACCTCGCCCTCAAATAGCTTTATGTCTTGCACGACTTTTTCTATTGCGATGGCTTTCACATCGGCGAGAAAATTTGGTGCAGAAACCTGACAGAATTATTAGCGTTCCTTTACATCGTCATCGCCGTTGGTCTAGAGGCTTTGAGCAAGTAGAAGCTATCGCTAAGCCTTTGGCAAGATGGCTAAATTGTGCTTATCAACCGAATACCCTGATAAGAACTCGTGCTACACTGGTGCAAACGCATCTTAATGCCAAGCAAAGGCAACAAAATTTAAAACATGCATTTGTATTAAATAACACAGTGTCGGTATCAGGGAAAAATCTGGCACTAATTGATGATGTTATCACTACAGGTGCGACATTAAATTCCATCGTACCCTTGTTATTTCGTGCGGGAGCACGCTCTGTTGAGGTATGGGCGATTTGTCGAACCTTGTAGTTAACCGCCAATTGGGCGTATGATAACCAACCAGAACAGTCAACTATTGAGCAAGACGATATGATTATTATTACTGATGCCGCACAGGCGCATTTTGCCAAACTACTGGCTAACCAAGAACCCAACACCCAAATTCGTGTATTCGTTATCAATCCAGGCACACCTAATGCTGAATGTGGCGTTTCATACTGCCCACCTGATGCCGTAGAGCCAAACGATACTGAAATTAAGTTCGAAAAACTTTCTGCGTATGTTGATGACATCAGCGCACCTTTCTTAGAAGATGCAGAAATTGATTTTGTCACTGACCAATTAGGCTCACAATTAACCCTAAAAGCACCTAACGCGAAAATGCGTAAAGTTGATGCTAATGCACCATTAATTGAGCGTGTTGAATACGTGTTGCAGTCACAAATTAACCCTCAATTAGCGGGTCATGGTGGTCGCGTGAGTCTGATGGAAATCACTGAAGATGGCTATGCTATCTTACAATTCGGTGGTGGTTGTAACGGTTGTTCAATGATTGATGTCACTTTAAAAGATGGCATCGAGAAAGAACTATTAAACCTGTTCCCTAATGAATTAAAAGGTGTGAAAGACTTAACTGAGCACCAACGTGGCGAACACTCCTACTACTGATCCTTCAGTATCAAATCCCCTATGATATTCACCTGCACTGATATTATGGGGGATTTTTATATTAAAATAATCATTTACAAAGAGTTACGTTATCTTTACCCATTTGACGTTATGATAAATGTGTCGTTCTCTCGCTCAGAACAAATAAATTAATTAACAATATAATAAATAAGACAATTATGGATAAGTTTCAATTTCTTAGCATTGAACAAGCTTATCAATTCTGGGTATCTCAATCGGCTATTTTAGTCGATGTGAGAGATCCTCAGAGTTATCGCTTTGGTCATGCGACAAATGCATTTCATCTCACCAATGAAACGCTAAATCAATTTTTACAAAATGCTGACTTTGATGTTCCTGTTATGGTGATGTGCTATCACGGCCACAGCAGTCAAGGGGCAGCTCAATATCTGGTTAATATGGGCTTTGAAACCGTTTATAGTATTAATGGTGGTTTTGAAGCATGGCAAAGAGAGTTTCCACAAGCGATAACGTCTCTGCAATAACGACGGATGAGTTTTGTCAATGATCCACATTATTACGCTTTCTAACCCTCAAGCTGCTGATTTATTTGTCAATTACATGGCAACAAAAGGTGTGCGAATTCACGCAAAAAATGAGAATCAGCAAATCTCACTTTGGTTAGAAGACCAACATCAGTTAGAAATGGTTGAAAAAGAACTTAACACGTTCCTACGTGAGCCCTTTCATCCGCGCTATCAAGCCGCAAGTTGGCAAACCGGCAATCCGCAAAATACGGGTATAAAATATCGCCCAGCTTTTTCGGTAAAAAATATGGTACAGCGTTCAGGCCCGTTAACGGTACTGGTGATTATTTTATGTATCCTCGTTTTTATCTGGCAACAAGTGGTTGGTGACTATGATGTCATGCTCCATTTAGCATGGCCTTATGAAGAGAGCTTAAACCTTGAAGTTTGGCGCTATATTACTCCAGCATTTATTCATTTTTCACTGATGCATATCGCCTTTAACCTTGCTATGTGGTGGTATCTCGCAAGTCAAACAGAGCAGCGATTAGGTACCAGTAAATTATTTGTGATCATGCTCGTTTCTGCGCTCTTTAGTAATTGGGCACAATCCTTGTTTACAGATTCCAACTTTGGTGGGCTTTCTGGTGTTGTTTACGCATTAATTGGCTATGTTGGTTTAACCGGAATACGTAATCCTGAAAAAGGTATTGGCGCCCCAACAGGTTTAATCGTCTTTTCAATTTTATGGATTGTTGCAGGTTATATGGGCGTTTTAGGTGACTCTATCGGAAATGCTGCACATTTTGCAGGCTTCCTTATCGGCTTATTGATGGCTTTGTGGGATAATCGACATCAATTATCTCGTAGATCATAATAAAATTAACATGATATTTTTAACATTAGGGGACACCTGTGAAGCAAACGCAACGACATGATGCCATCATTGAACTGGTACGCCTACAGGGCTATGTCAGCACTGAAGAGTTGGTGGAGCATTTTGAAGTCAGCCCACAGACCATCCGACGTGATTTAAATGAATTAGCGGAAAAGAACAAAATCCAACGTCATCACGGTGGTGCCGCATTACCTTCAAGTTCTGTGAATACCGCTTATCATGATCGTAAAATTATGTGGTCTGATGAAAAATCACGGATTGCGCAACGCGTGGCGAGTTTAATTCCTGATGGTGCAACACTATTTATTGATATTGGTACAACGCCTGAAGCCGTAGCACATGCACTTATTAACCATAAGAACCTCCGTATAGTAACTAACAACCTTAATGTAGCAACATTACTGATGGGCAAAGAAGACTTTCGTTTGATCCTTGCAGGTGGTGAAGTGCGTACACGAGATGGAGGGATTGTCGGTGAAGCTACACTTGATTTTATCTCTCAATTCCGTCTTGATTACGGTATTTTAGGGATAAGTGGTATTGATATGGATGGCTCATTGCTTGAGTTTGATTACCACGAAGTTCGCACTAAACGCGCAATTATCGAAAATTCGCGCTGTGTTATGTTAGTGACTGACCATTCTAAATTTGGTCGTAATGCGATGGTAAATTTAGGCAATATGAATCTGATCGATTACTTATTTACCGATCAAGAGCCACCAGCAGGGATACAAAAAATTGTTGAACAACACAACGTTCAACTCGAATTATGTTAATTGAATAAACTCCCTCGAAAAGTACCTATTTAGGTACTTTTTTTTATCAATTCACCATCAAACTCAATTAACTCCTTCTATTCCTTCTCTTTTTTATTAATAGATTAACAATGTTGCTTATTTCCAATAAGCCCACAAATTATGCGGATATGATAATAAATTGTTATCCATATCACGCGGTTATGTTTTTTATCAGTTATATAGTTGGCATTTTCATCAAACTTCATTACAATTATGAGCGAAAACGAACATTAAAGAATTGTTTCGCGCATTCGTAGGAGGATGTTATGAAAACTCAAGACTTGATTGTCATCGGCGGCGGAATAAACGGCGCTGGAATTGCGGCGGATGCAGCTGGCCGAGGCCTTTCAGTACTTATGCTGGAAGCTCAAGACTTAGCAAGTGCGACATCTTCCGCGAGCTCTAAACTTATTCATGGTGGCTTACGTTATCTAGAACACTACGAATTCCGCTTAGTAAGCGAAGCATTGGCAGAGCGTGAAGTGTTATTACGCTTAGCGCCACATATCGCATTTCCAATGCGCTTTCGCCTACCACACCAACCACACTTACGCCCAGCTTGGATGATCCGTATTGGTCTGTTCCTTTATGATCATTTAGGAAAACGAGTAAGCCTACCAAGCAGTAAAGGTATTAAATTTGGTGCAAACTCTGTTTTAAAACCAGAATTAACACGCGGTTTTGAATATTCAGACTGTTGGGTTGATGATGCACGTTTAGTGGTACTCAACGCACAAGAAATCGTCCGTCGTGGTGGTGAAGTGCGCACACGCACAAAAGTCACCCGCGCTTGGCGTGAAAATAATTTATGGATGGTAGAAGCAAAAGATTTACGCACAGGTGAAACATCGCTCTACCAAGCTAAAGCCTTAGTAAACGCAGCAGGTCCTTGGGTTAAAACCTTATTTGATGAAGGCTTAAAACTGAAATCACCTTATGGTATCCGTTTAATTAAAGGTAGCCATATCGTTATTCCTCGTGCTCATAACGAACCACAAGCTTATATTTTACAAAACGAAGATAACCGTATTGTTTTCGTTATTCCTTGGATGGATGAGTTCTCTATCATTGGTACTACGGATGTTGAATATAAAGGCGATCCTAAAGATGTCGCTATCGATGACAACGAAATTCAGTATTTACTGAAAGTCTATAACGATCACTTTAAAAAGCAGTTAACTAAAGAAGATGTGGTATGGGATTACTCTGGCGTACGTCCATTATGTGACGACGAATCAGATTCACCACAAGCAATTACCCGTGACTACACCTTAGATGTTCATGATGATAATGGTCAAACACCACTGTTATCTGTATTTGGTGGTAAATTAACGACTTATCGTAAATTAGGTGAGCACGCTGTTGATAAACTTGTTGCTTACTTCCCTAACATGGGTAAACCGTGGACTAAAAATGGTCAATTACCGGGCGGTAATTTAGAAGGTTGTGATCGTGATGGTTATTCACGTTTAATTCGCCAACGTCATCCTTGGTTACCAGAAGCACTGGCACTGCGTTTTGCCCGTACTTATGGTAGCAACACCGAATTACTGCTTGAAGACATTACTGATTTAGCAGGCATGGGTGAAAACTTCGGTCATAATCTGTATGAAGCAGAATTACGTTATTTAGTAAAACATGAGTGGGTTATTGAAGTGGATGATGCTATTTGGCGTCGTACTAAACTCGGCATGTGGCTAAATGACGAACAAAAACAACGTATTGCCCAATGGTTAGCAGCAAATACTCAAAATTCATAAGAGTAGTCATACTATTCTCTGACTCTGTTCGATGTTTTTATTAGCAATTTTTGTGGCGCCTAATACCGCGCCACTTTTTTTTGCTTTTTTCATATCAAAATCATCAAAACACCCTAAATTAACCGCTATTTAAGCTGTTTTTCCAAAAAGGCTTTTAATACTGTCGCATTATTTTGTTGCTTATCTTTACCTGAATAAAGTAATACCAACGGTTGCTCTTTCGCTATTGCGACAAGCAATTGCCAATGTTCAGGCGCAGCTATTAATTCTTGTGTATAACGTTGCGTGAATTCAGTAAAATCCCCGCCACCACCATGAAACCATTTTCGTAATTCAGTCGAAGGCGCAACACCTTTATTCCATTCATCATAATGAAAATCTGTCTTTTTCACCCCTCTTGGCCAGAGCCTATCGACTAACACACGATAACCTTCATGCTCACCATCTTTATCATCATAAACACGTTTACAGGTGATCATTTCGCCTCCCATCAATACGTTAGTTAGTTTTATTGTAGAAGAAAAATGAGAAAATTAACCCCTCAATATACTCACTTTCATCATAGAGTCGCTTCCAACATGAAATTCCCTCTCCTTTTGATTGAATTATCCTCATCAAAAATAGGGTGAATAGTTGTTGACTAAATAACCTAATTAAGAGAATCTACATCTAGACGTCTAAATGGTTAGATGGGTAAATAAGTAGTGATACTTAAATAAAAATAACAACACAGTGAAAGATTGATGAGGTACAGGTATGAGCTTTTATCACGCAAGCCAACATGAAGCACTTAACCAAAATCTTGCTGAATTAGATGGCCAGATCCAAGTTTCATTTGAATTTTTTCCTCCTCGTACCGAAGAGATGGAAAATATCCTCTGGCAATCTCTTGCGCGTTTAAATACCTTAAAACCGAGCTTTGTTTCTGTGACTTATGGTGCAAACTCAGGAGAGCGTGATAGAACACACTCTATTATTAAAGGAATAAAAGAACGCACAGGATTAGAAGCAGCACCGCACTTAACTTGTGTTGATGCAAGCCGTGAAGAACTCCAACATATCGCACAAGATTATTGGCAAAGTGGTATTCGTCATATTGTCGCTTTACGCGGAGACTTGCCCGATAACACACAAAAGCCAGAAATGTACGCCACTGACTTAGTCCATTTACTCAAAGGTGTAGGTAATTTCGATATTTCTGTTGCCGCTTATCCAGAAGTGCACCCTGAAGCAAAAAGTGCGCAAGCGGATTTAATTAACTTAAAAAGAAAAGTAGATGCAGGAGCAAATCGTGCCATCACTCAGTTTTTCTTTGATGTAGAAAGTTACTTACGTTTTCGTGATCGCTGTGTTTCAACAGGGATTGATGTGGAAATTGTACCGGGTATTCTGCCTGTAACTAATTTTAAACAGCTAAAACGCTTTGCGGGTTTAACCAATGTAAAAATTCCGGGATGGATGAATAAAATGTTTGATGGATTGGAGAATGATCCTGAAACCCGTAGTCTAGTAGGTGCCTCAATTGCAATTGATATGGTGAAAATTTTAAGTCGTGAAGGGGTAAAAGATTTTCACTTTTATACGCTTAATCGTTCAGAATTAACTTATGCTATTTGCCACACGCTGGGTGTTCGACCTGAACTTGTTAGAGCATGAATTGACACAATTACCCCGCCAATAAAG
This sequence comes from Proteus sp. fly-1008, assembly GCF_040140305.1. Classification (NCBI taxonomy): domain Bacteria; kingdom Pseudomonadati; phylum Pseudomonadota; class Gammaproteobacteria; order Enterobacterales; family Morganellaceae; genus Proteus; species Proteus sp. fly-1008. The sequence goes on from NZ_JBEEWH010000006.1 coordinate 129,297, forward strand.
CGGGGTGACATTCTGATGAATTATTCACCAAAGTGATATGGTTTTTCTACTGGCAATAGGCTGTATGCGGTATCGAGATCACCATTAGCAATACAAGCATCTATTTTATGTACCTTATCCGTAATATCCGTAATATTCACAATCCACTCTTTACAATATTTTTCAACTGCTTGATTTCGCAAACCAATTTGGATAGTGCGATAACTGAGTCGATTAAGATAAATATCACGTTCAGGATCCCACTGAATGCGGATATTACTGGTTTCTGACGCTTCTTTCCACGCTTCAGCGCTAGTATAGCGGTCTGGGTCAAAATGACTCACAACACCTTGAGTCAGCATCTCTTGAAAACCTTCATGTGTAATATCAACCGCAAGAATAGAAGCTTGATTAGCGTCTTTACGTCCCCAACCAGAACGGTACATCATCCAAAGAAAGGAAGGTTTTACCCAAGTCATACGGGTCATACTAAAAGGGGGCGAAACAAATGTTCCGTTTGCGACTGCGCTCTGAGCAATAGTATTAGAATAGGCTTGATAAACACGAACAAAATCATTCGTATAATATGCCCTTACTTCACACTCAGGACATCGGTCAACATCATCGTTCATCTTTCTTTAATATCCTTTTATATTAATAAAATGGAACTATCCGCTTAAATTATGAGCCTCTGATCGCAGATAATCAAGAGCCCTTATTTTTGTTAAAGCTCTATCAATAGAGTAGCGCGCATTTATAAAAGTAAAAAAAAGAATAACAATAAAACGAGCAGACTAATGTTCCTATTGTGTTTTATTTATACAGTGATGAGTCAATTAATCTTGCTAATCTACTCACAAAGTGAGGCGAATAAGCGATTTAATTGACTCACTGGGTAGAAATTAGGCGCTCGATAAGCTGTGTTTTTATTAATGCAGGGGATTTAATTGCGGTGCCTGCTATCTTTGCAGACATGATTTCAAAGGCTTTTTCGACCAATAAAGCCTCATCTTGCTTCATTGACCACACGTTATTAGGTAAAAAGCTCAACATCACATGATCATCGAATGTACCAATATGGAGGTGAGCAGGAATAACACCTTCGTGTTGACGAATAACACTCAATAGACCTTCAAGAATAGGCAGTGATGAGGCAATAAAATGAGTCGGTATTTGCTGATGTTGCTCTAAATACTGTTTCATCATTTGTTCGCCATCTTTGGTCGTATTATGTTCTGCATAAGAGACCGTTACACGACTATCATCGCCATAATGCCCTTTTATCGCTTGTACATAACCTCGTAAGCGCGCTGCAATCGTGGGCAATAACGCATCTCCCGCAAAAAAATGGATTGGCGCATCTAGTTTTATCATTGCTCTTGTCAGTTGAGCCCCACTGTCGCAGTTATCTGATGCTACACAAATAGCATCACTCACAGAAAAATCTCTATCTAAGAAAACGAGGGGTTTTTGACGGTGTTTCACATGGTGTAACTGATTTTTTCGGCTGGATGAAACAATAAAAATGCCATCAACATTGCGTTCATCCATTGATTTAACAAGTTTATTTTCATTTTTGATATCACCATAGGTACAGCTAATTGTTAGCTGACAACCAATTTGGTGACAATGCATCTCTAATTTTTCAGCCAAAGCAGCAAAAAACGGGTTAGAAAGACGAGGAATAACCAATCCGTAGGTATCTGTTTTATTCAGCTTTAAGCTTCTTGCCGCATGATTGACGGTATAACCAAACACCTCAACATAGTCTGCTATCTTTTTTTGTGTTTTTGCACTGATCCGGTATTGATCACCTTTGCCATTTAATACCAATCTGACTGTGGTAATAGACAAATTCAGGTCATTTGCAATCTGTTCAACTGTTTTTGCCATTAATATTCCATCATTGATATGGCCCTCATCGTAATGATGGGGGCCAGTTAACCTTTACTGAGCAGGCTTAGCTCGGCATTTCTTCCACATCGCTTTTAACGAAGGCCCTATAATTGGTAGGATCAACGTCAGTATCGCAATACCTAAGAATGTCGCTGTAATTGGGCGAGTATACAGAATTGATAGGTCGCCCTGAGACATCATTAAAGCACGACGTAAGTTTGATTCAGCCATCGGCCCTAAAATAATCCCGATAACTACAGGAGACATGGAAAAGTCGAGCTTTATCATAATATAAGCTAACAATCCCGCCCCCATCATTACAAACACATCAATGATGCTATGGTTTACAGAATAAGCACCTACACTACACAATACAAAGATAATAGGCACTAATACACGGCGTGGCACATCCATCACTCGAACAAAGAGTTTCATACATAAGAAACCTAAGATACCGAGGAAAATATTCGCCATCATCAAGCCAATAAAGATACTGTTTACTTCAACGGGATTGTCTGTAAAGAGCTGAGGCCCCAATGCCAATCCTTGAACCATAAACGCACCCATAATAATGGCGGTTGCACCATCACCTGGAATACCTAAGGTCATTAACGGCACCATAGTTCCGCCTGTGACGGAGTTTGCACCCGCTTCTGGCGCAGAAACACCTTCTGGTGAGCCGTGACCAAACTCTTCAGGGTGTTTAGACCAACGCTTTGCTTCGTTATAAGAGATAAATGATGAAATGTCTCCGCCCGTTCCCGGAATTGCACCAATCGTTGTACCAATGGCAGATGAACGAAAATAAGTTGGCAATACACGTTTAAAATCAGCCCATGTTGGTAAGACTCGGTGAATACGTGCGTTAATTTTTTCGTTCTTCTTCTGCTTACGTTCACGGTACTCTTCTTCAAAGCTAATAAGTCCTTGAGAGAAAGCAAACAAACCAACCAAGATAGGAATAAACGAAACACCACCCATTAAATAAACGGTATCAAAGGTAAAACGAGGTCCTGACGTCATCGGATCAAGCCCTATGGTCGCAATCGCTAAACCAATTGCTCCCCCCATTAATCCTTTCACAATCGATTGCGATGATACACTGGTAATAATACTTATGCCAAATACTGCGAGCGCGAAATACTCAGCTGCGGAGAAACCTGTTGCTACTTTTGCCAATTGAGGTGCAATCACAATCAAGGCAATCGTACTAAAGATCCCTCCAAACATGGAGCCCATTGTGGATAACCCCAGTGCCCGCCCCGCTTCACCTTTTTTCGCCATTGGATAACCATCCAAGACTGTTGCAGCAGAGGCCGGAGTACCTGGTGTACTAATCAATATCGCGGTAATTGAGCCACCATAAACGGCACCACAATACATTCCTAGCAGGAGTAATATCCCTGTCATTCCTTGGAAGGAGTATGTTAATGGGAGTAGCAATGCAATTCCCATATTCACTGTTAAGCCAGGTAATGCACCGATAATAATACCCGCGAATACCCCTAACAGGATCATCGTTATCGTTTCCAGACTGAAAACGACCATTAAAGCGTCTAATATTTCCATCTCAAAGCTCCTTTACCGCTTACTCAAAAAAGACGGAGGTTGGCAGAGGTGAATTAAAGATAATGTCAAAGAAGACATAAACGGCGGCGACCATCACGATGGGAATAACGACCAACGCGATAGGTTTTCTTTCATTCATCAGCCACATAATGACCGGGATAAGAAGCAATGACGGAATAATAAAACCAAAAAAATGTAAGCCCGCGGCATAGACCAACATAAAGATGCCTAAACCATAAGCGCGTTTAACTGCGGTAGAACTTAGGTCAACAGACTTGTGCACGTGTTTGATTTTATCAACCACAATACTAATCCATTGAAAAATCCCCAGTAAAATAAATAAGATGGCTAAACCGTAAGGCCAAAAACGTTCCCCTGGTACACCATAATCATCAAACATGCTCATATCACGGGAGAGATAGATAATAAGTGCCCCGAAAGCCACTGAAATCGCACCGATGATTGTATTGATTTTTGTCATGTCGGGATCTCCCCGACCCTACCTGCCGTAACAGGTAGGGTGGTTTATAATAATAGAAAAGTTATTTTTTCAGGGTTGTTGAAATTAACTCAGCATACATCTCGTGGTCTTCTTTCATCATTTGGTAAGCATCGTCACCAGTGATAAATACAGGCATAATACCTTGTTTTTTCAGTGCTTCTTGATATGCAGGTTTTTGAACCACTTCAGAGAATGCATCCACTAACTCTTTCTTCACGTTATCAGGTACATTAGCGGTTGTTGCTAATACAGCCCAAGCACGCATTTTTACGTTAGTGTCTAATTTCAGTGCTTCTTTGAAAGTTGGTACAGCTGGGAATAATGGGAAACGACGTTCATCCATTACACCAAGAACACGTAAAATACCCGCATCAACTTGAGATTTAACCGCACCTGGTGTGGTTAATACGCCATCAATATGGTTACCTACTAATGCTGCGATTGAAGGACCTGTACCTTCGTTATAAGGGATGTGATTAAATTTAGTGCCAGTAGTACGCTCGATATTAACACCAGCTAAGTGATAAATAGCACCCATACCAGAGTTACCTACTTTCAGTTTACCCGGATTCGCTTTCGCGCCATCGATAAACTCTTGTAACGTGGTGTAAGGTGATTCGGCATTAACAACTAATACCACGGGATCGGCAATGGTTGTTGCGATTGGGGTAAAGTCTTTATAAGTAACCGGTGATTTCCCTTGGTGTGGGAACATCGCCAACTCAACAGTTGTCATCACTAATTTTGTGCCATCTGGGCGCGCATTAGCAACTTCAATCAGACCAGTTAAACCATTACCAGCAGGCTTATTCACAGGAACGAAGATACGTCCAGCTGGCATCACATCTTTTGCAAATTCAATGATAGTACGAGCAGATGTATCAGTACCACCACCCGGATTTTTCGGGATGACAACATCAATATTTTTTGTAGGATACGTTAACTGTTGGGCAACTGCATTCCCCATGCCCAGTGTCATCGTAATCGCCAACGCTGCGAGTAGACTCTTTTTCATAAAACCCTTTCTCCACATTTTTATTGAGTAGCCATTAATTGCTGATAAACAATGTTTTTTCGATTCCAAGTAAAGGTCACGTGTAGGGTATTGTTTTCAGCAATAATAGCCGGATATGAAAATTCGCCTTCCCCATCGAGTAAATCGAATGGTTCAGACCAAGTACTGCCATTATCGGATGAAAGACTGACAGAGATAGGATAACGACGGCTCCAGTTACCTGAATTCGGGTTATACACCAATGCCAGTTGACCATCTGCGAAGGAGACGACATCAATGCCGCTATTATTATTTGGTAATATTGTTGCATAAGCCGGACACCAACTGCGCCCATAATCCGTTGAATCGCTACGATAAATAGTACCGCGCGTACTCCGCATCATGGCATGCACATGCCCCGGCTGGGATCCCCATAGTGTTGGCTGTATCACGCCATCCCATTGAAAAACGCGTTGTAGATCAGTCTCCCATAAGGCATCGTCCTTTAAACCTTGCCAAATTTCATGTTCCGCCAGCTCACCTTTATGGTGTTCAATCGGAATATCCACTCGCAACCAGTGCTGACCGTTGTCACTCGATATATCAACAAACGAATCCCAAAATTGGTCATCCTCAACCGATCCTGGTGCCAGCCACTCGCCATTCGACATCACTAATACTTTGTTCTTCACAGGACCTCTAGGTGCTACATCACCAGAAACCAATTCACTCGGTAAACCCCAGCTATTTCCGCCATCCTTCGAGATAACGTATTGGGTCGTCCAACTATGTACATCGGGACCCGTTTTATAAAACAGCCAGATATTACCTGTTGATGGGTCAACATGTAAAACTGGATTCCAGTGCGCAACACCCGGATTTTTAACAACAGGTTGAGCGTGCTGCCAATGTTCACCCTCTTTTATCGCCAGCCAGATAGCAGTATTACCACTACCTTCTTTATCGCCAGCAAAAAAAGCGGTTAACAAACGCTCAGAGTTAGGCACACGCGCAATCGTTGAAGCATGGCAGTGATTAAAAAGTGAATGTGCGTTATCAAGCACAAACTGGGTTTCCTTCATCACGAAAGGCATATTCCTACTCCTGTGTCCTAAATTAATCTAACGAAAGCCATTTTTTCATGTTTTCACCCAATGCAGTCATGCTATTGACGGCAGAAGGGAAAAATGAGTTTTCAAACTGACTGCTATTACGGGAACGGCAGACCAGAGTGCTGAAGTTACCAATTAGGCGCTGATGATATTTAGCGCATGCTGGATAATCCAGTGTTTCGGTCATCGCTGCTGTTGATAAATAATCAGCTAATACTGCAGCCTGCTCAGGTTTATCCTTCCAATTTTCATAAAGCCAAACATAAAGCTCTGGATGGAAGTTAGCCATAACACCGCTATATGCCTGACATCCCGCTTGGAATGATGCTAATAACGTTTGACTGTTCGCATTGGCTAAGTGCAAGCGAGTTCCTTTTGATAATGCCAAACGGCGCTCTATCATTGGTAGAGAACAGCAGGTATCTTTAATAAAAGTAAAGCGATTACTTTGCGCACACCACTCTACAATCTCTTCAGATAACAAGCGTTTGTAAGGATGAGGACATTCATAAATACCTAAATCAATCTCTTTCGGTACCACATTGGTTAAGACTTGCAGTGTTTCCAGCGCTTTATCATCTGACTCACCAACAAGCGCTAAGCGATTACTGATCATAATGACGCCATCGACACCTGTACCTGCCATTGCCTGCAATTGTTCTTTTTGCTGACTTAATGCGGTTGCAGTATGACCAGAAGCCACTACAGGTACTCTTCCATCTGCTTTTTCAACGATAAAGCGAGTAAGTGCTTGAGTTTCGTCATCACTTAAATAAAACATTTCGCTTGATTGGCAGGCAGCAAAGAGTCCATGTACACCAGAATCAATATACCAGTCTACAAGACGCTCTAACGACGCCCAATCAATCTCCCCTTTGGCATCAAAGGGAGTTAACATAACAGGCCAAACACCAACGTATTTTTGCTGACTCATCATTAATTCCTTACAGTAGGTTAATGGCATCACCTGCCACTTTTACTTGAATACCTTGAGTCAATGCTTGAGCAACAAAGGCTTTAAGCACAAACGCCAATTTATCTTCATCAATGTAAGCCACCGTAATGTGATTACTTTGATGTCCTGCCATAAGGTCATCACGCGTTACGCCATCTAACGTACAGTTTAATAATGGCCATTCGTAGTTGGTTGCTCTACGGCGACGTTCAAATTCTGCTTCAGGTAATTCTACCGCCACACCTGTACCGATATGCATAATCACATCAGTACCTTCATAATGTGCACGACCCCATAACAAGCGCCCTGCTTTACCTTGACCTGCGATAGTTGAACCTCCTTTAGGGAAGAACATCGCTGGCTGACGATAACCTGTTGCACCTTTTAAGCCACCTTTGAGGTGTTCAAAAGGAACCGATCCTGAAATCTCCATATCCCAGTAGAATGTTCCTTCGTACTCACTACCCCAACGAATATCATGCAATGTGGTTTCTGCTGGTAATCCTAATGATGTTAATAAACGCCATAACATCGTTTGAGGAATAGCCGTTCCCATATCCACTTCATTGATACAAGGAATTGGCGTGTTAGGGCAGATAATCTCACCGTTTTCATCTGGTAGTGGGAAACGTGCTGTTGAACCAATAGCACCTTCGGCAAAGTCAGACGCTGGACAACAATCTTTTAAGCCCTGCTGATATTGCACACCCACCGCAGTTAAACCAAAACGTTTTACGAAACGCGCCATTGCAATCATCATGGCGCACTGCTCCATCACCTGCTCACGAGTGAGTTCAGTTTTGTCATCTTGACCAAACATAAACGTCATTCCGTTATCTTCGTACCACTGTAAACATGCCTCTCTTAATTCTGTCGGTACTTTCGCCATTTCGACCAGTAACGCAGATTGAGAAAGGGATTCAATTGGCATACCAATATTGATCATGGCCTGTTGTGGGAAGACCCCGTTAATCATTCCCATACAGAATGTATCGAACAAACCTATTATTTCTTTATTTTTAATTATGTATTCGCCGACTTTACGACCCACTTCGCCAGCTTCTGTCGCCATTACCCTGTGTGTTGGCGCAATATCTGTAAGATAGCTAAGCTTATGATTTACATAGCCATATTTTAACCAAGTGGCTAAGCCATCTACAAAGAATTCATCATCAAACTCTTCTGACCATAAACGTGAATAATTTTTACCTAAACTGGTCATCGTTCCTGCTAAACACAACATTCCTACCAGACCTGGCCATGTACCATCAAAGTTAGCCAGCAGTAAAATAGGACCACGATGGTGTGCTAATGAAGAGGCAATATGGTGCGAATATTGCCATGCTGTTAATAACACGATAACCGGTGCATCAGGATCGATAGCGGCAAACATGTCACAACCTTCACGTTGACTACTGATAAAACCATGACCGCGAGCTTCATTAATTTCATGAGCACGCTTCATTTTGTAACCTTGGGCTTCTAATGCCGCGGCCAGTTTATCTTCAAATTTTTTCTGTACAGGCCAGCACGTTACGTTTGCAGGCTCACGTAAGTCTGCGTTAGTGACCATCAAGATCTCTTTCTGACCTGCTGTGATGGTTGTCGGTAATTTTGGTAGATTTAAGTTCAACATAAGATATCCCTGGTAAGGTAAACTTGGTTCATAATCGGAAAAATTAGAGGTCAACAATCTGACATCATTTCGTTATAACGCTGCTGATCTTGATACATCTGCAAATAAACTTGATATTTAGCTTGATGGAAGGCGAACGTGTCGCTATCTGGTGTGATAATGCCACCTTCTCTCACCATTGCACTGGCAGCTTTTGAGAAATCATCAAAGGCTTTACTGGCTACAGCACCTAGTAATGCGGCCCCTAAATTCACGGCATCTTCTTCTTGTGCTAAATGAATTTCACGGCCTGTCGCATTGGCATATTCGCGTAACCACAATGGATTTTTCGTCGCGCCACCGCACATCACGATGCGATTGATTTGATGCCCAGCATCTTCAAGTGTGTCGATAATATGGCGTGTGCCATAAGCAATAGATTGCAGTGTCGCCAGATAATATCGCGCCAATGCAACACGACCACTTTCCAGCGTTAACCCGCTTACCATGCCTTTTGCAGCAGGATTGGCGCGCGGAGAACGATTACCATGATGATCTGCTAAAACATGAAACTGTGTGGTTGGGTATTGTTCATTCTCTTCCAATTCAGCGACAGCTTCGTTTAATAAGGCATAGTAGTTAACGCCTTTTTCATTCGCTTCTTGCTCTAATTCAGCCCATGACTCATGACGGCGGATAGACCATTCAACTAACGCACCAGCAGCACTTTGACCACCTTCGTTTAGCCATAATTCGGGTAACATCGCGCCAAAGTAAGGTCCCCAAACACCGGGTACCATAATGGGATATTGGCTCACAATCATGTGACAGTTAGACGTACCGCTGATAATTGCCAAACTCCCTTCAGGTTGTGATGCCGTTAATGCCAAACCACCCGCATGTGCATCAATAATGCCTGAAGCAACAATGACACCCGTGTGCAAGCCAAACGCATTGGCAACCGATTCATCTAAACAACCCGCTTGTTCACCTAATGCCAGAATGGTTTGTGGTACTTTTTCTAATAATTCATCCAAACCTACATCGGCTAACAAACTCTCACTAAATTGTCCCTGATGTGCTAAATAGTTCCATTTACAGGTTAATGTACAGGTACTTGCCACATCTCCTGATGTTGCTTTCCAAACTAAAAAGTCAGCTAAATCAAAGAATCGCCATACTTCTTGATAACGCTCTGGGTAATGATTTTTTAACCACAGAATTTTTGGCAATTCCATTTCAATACTCACTTCACCACCGACATATCGCAGTGAAGGATCATTGGTCAGATTGATGGTGACTGTTTCTTGTACGGCCCGATGATCCATCCACATAATGATATCTTGTTCAGCGTTACCGCTTGGCGAAACCGAAAGTCCTTTACCTTCTTTATCCACAGCGACTAAAGAACAAGTGGCATCAAAACCAATAGATTTCACATGGATAGGATCAATAGCAGATAACGCCACCGACTCTTTTACGGTAGTGCAAACCTGCTGCCAAATATCGGTGGACGATTGCTCAACGAAATCCGTTTTAGGACGGAATTGAGCAATAGGGCGTACAGAAAAGCCTAAACGCTTTCCATTGCTATCAAATACCGCTGCACGGACACTGGCTGAGCCAACATCAACGCCAATAAAATATTGTTGTTCCATGCGAACCCTCATCATTTGCTAACGCTATGCTAATTTTTGCTACTTCGAGTTAGCAAGTTAATTCGAGCATGATGAAAAAACAATCACAATAAGATTGGTTTGTGATGCAGATCTACATCAATAATTTAATTGATTGATTTTAATGATAATTTATTTATTTCACTTTATTGACAATTAAAATGAAATACTGAATCGATTATGTTCGTTATAAATATTACGAACATTTAATTAATGTCCGAGTAAAAATACGTATAAAAATATTAATTGGCTTATCATAAAATGATTTTATTAAAAGGTATCTCACTAATTATTAAAAATATTATTCAAAAAAGAGTAATACACTAAAAATAATCATCTTCCTATTGTTATAACTTCCCATTGTTTTATTTTTAATAAGTTAATTTAAATTTATACATTCATTTTTGGAGCATTTTATCATGTTGAAAAATATTGCTGTCAGTCTCTCTCTACTACTTATTTCTTCTTCTGCTTTTTCAGCAACATTAGCAGAAAAAGAATTACACCAAAAATTTGAAGATAATATTCAATCTCGTGTTGTTGATTTAAATAAAAGCTGTGATACCAATATAAAAGTTGCTTTTGATTGGTCTGCATTTACTGCTGATGATTTAAAAACAACAGGGATTGATAGTTATTGTAGTGAGGGACTAAAAGGTGTCATAAATACCTGTGAAAGCTCTAAAATTGCACAAGAAACAGTAAAAGAAAAAATACAGAATATTACCTGTACTAAGGCAACGCCTCGTAGTATTGAACTCAAAGAAGGTATGCTAAATTTCGGTATTGATTTCAATGCCTCAAATGATGCAAAAGCCGTTCAAGAACACTTAATGAATAATCTCTAAATAGATTAAATTCAGCAAACAGCAATACTTAAAATTATTGCTGTTTATTAATTAGATAACAGATTGAATAAGTTTTTTAGAATAATCATGCGTAACATTACCTAAGTTATTTATCTCACATAATTCAATCTTCTTACCTTGTAAAAAGAACATGACTTTATCGCAAAAGTAAGCAACTGTTTGAATATCATGACTAATAAAAAGATAAGATAATTGGAATTCATCTTTTAACTGTTTTAATAAATCTAATATCTGTACTTGAGTAGGAATATCTAACGAACTAATCGCTTCATCTAATACAATTAATTTAGGGTAAGAGGCTAATGCACGACATAAACATACGCGTTGTGCCTGCCCACCTGACAGTTCATAGATATAACGTTTATAACAATTTTTAGGTAATCCTACTTTATCTAAAAAAGCAAAAATAAGCTTTTCTAATGCCTGATGATGAATACTTGGAGCCACTATTTTTACTGGCTCAGCAATAATTTCGCCAACCGTTAATGTGGGATTAACGGATGTTGTATAATCTTGGAAAACAATACTAATAATACCTTGACGATGAAGTCGTTTTGTCACTGATTTATTATTCAAATAGATAGCGCCACTATCTGGTAATTCTAATCCACAAATTAAACGTGCTAAGGTGCTTTTACCACTGCCACTTTCCCCCACTAAACCAAAAGTTTCTTGGGTATTGATATTAAACGAAAGAGCGTCAATGACCTTCACTTTTTCACCGAATAAAGTGTTATTTCTTTGAGTATAAAACTTACTGATATTCTCAACGTTTAATAACATAGCGTCTCTTTTATTATGATGATATTAATATGTTTTTTTATTAATCAATTGCTCGAAACGTAATGAAAGCTGTCGCCGTGCATTTATTAAATAACGCGTATATTCCTGCGTTGGAGATGTTAAAACGGTTGTTTTATCACCAAACTCAACCATTTCCCCCCCTAGCATCACGACAATATCATCAGCAATTTCATTAACGAGCCCTAAGTCATGGGAAATAAAAATCAGTGTTGAGTGGTGAGTCGTTACGACATGCTGGAGCAATTTTAAAATCTCTCGACGAAGAGGTGCATCAAGTGCCGTTGTCGGCTCATCTGCAATTAATAGTTTCGGTGATAAGGCAAGTGCAATCGCAATCATCACACGTTGTAATTGTCCACCACTTAATTGATGAGGAAATGCTTGCATAATAGATTGAAATTGATGAGGAAATACATGAGATAATGCTAACTCAGTTTCTTCTACAGCTTGCTTTTTAGAATAGGAAAAATGGTAGATTAAAGTTTGGCTAATTTGCTTGCCTATTTTCATCAAAGGATCAAACGCACTCATGCCATTTTGAACAATCAAGCCTAAAGATGTTCCCAATAAAGCTCGACGTTGAGAAAATGCCTCACCACTAATTTTCTTTCCATCAAAGAAAATCTCCCCTGACATGACTAATTGTTCAGGCAGTAATCCCATAATGGCTTTACTAATGACACTTTTTCCACTACCACTTTCTCCGACAATCGCTAATGTACGTCCTTGCTTTATCGAGAAAGAGACATTATCAATCAGCTTTTTTCCGCTTTCTTGATGAGTAATAGAAACATGCTCAAGTGTCAGTAAGTTGTTCATGCTTTTCTCCTACTGACTGGCGATTATCCGGATCAAACACATCACGTAAAAAATCACCCCAAAAATTAAATGCGGTAACAACAAGGGTAATTGCAATGCCTGCGGGTAACATTTGCTCTGGGTGTAATACCATGACATTTTTTGCTTCACTAAGCATATTTCCCCATTCTGGCGTCGGTGGTTGTACACCTAATCCTAGAAAAGAGAGCGCCGAGATCATTAAAATAACACTACCGATATCGGTTGATGCTAAGACAATAGTTTCAGCAAAGGTAACGGGTAATAAATGACGTCGTAAAATATGGTGAGAAGGTGCACCAATCACCTGTGCATATGCAATGTAATTACGATGGGAATATTGGCGAACAACCCCTCTGATCATTCTGGCATACCACGCCCATTTCACTAAAATAACGGCAATTAAGATATTACCAATACCCGGCCCCATTATTCCCACTAATGCTAAGATCATAATTTCTGCAGGAAATGACAAAACCACATCACATAATCGCATAATCAAGGTGTCTGTTTTTCCATGGAAAAAACCAGCTAACATGCCCATTAACCAGCCAATAATTAATGTCACGCTCATGGCTAATAAGGCATAAAATACCGTCGTTCTTACACCAAACAATAATCTTGAAAAGATACAGCGCCCTAAATTATCCGTACCTAATGGATAATCAAAACTCATAGGCTTAAATTTCAAACGTATTGAAGTTAAAGAGGGATCATGCGGTGCTAACCAAGGAGCCAATATTCCTGCAATAACCACAATAGAGATCACCAATAAACACAATTGTGCACTTTTGTCTTTTGCAAGTCGTTGCCAAAACAGTTGCCACATGATTATCTCCTTAACCGCGGATCAGCCATCATCTGAATGACGTCCATCAAAAAGTTAAAAAAGAGAAATAGCAATGACATCAATAAAATATAGGCCTGTATCATCGGATAATCACGACCAAATATAGCACTGATACATAGTCGCCCAATTCCCGGCCATGCAAAAATATTTTCAATCACGACTGTACCGGCAATAAGCTTTGGAATACTCATACCCAATGCCGTTAAACTGGAATACAACGAATTACGTAAAATATGGCGACGTAAAATAAGGTTATCCGGTAATCCGCGAGCTTTGGCATAAAAGACATAAGGTTGATGCCATTGATTTAACATCGCACCTCTTAACAGCCGTAAATAAGTACCGATATATCCTAAAGAAAGCGCCAATGCAGGCAAAATAACAGATTGTGGTGATAACATTCCACTGACAGGGAGCCAATCTAAATAAACAGCGACTCCCCAAATCAATAGCAATCCCAGCCAATAATTCGGTATAGCCGTTAGAATAAAGACAATAAAACGAATGCTTTTATCTGTAAAACTTTGGGGTTTAACCACACACCACAATGCTAAAGGCAGTGCCAAAACAATCGTAAAAAATAAGGCTGTTGAAGCCAACCAAAGCGTTGGAGGTAATGCTCTTAGCATCTCTTGAATAACTGGGGTTCTGGTAAGAAAAGAAGTACCAAAATCAAGCTGGAACCCTGCTATTAACCATAAAAAATAACGGGTAAAGAAAGGTTTATCTAAACCTAACTCATGACGCATACCCTCAATGGCTTCAGGGGTTGGAACAATTTCATTAACACGTAATGCGACTTCCGCAGGATCAGACGGCGCTAATTCCAACAGAATAAAAGCAATAAATGAAATCATCAGTGCCAGCGGAAATATCGCCAACACTCTCCAAAATATATAACGTAGCATAAAGTTTAATTAGTGTGACACTTTCATGTAAGGTGCCACACATATCTAAGTTAGCGTTTTAACTACGGCTTAAAATGCATTTTTTCAAACGGTATTTCATATTGAGACGGATTAAAGCCAACATTTTCTAATTCACTTCGGTGGATAGCCTTAGTACGAGAATAGGTTAATGGGATATAGACAGCTTGATCAGCTAATGACGTAAATAAGGTTTTATATAATGCCTGACGTCGCGTTTCATCAGGTGTAATTAATAGCTCACCAATCATGGCATCTAATTGTGCTTTATTCGCTAATCCTTTTTGTCCTTGGTAATCCGCATGAGCGGGTATTCTAAAAGATGAAACAAAGGAAGCGGGATCATAAGGTGTTCCCCATGAAAGCGAATATTGTAAATCAAAATCACCATTTTTTTGTCTATCTAAATAAGCTTGTTTTTCTTCACCTAAAATCGTCAGACCAACACCAATCTTTTTAAAATCATCTTGAATGAGTTCGGCAATTTCTTTTTCTACTGCGTTATTCACATTATAAGAGAGCAATAATTGTAGTTTCTGACCATCTTTTTGACGGATAGTCTCACCTTTTGGTAATACCCAGCCCGCGGCCTCTAATAATTCAACCGCTTTTGTAGGCTGATAAGCATAGGTTGGCGAGCTAAAATCACAATAAGGCACACTGCGCGCCATTAAAGTATCTGCGACTCTTTCACTGCCCGCTAAAATACCTTGTGCAATTCCCTCTTTATCGACTGCATATTGCAATGCTTGGCGAACATGTTGATTTGATGTCATTGGACGACTACTGTTTAGCACAATAGCACGAGACGCAATTGGAGCGCTCATTTCAGTTTTAAATTTATCTGATGCCATAAGGGCTTCAAATGAATCCATATCTAACATGTCGCCATCAGCACCAAATATAAGCTGAATATCTCCCTTTTGTAGAGAAAGTAGCATCGTTTGTCGGTCTGGGATCACTCGCCACATTACCCCATTTAATACAGGTTTTTCTCCCCAATAATTTGGGTTAACTTTAAACTCTGCGTATTGGTCTTTTTTATGTTCAGTTAATACCCAAGGCCCCGTACCAATATAGTTCGCAACGCCTGTTTTTGTTTTGCCATTAATAAATGAATTTGGCGAAATAAAGCGGAATGGGCGAGTTAAACCTAATTCAGTTAATGTTGGGTAGTAAGGATTTTTTAAATTTAATTTAACGGTAAATTCATCAACAACTTCAACGCTATCAATTTGGCGAACTAACTCTAACCACGCATGTCGTTCATAGTTATCTAATACGGCTTCAATATTTAATTTTACGGCTTTGGCATTAAACGGTTCGCCATCACTAAAGGTCACATCATGGCGTAAATAAAAGGTATAACTTTTGCCGTCAGGAGAAATATCCCAACGCTGGGCTAAATAAGGTGTAACACCTTTTTCGGTATTTAATACAAGAGATTCAAATACCATGTTTTGAGCGGCCATCTCACCAGAGTAGAGATGAGGGTTAATATCACGAATATCTTTTGTACTAGCATAATCCAGTATGTTATTGCTTTTATCTGCAAGTGCTGGAAATACACATGCAAGTGTTAATAATAGAGTTGGGATCACCGAAAATAAAGGCTTCACGTTATTCTCCTTTCATTATTTATACGTTGTTTTTTGTGCGTGGATCATAAACATCGGTGTTGATCCATAATTAATTTTTTCTTCTTCATTCCACACAAAATCACCAATGCGGGTGTCTATCATGTATCGATTAAAACCAATCTCTAGCAAGGTATTAATGTCCCATTGAGGACGTTTTATTTGACTCAATGGAAGTTGGCGTGCAATTCGCTCCATCTCTTTTGTATCAGTATTTACATAGTGATCTTCAACTTGTTCTTCTATTGAACGAGCTCTATCTGCCACAAAACCTTGCCAATATGCCTCATCAAAAAGGTGTAAATACCAGTTAGCATCAAAATTAATTAAACTACCGCCCGGCTTTAATACACGAAACCATTCTGAATACGCCACTTGTGGTGCTTTTAAATTCCAAGTGACATTACGGCTGACAACAAGATCAAATTGCTCATTGGCAAAAGGCAGTTGATGTACATCTCCACGAATAAATTGAATATTTACCTGATGTGTTTGTGCATTCTGTTTGGCTTCTTGCAACATGCCTTCAGTTGCATCAATTGCTGTTACATCATGTCCAGATAACGCTAATAAAATGGCAAAAAAGCCTGGGCCAGTTCCAATATCTAGTACTTTTAAAGTTTCGCCCTCTTTAACATGCCCCAATAACAAATGACGCCATTTTTGTTGTTTTTCACTCAGCAATTCTTGTTGATTAGACTCACTATAACTTTCTGCTCTGATATTCCAGTAACGAGTTACATCATTAAGTAATGGGCTATTATTTATTTTATTTGTCATCAGAAACCTACGGTTGTATCTACGTAAAGAGGGGAAATAAATTCCCTCAAAAGCGAATGATTTGGCTATTTTATAGTGTGGGTAACATACCTTGTAACCCGTCGATACTCTATGTGCTATATCAATATTCATCAGCACTCAATGGTGAGAGTTGGTTGATTTGTAATCTTCGCCTTTAACATAAAGGCGTCATCCTAAAGGGTAAAAAGAGAAATAAGCAAATAGATTATTTTGCCTGTTAAAATAGAGAAACAAATTGAGCGAATTTAGTAATAAACTAAAGCTTAAGTGCTATAAAAATTTATTTTGCCTTAGATTAAAAAAATGAACGCTTTAATTTCACCTTTTCAATAAAACCGTTATAGTCAGTAATATTGATATCTTAAATTTCTCTCTTTAAACGAATATAGCCGTCACAAAGGCTCTCTAAAATATGAATCGAATTTCACGATTAACGGCTGATATTTCCCGCGCCGATTTTGCCTTAACTCATCAACAGCAGTTACTTCAATTGCTGATACAACATTTTCCGACTAAGTATCGAGCACTATTTGCCACGCCAGAAAAGAAATCGGATGACGTTATTGAATGGTATTCTGCAATTTCTGGTAATCCTGTTGCTTTGACCTCGTTACAAGGCCAAGAACAACAAGAAATAAGACGTATTTTAGATGAACGCCTTAACGATATTAAAACACAAACAGCGTTATTAGCTTCGCAAAACAGAATTACAGATGAAGAGCGCCATCTTTTAGATACGGCATCAACGCTACCTGATAGCGAAAGTGTCTATGTGATTAATGGGCAACCTGTTATTACATGGTGGCCACGCACAACCCCATTACCACCACCAATTGCACAAGTTACCGCTGGTGCAAGTGCCGCAGCTGCGGGTGCCGCACTCGCGGATGTGCCAGCCAAAACACGCAATCGCTGGTTACGTTGGCTATTACTCTTCTTATTCTTGCTGTTTTTAATTTTATTGGCATCTTGGCTAAAAGGGTGTTTTGATCCCACGGCCGTTCCTCCTGTTGTGGAAGAAAAACCTGCCGTTGTAATACCACCAGAACCCGTACCTGAGCCAGAGCCCATTCCTGAGCCAGAACCAGTACCAGAACCTATTCCAGAGCCGATCCCTGAACCCGTTCCAGTACCTGAACCTATTCCTGAACCAAAACCTGTGCCAAAACCTGTGCCAGTGAAAAAACTTACGCCACTAGAAGCTTGTGTACAAGATGAATTAAAAAAAACGGGTGTAACAGAAAAGGCAGCTAATGCAACCTGTGAAAATCGCTTAGCCAGCAAGATAAAACAAATGTGTCCAGCTGATCGCCCACCAGAACTAGCACCACAAGTAATTATTATCTTTGATGCTTCAGGCTCAATGGCGCTGAGTATGAGTTTAACAGAAGACGATTTAGACTTTATTTCAAGCACAGGAAAGCTCTTCGCGGGCTATGATGCCGAACCTCGTCGAATCACTGTAGCAAGAAATGCAGCGACAAAGATTATTAATAGTATTCCTTCAGATATGAAAATTACTACCGTTGTGGCATCAGACTGCGGTGTAGTGAAATCAAGTCCTGCTTACGGCGGCAATGAACGCTCAAAATTGCTTAACTACATTAAACGTATTGAACCTGATAGCGGTACACCATTAGCCGAATCTATTCAACGAGCTGGCTCTCTAATCAAAGGTAATAATCGTGACACTATTATTGTCTTATTATCTGACGGTTTAGAGTCTTGCGATCAAGATCCATGCGCAGCTGCCAGAACATTAAAACGAGCTCATCCTCGCGCCGTAATTAACGTTGTTGATATTTTAGGTACAGGCGCAGGCAACTGTGTGGCGAATGCAACGGGAGGGAAAGTCTTCACTGCGCGTAATGCCAATGAAGTCAGTTTAATGACTCGAAAAGCAATTGAAGATTATATTCCGAAGAACTGTAAATAATGATTGATTACTATTTTTAATATTTATTTCACCCTCTTTGTTTCAACATTGAGGGTGAAGTTTTTCACGTATTTCGCGTAATTTATTATTATATTGAAGCTAGTAGGTGCTATATCTTATCTATTTAAGACTCTTCTTTAATTGATTATTTTTGTTTCTTTTCTTATTCACTCATTATTAAGAATAAACCTATTTTGTGATTACTATCACAACGACCAGATGTTACCTGATGGTTTACCTTTTTATATTTTGTCTTTTTTTTCTCCCATTTCATTATTTTTTAATGTAAAAATCAATATATCGGTGATTTTATCCATATATTTAAGAAAATATAGCGCAACCTGTAACGTCATTATTTAATTAACATAATCGTTATCTCAATATTCCTCTTTTACTCAAGAAAAATAAAAAAGTCTTTAATAATAATCAGTTAATTAACCCTAAATAATCCGCTAGATAGACACTCAATTTCTGATAATATAAAATGTATATAAATTTTATATCTTTATTTTTAGCCTTAAAGCCTATTTACGGATAAGCCAACTTACCCATAGATAATCTTGCCTAGCGGAATGATCGTCGTGAATAAAGCATTCTTACGAAGTGGTAAATTAGAAAGTTACCTCCCTATGGGAGAAAATGGACAGGCTGTTTATATCTCTGCACTGCAGCTACGTGAAACTTTGCGTTTAAGAGGAAAGGTACATATTTCTCAATGCCTTGCCATTCCTCAGCCGAATGAAACCGGCGAACGCATTGATTGGTATTCACCGATTGACGGCTCTGTTATCCCTTGGTCTGCGGCTTCAGAAGAAGAGCGTACTGCCGCTTATGCTGTGCTGAAAAAAAATCAAGATGATTTAATCGCCTTTAGCGAACAAGAACAGCAAAGAGCTGGAAATAAAGAAAGTCAGCTTTTTGGCGCACTCCTCAGTAAGACAATCCAATTTCCTGACGAAAACCATATTTTTATTGTTGATGGCCAACCGATTATTACCTTTTGGGGATTTGTCAGCGCCAATCAACAACTAAGAGTTGACCCTGTTGCTTGCTTAAAACCTGTTGTTGCGCCAATCGCACCAACATCAACAGCCGTTCCACCCGTACAAGAAAAAGTCATCATTACTGATACAAAGCGCCCTTGGTGGCGTTTTTTATGGTGGCTGTTACCTTTATTATTGCTTCTACTCGCTATTTTCTTCTTAAGAGGCTGTTTCTCCACCCCCACATTACCGACAATCGATATTAAAACACCCGATATTGAAGCGCCTAAATTACCTGATCCTACGCTTGAAAAGCCAAGAGTCCCCACTGTGGTTACTAATGGGCATACAGTTGGCGTACCAACAGGCACCGTTCACACAGGAACATTAGGCACCGTCGATGCAAATGGAAATGTGATTAATGCCACTGATGGGAACGGCGCAGTAATTGATCCTAATACAGGTTTACCGGTGGTTGATCCTCAAATAGACAATAACCAAGGTGCTTTACCTGAAGGAGTAGCGCCCGACGATGCGCAACAACCGAATGTGTCTCCCGTTGATCCCGCAACACAAAATGAGCAACCGAAAACAGATACTCCTCAAAATGCAGGAAATGAGAACAATACTGCTATTCCTCCGGTTGATCCTAATGCGCCACCAGATGTCACACCACCAGCCACTGCTGATAACACAACACCACTGACTATTCCTGCAAATGCGCTAGCTAACGGCTCAACCCAATTCCTTAATGGCCAATGGAAAGCAGGTGCAGGTATTCAAGATCAAAAAACAGGTAAACCACTGAGCCTGAACTATCAATTAGATAATGGCAAAGGACAAGTCGTAATGACACGCAGTGATGGGGTGACCTGTAAAGCCCCTGTTAACGCAGCCGTCAATCAAGGTGGGCTGAATATAAATAACCAAGGCCAGGCTCTGTGTAGTGATGGTTCAAACTATTTGATGCCAAATATTATTTGCCAACCAGGAAGCCAAAATATTGCTGATTGCCAAGGGAAATATGAGAACAGTCAGCCATTCCCATTATCAATGAAGCGGGAGAATAATTAATTCATGTTAGCGCCACTGACCGATTATAAAGATAAAATAACCCTTATCCGTGACAGCAATATTCAGTTTCTGGATTTTGGTTTTACGCTACCACAGCGCAAAGAGTACGGTGAGTTTGTTAAAAAAGGTGAAAACGGTCCGTTAATGCGACTCATCTACAATGAGCGAGACGATAACTATCTTTACCCAGCGCCGAAAAATCAACCACAAACACCGAGAGAAGCAGAATTTAGCTTCTCTCTTGATGAATCATTAAATTTACTCAATGACACTTGGTTGCCAGTGCCATTTTTCCGCTTTAATCCGCCTCGTTCATTCTCTCAAGGCCCTGATAACTGGGTGAGAATGATGTTTCACCAACTGCCAGAGCCAGATGAAGACGGGCATACGCATCGCATTGTCGTGGCTTTTGATACTCGTATTGAACCCAATCGCACCAATACGGCTTATCTAGCACCAAACGAAGAAGATGTTCGCTCTGGTGTTGCTTTTGCACTAGCCTATCTAGGTTATGAGGTAGAAAATTTCCTTGAAACACCGTGGATTGATGGTTGGTTAAAGGAAGTCTTTAGTGAAAGAGCGCTGGCGGTCACTAAGATATATCACGATGAACTTGAGGAAGCGCTTAAAGAGTTTCAACATCAAGCACATTATCTCAATTTGCTCAATATATTAGGTGAGAAACTCCACTTACCTGAAATCAAAATTAATGAAACCAAACCACAAGAGCCGGCCATTGAAGTCGACCTTATCCTTGATGTGGGTAACTCACGTACATGTGGGATCTTAATTGAAGATCATATCAATGATAATAAAGGGTTAACTCAACTTTATGAAATGACATTGCGTGATTTAAGCCACCCTTATCAAATCTACAACGAACCTTTTGAAAGCCGTGTTGAATTTGCACAAGCGGAATTTGGTAAACAAGACTTTTCAGTCAGTAGTGGTCGAAATAATGCCTTTATGTGGCCAACTATTGGTCGTGTTGGCCCTGAAGCTAACCGCATGGCAGCACAACGCTTAGGAACTGAAGGCTCAACGGGTATTTCAAGCCCTAAACGTTATTTATGGGATGATTCGCCGTATTCTCCAGGTTGGCGCTTTAGTCGCTCTTTTGGTCAAACAGACAGAGAGCCACTGGCAACTGCTGTACCTATGACCTATCTGCTTAACGATCACGGTGAACCGTTATTCCGTTTAGAGCCTGACTTTCGTATGCCTGTCTTTACGCCAAACTACACACGTAGTTCATTAATGACCATGATGTTAACCGAAGTGTTAGCTCAGGCATTAACACAAATGAACAGCCCGGCTCAGCGTCTTAAAATGAGCCATGCTAGTGCGCCTCGTCAATTACGTAATATCATTTTGACTATTCCACCCGCTATGCCAAAACCAGAGCGTGCTATTTTTGAAACATGCATGGAAAACGCATTAGGGCTAATTTGGAAAGCAATGAATTGGGATCCAACTGATGAAAAACTGAATTTTGATGGTAAAGATGTCCAATGTCGTATACCGATGCCCAATATCCACGTTAAGTGGGATGAAGCCACTTGTGGTCAGTTAGTTTACCTCTACAACGAAACACAAATTAAATTTGGTGAACGTACTGAAGCTTTTTTTGCTAGCCAAGTGCGTGAGGATAACCGCGCATTAACAGGTGATAGCACATTAAAAATTGCATCAATTGATATTGGTGGTGGCACAACCGATCTCGTTATCACTCGCTATAAACTGGATACGGGAACAGGAAGCAACGTCAAAATTATTCCAACACAATTATTCCGCGAAGGATTCAAAATTGCAGGTGATGATATTTTATTAGATATCATCCAGATTTGTGTTTTACCTGCATTACGCACTGCATTAACGGATATTGGCATTTCTGATGCCGATGCCCTAATGTCTTCCCTTTTTGGTAGTGAAGGTTTAGATGCAGGTCAGCAAGTATTGCGTCAACAGCTTACCTTACAAATCTTCAATCCAATTGGATTACGTATTTTAAGCCAGTACGAAAATTTCGATCCATTAGTGCCTCATGAAGGTATTAACAGCACCTTTGGAGAATTGCTAGATGTCCAACCAACAGAGCATGTGCGTCGTTATATTGACGACGCTGCCAATAAAGAGTTAGGTGGCGGAGAGAGTTTTTCTATCTTGAACGTGCCAGTGCAAATTAATTTTACACAACTACACGCTGAATTTATTTCAGGTGAACGTATTAATATCACCCGTAGCTTAAAAGCGCTATGTGAGGTGCTTTATTACTACTCATGTGATGTTTTACTGCTCACAGGCCGCCCTTCTCGCTTACCGGGTATTCAAGCACTATTAAAAGTATTACAGCCTGTACCACCTTCTCGTATATTGCCATTACATGGTTACAAAACAGGGGGTTGGTATCCGTTCAACAAAAAAGGCCGCATTGACGATCCCAAATCAACCGCAGCAGTTGGTGCGATGTTGTGTTTAATGGCTGAAAATGCACGTTTGCTCAACTTCTATTTCTCAACAGGTAACTTTAAAACTTACTCAACAGTGCGTTATTTAGGAATGTTAGATAATAACAACACCATTTCTGATAATGACGTTTATTACCGAGATATTCAGGATAAGTTTGAGCCTGATCCAGATACCTATTTTGAAGTCAGAGGCGGGATACGTTTAGGTTTCCGTCAATTAGATAATGCCCGTTGGCCAGCCTCACCACTCTATACATTACGCATTAAAAATCCAAAATTGGCACAACAATTAAGCCAAGAGGACAGCGTATTACATATCAAGCTAGGAGAAGAGCGCGGAGCCTCTAGCCATAATAATGACAACAAATCTGAAAAATTACGTATTGAAGAAATGGAACTTATTAATGGTAAAGGTGGCGTTAATAAGAGTGGTTTAAGCTTCAAACTCAATACGTTAGCAGACAGTGGTATTGGCGAAACATCCTATTGGCTGGATAGCGGGAGTGTATTAGGTAAATGAATATGATGGATGAAAAACAGTTAACAGCTAAATGGGATGCCATTTATCAAGGCGCAGGCAAAGCTATTGATTGGGTTAGCGCAGTAAGAGGCAATGCACCTCGTTTAAATACAGAAGCTGATAGCCTTATCTATCGCCTGCGTCGTAGCCGTAATATGGCGAAGAATCTCAGCTTAGCGACCCAACGCCCAATGTCAGTCGGCTTTTTTGGCCTGTCTCAGGCAGGAAAATCGTACCTGATCTCAGCCCTTGCTGCTGGGCAAGAAGGACGATTAAGAACCAGCATGTCAGGTAAAACTCTTGATTTTATCGACCATATCAACCCACCAGGGGGTGGCAAAGAGGCTACGGGATTAGTCACTCGCTTTAGTCGCAAAGCAACAAAAGGTACGCAAGAGTTTCCAGTAGAGCTACACCTTTTTAGCGAAATTGAAATTGTTAAGATCCTTGCTAATGCTTACCTGTATGACTTTAATCAGGAAAAAATTGATTTTGAATTAGATGAAGAAAAAATCTCTCGTTTAATCAATTCATTAAGTTCACAATGTAGTGCCACCGCTGTCGCAGGTATTACGCACGATGATGTCGTTTCATTATGGGATTACCTGCAACGTCACGCTGAAAAAAGTCAGAAGAAATTAGCGACAACCTATTGGCCTAAAGCGATTGAATTAGCACCTTATCTCAGCATAGCTCAACGTGCTAAGTTATTTTCAGTGTTATGGGGCGACATTGCAGAACTGACATCTGCTTATCAGCGTTTTAGCACCACACTTGCCTCTTTAGGCAATGCATCCTTGGTTTTGGCTCCGCTTTCTTCTTTAGTCAAAGAACAAGACGGTGTGTTAATACAAAACGACAGTATTATGAACGTAGATATGTTAGAACGTCTCAATACTGCCAATGATAACCAGATCAGTATTTGTCCTATTCATGGTGATCGTATTGATGCCCCTGTAACCCTTTCTTTAGCGGAACTGACTGCACTCACCGTTGAATTAGTCGTACCGTTATTAGATGCACCAAGCAAAACACTATTTGAACAGGTTGAGCTACTGGATTTTCCGGGTTATCGCGGGCGTTTAGGTGTTGAAACCATGGCGGATGTGCGCCGTCAAGTCAATGATGATAGCGCAAACCCACTCGCTCAACTTATTCTTCGAGGCAAAGTCGCCTATCTGTTTGAACGTTATACCGATAACCAAGAAATGAATGTGCTGGTGGTTTGTACTGCATCAAACAAACAATCCGATGTAAAAGAAGTCGGCGCAGTACTCACAGAATGGATCAATAACACACAAGGTAAAGATGCACAAACTCGTGCTAAACGCCCTTCTGGCTTGATTTGGGCGATGACTATGTTTGATATGCGTATTACCAACTCCTTAACCATGAATGAAGCGTTATTACGCCAATCATGGGGTAAAGGTGGCATGATAAAAATGGCGATGTTAGAGCGCTTTGGTCAATACGAATGGATGTCATCGGATTGGATCAATGGTGAAGCGTTTAATAATACCTTTTTAGTACGTAAACCGGGTGTCCCAACACCGTTTATTCAAATCAGCAATGGCAAAGAAACGGTTCTAAATGAAGACAGTATTTCACAATTACATCTGATGAAAACAACATTTGCTGAAGATGAAACTGTCCAACGTTATATTCGTGATCCAGACCAAGCATGGGATGCCATGTTGTCGCTTAACGATGGTGGTATGCAACGCCTTGCTGATTATATTGAAACCGTTGCCTTAAAATCACTAAAGCTTGAACGTATCAATGAGCAACTACAAGAAATTCAACGTGATTTAATCGGTCATCATCTTGAAAAATGGTATCAATCAGGTGGTGAAGAAGAATTACAGGTAAAACGCCGTAATGCCGCGACTATTTTGCGTTTTATGCAAAGTCGTCCTTATTTACAAGGTGCATTACTCGACTATCTGTTGCCTTCTCGCAAATCTCTCTACGACCTATATATGCAGGAAAAAGAGGTTATCGATACCCTTTCAGACAACAAAAAAGCAACACAAGCCCCAGTTTCTGCCTTTGCTGCTATGGAACAACCGACATTTGATCTCTTTAGCGATGCACCAATCTCTTTGGTACCTGAAGAAGATGAAGCCCCCAAAGGCCATGGCAATGAGATTACCTACCCTAAAAAAGTGATGGCATTATGGATAAACCATCTGCGTAGTCTGCCAGATAACAGTACATTGTTAACCTATTTAGGCATCGACCAAGAAATTATGGTGCTGTTAGTCGATGAACTTATTACAGCTATCAATCGTCTTGGTGTTGAACAACGTATGTTGAAAACTCTAGCAGGAACAGAAGCCATTGCCCGTCGTGATGACTTAGCCGAACAACAATCATCTCGCGTTTATAATGTACTGGGTGATTTTATTACTTGGTTTAATTTCAAAGATAACGGTGTTGAGAAGCCAGATAGCAAAATCAATGTGGGTCATAAGATCTTTGAAAGACCCGATAACACTAGCGTGCAATGGGGTGATGATGAGCGTTTGGTCCGCTTACCCACCAACCCTGTTAACTACACCCTTTTATTTGTGATTGATTGGCTTATCGCTTTATCAGCGGTTATTACTGAGAATGCAGGGCATTCTGCGGGAAGAGAGATCAGTGCTGAACAAAACGCACTATTAGGCCAAATCATTCAAACCATGAAATCATCCGTTGTGGAGTCATAATTCGTGTTTAATCCAGAATTAAAACCCGTACAACCAGCTCGTCCCGGCTTTGCGGTATTAAGTATTCGTAATTGGGAAGGTGACGCTTCCCCTGTTTATTTAAGCATTCAGCGTAACCAAGATCGCTATTTCTTAAATGATAAAGGGGAATGGGTAGGTAATGCCTTTTTCCACCAGCTTTCACTTGAAGATGCTGATGATGGTTATCAAATCGTTCTTGATAAAACGCTCGTTGATCCCCTCGTTAGCAACTTACAAATGGCGTATCAATTTACGTTAAAAGACGATAACGAAACACAAGATATCGGGCGACTACGTATTCGTGATGGTGTATTAGCCTCTCAAGCACAAGGTCAAAGCGAAGCATTAAAATCAACGGCGACATTAGATACTCAAACTGTTCCACCTGCTCCCATTGTCGAAACATCACCGGAGCCGGAACCCGAATCAATCAAAGAGCCTGAGCCTGAGCCGATTATTCCTGAAATTAAGGTAGATGAACCGCCACAACGGCCAACACCACCTGCACCGAAAAAATCTAAAATTGGTTTAATTTTAGCGATTATCCTGATCTTAATTTTAGCGGGTATCTTAACGTGGTTCTTCTTACTAAGAGGCAACCCAGCAGGTGAACCAGCCACACAACCGACAACAGAATCATCAACACCAAGTGTGTGTAGTGTTGAAAATATGAAATCAGGTACGGCACTCGCTTTTGTACAAAGTTGTATACAGAGCCAACCAGATAGCAAAACCATTCTTACAACGATTGAACAAGCTAAACAAAACAATCAATGTGACGTTGCTCAGCGTTTATATGCATATAAAGCGCAATCAGGTGATGTTGAAATCGCACTAAATTATGCTCGTGAATACGATCCAGAAACAGCATCAGCACAAGGTTGCTTTGGCGCAGACAAAGAAACAGCTATCTATTGGTACGAAGCTGTTCTTAATCATGACTCACAAAACAGTGACGCAAAAGCGCGTCTTGAAGCACTGAAAAAATAGGAAAGTCGTATGAAAAAGGCGCATTGGCTTACTCTTATTCTCAGTGGTTTAATTCTGACAGCACCGGCAAGTGCTGAAGAGAAAAAACCGCTATTACAAGAGGGTAAAAAGACTCTCTATCAGCGTGTATTAACCTACCCAGGTTGCCAAGTGGCAGACACAATTGGCGCAGCAGGTAAAGAACAACCCGCATTTAGCCGTTTTTATGTATATCAGCGTCAAAAACAAGGCGCTAATGAGTGGTTACAAGTCGGCCCTGATAGCTTGGGTCATATTAGCGGCTGGATGAATGCAAGCTGTACATCTGAATGGAAAATGCAATTAACGCTGGCTTTTACTAACCCAGCGGGTCGTAACCCAATGCTATTTTTCAAAGATAAACAAACGGTTGAAGGCTTACTTGAAAGCCCGACACCCGAAAAACAGTATCAACCTTTTTTAGCTGATATCAAAAATCAAAAAGTCAATCCTGCTGTTTTAGCTAAAGAGCCGGATTATATGATTGATCAAAAAAGTAATTTTTATCTGTTACCTGTACTAGGTTCAGATGAAGTCTTTACTGATGCGGGCTATAAAGTGCGAGTCCTCAATGTGGCCTCTGTCTCTTCTCAAACCAAAGACAGCAAAGACGCACAGAATACGAATGTAACCGCCAACAATACAAAACCTGCCACGTCAGACAGCAAAGATGCTGATAATATGATGCAAGGTTTTTCTGCGGCTGTCGTGTTTGTTATCGACTCAACAATATCAATGGATCCTTATATTGATAGAACCAAAGAAGCGATTCAGAAGGTTTATGCTCAAGTCGAAAAAGACAATATGTTGGATAAAGTAAAATTTGGTTTAGTGGCATTTCGCTCTAATATCAAAGCTGTCCCCGCATTGGAATACGACAGCAAAATGTTTGTAAACCCCAATGACGTAAAAGATGGCCCTGATTTCCTAAATAAAGTAAAAGAGTTACGCCAAGCTAAAGTCTCAAGTAGTCGTTTTGATGAAGATGCATATGCTGGTGTTATGCAAGCCCTTGATGATGTTGATTGGACACGTTTTGGCGCGCGTTACGTTATTTTAATCACTGATGCGGGGGCATTAACGGGAGATGATCCTCTTTCATCAACTAAGCTCGATGCTGAACAAATTCGCCAAGAAGCCGCTTATCGTGGTGTTGCACTTTATACTCTGCACTTAAAAACCCCATCGGGGGCAAAAAATCATGCTTCTGCACAAGCGCAATATGAGACATTGACGCTGAATCCGTTCTTACACAAATCCCTTTACTACCCTATTAACTCAGGGGATGTAAATAGTTTTGGTCGGATGGTCGATAGTCTTGCAACCGCAGTAACCACGCAAATTCAAACCGCTTATCGCGGTGAAGCCACCGTAGGCAGTGCACTAAATGCCGATCCTACTTATAGCAAAAATAAAGAAACTGATGCCTTACTTAATGATGCGCATGATTTAGGTTATGCCATGCGTTTAGCATATTTAGGTGAAAAACAGGGTACAAAAGCACCTCCGGTCTTTAAAGCATGGATTAGTGATCGAGACTTATTACAGCAAAATATCCCAACAACAGAAGTACAAGTATTACTGACTAAAAGTGAGCTTAGCGATTTAAGTGATGTGATGAAAAAAATCGTGAATGCTGCTAATGAAGGGTTGATCTCTCCTGACAATATGTTTGCTGATTTACGTTCGATTGCCGCAACAATGGGTAACGATCCAAATCAAATCAAACAAGGCTCTGCGACTAAATTGGGTGAAATGGGCTTGTTGGGTGAATATATTGAAAACCTGCCCTACTTAAGTGAAGTGCTTGGTTTAGATGAAGAGACTTGGAAAAGTTGGGATGGTCTTGAGCAAGAGAAATTTATCCGCCGATTAAATACAAAGTTACAATATTATCAACGTTATAATGAAGATGTTGATCGTTGGATATCCCTTGCGCCACAAAGTGATCCACGCGATCACGTTTACCCTGTTCCACTGGAAAACCTGCCTTAATGATCCAGATTGAAGGCATGGCAATTACGCGTGGTGATGCGCAACATGGTTTTCGTGTTGCGCTTCCTTCATTGATCCTTGAAAAAGGAGAAATTGGCGCACTAACCGGATTAAGTGGCTGTGGAAAAAGTACCTTGTTGGAAATGATTGGGCTTATTTTACGCCCTGATGAATTAACCCATTTTCAACTCGATGATGATTTAACTCTCACACAATTCGTACTAAGTAATGAGCAAGCACAACTCGCATCATTACGAGCAGAGAAATTGGGTTTTATGCTTCAAAGTGGCGGGTTACTGCCTTTTTTAACCGTCATGCAAAATATTCAATTACCTCGCAAAATGCTGGGGTTAACACCGCACTCCGCTTGGCTCGATCATGCAATTGACCATCTGCAATTACGCCCACTGTTAACTCGTCTTCCACGCCAGCTCTCCATTGGTGAGCGCCAACGCGCAGCGTTTATTCGCGCTATCGCACACGAGCCAGCATTATTACTTGCTGATGAACCCACAGCAGCCCTTGATCCCCATAATGCACAAGCGCTGTATGCACTCATTGTAGAGATGGTAAAACAACTGGAGATCTCTGCACTGGTTGTTAGTCACGATTGGTCTTTAATCAAGCGTTTTGGGTTTAGCCACTATCACGCGCAACTCGAAGGAGGCGGTAGTGTCTTTATCAAACAATAGTGCCAATCCTAATCGTCTTGGCTTACTCAGCTCACTTGCTTGGCGTGACTTAATTTACGATCGCAAAGTTGCACTCTGTATTGTGTTTTCACTCGTTTCTGTGATTGCCCCATTGTTACTGCTGTTTGGCTTAAAAAATGGCATTGTGACACAGCTTCATAATCAGCTACTCAACGATCCCCGTAATCTTGAAATACGTATGTTAGGCAATGGTAATTACCCACAAAGTTGGTTTAATGAAATTGCACAAAAAGAAGAAGTCCGCTTTGTTATCCCATTAACACGAAGTTTGAATACACAAGCTGATATTGTGATTGATGGACAACATTTTATTGATAACGCAGAAATCATACCAACAGCAGAAAACGATCCTTTATTAGAGGGTGTGGCTATACCTAGCAATGCAGACACGTTAGTACTCTCCGCCAATGCTGCGCAAAAATTACAGGCTAATGTCGGTGATAACATCCGATTATTTATCAGCCGCAAACTTAATGGCGTCAATGAACGCGCAAAGCGTACCTTTACTGTGGGCGCCATTATCAGTGATAGCAAATTTTCAAGAGCAGCGGCCTTTGTTTCTCTTGATGTTTTAGTCGCAATGGAAGATTACCGAGATGGTTATCAAGCCCCTCTTTTTGGTATTACACAAGGTGTTGAGGCAAAACCAAGAACTCAGTTTGCTAAAGCTCGTCTTTATGCCAAAAATTTAGATAGCATCGCACCATTAGATGATTGGTTTCGGCAACAACACATTGATGTGATAACACAAAAAAGCCAAATAGATTCTGTAAAAGCAATCAGTTATGTTCTTAATGTTATTTTCTCTGTCATTGCTTGGGTCTCACTATTAGGTTGTATCGCCTCATTAATTGGGGCCTTTCTTGCCAATATTGACCGCAAACGCAAAGATATGGCGATCCTACGCCTGCTAGGTTTCCGTCAATTTGCTGTTTCTTTATATATTGTATTGCAAGCGCTGCTATTAACGAGTGTTGCCTTTATTTTAGCCCTTGGGCTTTATGGGATTGGTAGTCGCTTATTTACCACATTATTAGGCACCCATTTACCTGAACAAGCCTTTGTTTGCCAGTTAACGTTTTGGGATCTCTTGATTGCTATGTGCAGCGCCTTACTTGTGGCCTTAGTCGTTGCCAGTATTGGGGCATTACGTGCCGTTTCAATTGAACCTGCGGAGAGCTTACGTGAAATTTAATTTATCGCTTTTAACTTTATCATTTGCGCTGTTATCTAGCAGTTTTATGGCATCAGCCAAATGGGATGATAAATTTGTTAACCCAAAAGCCTTACCTGATGATGTGATATTGCCATTCCCTTGTGAAGGTTCTATGGTCTTTCGGCAAGTGACTATCCCTCTCAGTCAGCCTTTACAAGACTACAGCGTTACGTTAGGGCAAGAAGGCGATGAATGGGGTTATTTAGAGCAATCAAGAGCTGAACATATTGCGGGTAGCTTCCCACTAAAAGGTAAAGAAAAAGGCCGCTATTACCTTATGGCAAAATACCCCGTTACCGATCTGCAATATAACGCCATGCAAAGCACTATTAATGGTAAAGAGTGCCCTGTTGCCTCAAATAAATTACGTTTACCGAAAGTGAATATTAGCTGGTATGAAGCCATGCAGTTCGCTGATCAATATAATCAATGGTTAAGAAGCAAACATCCTGAAGCACTCCCTGTTGAAGATGGCGCAAAAGGTTTTGCTCGATTACCAACAGAAACGGAGTGGGAATTTGCCGCCCGCGGCGGTTTAAAAGTCTCAGCGTCAGAATTCCGAGATATTCGTTTTCCTATGCCGGAAGGCACCAAAAACTATATTTGGTCGGCAGGCAGCCAATCTGCTAACGGCTCTTTACAGCTAACGGGTCTGTTATCGCCAAATCCTCTAGGCTTACATGACATGTTGGGTAATGTCGCTGAAATGATGTTTGAGCCTTTTCGATTAAACAAACTCGACCGTTTACACGGACAAGCGGGTGGATTTATTGTACGTGGTGGTAGTTATCTAACACCAGAGAGTGATATGCGCAGTTCATGGCGCCAAGAAGAGCCTTATTACACCAATACGGGTGCGAATAAAAATAAATACACAGGCTTTCGTTTAGCTGTTGTTGCTCCAGCATTAACATCACGCGATAAGATCAAAGAAATAGAAAAAGAGTGGCAGCAATTAGGTAATGAGAAACCTGCCAGCAACAACTCAAAAACTAATAGCGATAGCTCCATCAATAGCCTGAATACACTCTCAACCCAAGTGCAAGATGAAGCATTGAAAAAACAATTAGCTGAATTAAAAAATACCTTACGGGCAAATGCACAACTACGAGATGAACAGCGTGATCAAGCTATCCGTACCTCACTACAATTAGGTGCTTTTTTATGTACCAAATTAAAAGATGATGGCGAGTTCTATGACAGATTAATCGCATTACATGAAAAAAACTGTCCTTCAGGCACTAAAGATGCCACATGTGAACGACGTCAAGAACAAGTTAACGACCATAAAAAAACGCTCGACTTTGTTGTGAGCTATTACGCTGACACATTAGTGGATATGGCAACCACATATGACGCCTCTTTAGTCAAACCGCAAATTGACGTTGTACGCCAATTAATGGAAGCCAGAGGTAAATCAAATTTAAATACGTACCTTTCAACGTATATGCAGGGGCTACAAGGATATTGGGCTAACGGTAAAGTATCACGGAATGAATGGCTCGAAGCATGTAAAAAACAATAACAGAGACTTGGGATAATAGGTGTGGTATGAACAAACAACTTATGGCGGTACTTGGCATTAGTGCATTACTTGCCTTATCAGGATGCCAAAGTAATAACGGTACTGATCCTCGTTTGAAAAATAATAGTGATATGGAGTTTTTCAGCAAATCAGGTATTACTGCTTGTGCAGGCGGTGCGGCAATTGGTGCATTAGGCTGTTTAGTCTCAAACTCCAGCAATAAAGGCGCTTGTATGCTCATTGCGGCTGTAGCTGGCTGTGGTGTCGGTATTGGTGCAAATGCCTATTTAGACAACAAACGCCAAAATTACGCGACAAAAGAAGAGATGCTCAATTCTATGATTGCTGATATTCAAAATGAAAATCAGCGCTTACAAAGCGCCTCTAATACGGCGAAAGCGGTTATTGCTGATGATAAAAAAGCCCTTGCAAAAATTGAGCAAGATATGAAACAACAACGCCTTAATAAAGTCGCAGCTGAAAAACAATTAAAAGGTATTGATGCCAATATTGCAGCACTTCGTTCTCGTTTAGCGGATATGAAAAAACGTGAAGGTGAATGGCGTGATATTGCTGCGCAAAGTCGTCAAGATGGCCTAAAAACGGCACAGCTTGATAAACAAATCAATGGGATGAAACAACAAGTAACCTCTTTACAAGAAGAACTTGATAGCCTTTATACC
Source organism: Proteus sp. fly-1008 (assembly GCF_040140305.1). Classification (NCBI taxonomy): domain Bacteria; kingdom Pseudomonadati; phylum Pseudomonadota; class Gammaproteobacteria; order Enterobacterales; family Morganellaceae; genus Proteus; species Proteus sp. fly-1008. The sequence goes on from NZ_JBEEWH010000006.1 coordinate 163,172, forward strand.
CAACGTACAGCAATAAAACTTAGTTAACGTTAAAAAGGATGATAATGAAACTTTTACCTCTTTCCCTTGTTGGCATGACCTTACTTTTAAGCGGTTGTGTCACCAATCCTGCTGATTGTGATCCAACAACGGGTGATGTCAGTATAATTACTAAATTTAACTGTAATTATTCAGGGACTTATGATAATCGCATTGAACAAAAAAAAGCGATTTTAGGTAATGAACAAGCATTAAACACCGAATTTAAAGCTGTTCTTGCTGCCATTGAGAAAGAAAAACAACAGACCAATGCAGATCTAAAAAGTAAACAAGCTAGCCAGCGTGCATTAAGCCAATCAATGAATAATCTGTTAAATCAAATTCGCCAAAAAACTAAAGGGCAAAATGATATTCAAAAGCAGATCAATGAAATTGATAAGCAAATGAAAGCGGCACAAAACAATCCATCAAAATCAGTGATGGAAAAACAACTTGAGTTAGAGAATTTACAAAATCAAATCATTAGTCTACAAAGTGATCTAGGACTTAAATAAATCCCCAAAGGCTCTCTAGAAAATAGAGAGCCTTCCTTTTATGTCAACTTTTTCGTTTTATTATTGATTCTTATTACGAGTTATATTTATTTTACATTAATTATTAATAAATTTATTAATAATTAAATAGACACTTTAATAAAATAACCTTATTTAAGTATATGTACTATTTTTTATTCCATTAAAAACAAACTCATTATTATAATCTCCTCGCTTCATAATACGTTCTCCGTTTTTTATTTATGGGATATAACTAATGAAAAAAAAATTATTATCAACTTTATTTATTAGTGGCTTATTATCGACCTCTTCTGTTTATGCTCAAGATGATTTTAAATTAGATAAAACCACACTTTCAGCGGGTTATGCACAAGTCAAAATGGCAGGTCAAAATCCAATGCATGGTGGTGTCTTTTCTATTCGTCAAGAAATCAATTCACAATTTGGTATTTTAGCAACAGCTACTTATGCTCAAAATGAATATGATTTAAATAAACCTGTTAATACTTTTTTTAAAGATGTGAATGCACGTTATTATTCTGTAATGGCGGGTCCTACATTACGTTTAAATGATTTTATGAGTGTTTATGGCACCGCAGGTATGAGCCAAATTCAATTTAAATCTGAAAGTTCAGAATTAAAACAATTAAAGAAAAATGCATTTAGTTGGGGTGCTGGCTTAATCATTAATCCAGCAGAAATGGTTTCGATTTCTGTTGGATATGAAAATAGTCGTTTTAAATTCAAAGATACCGACAATAAAATTATTTTAGACGGTTTTATTGCTAATATCGGTTATCGTTTTTAAATAAACTTAAGCACATATTATTTTATGATATGTGCTTTCTATTAACTTATCATTTAAAACTATATTTATGAAAAATATTTTATTATGAGCTTGCTTACCTTTTTCTTTATTTTTCACTACATCAATTTATGCAAAGAAATAGTGATACTCTAGTTTCTATTGGCTACGCCCATATCAAAATAAAAGATTTACCCACAGCTAATGGGATCAATTTGAAGTATCAGTTTACTAATACGAATAAAAAATCTCTCTGCAACTTTCAGGATCGATAGCCTACAAATCGTAATCTCATAATGAGAGATTACGTTATGCCTCACTTGCAGTGGTCCAGCCTATGTATTAACACCTTTCGTTGAGCTATATGGCGTTATTGGGGTAAGTGGTATGAGTTATCAAACACTAGGAAATATAAATAAAGATCACTCATCTAAATCAGTAAGTTGGGGAACGGGTATCACGTTAACATCACCACAAAATATTACACTTGCTTTAAGCTATGAGGGCAGTTATTTCAAAATGGAAGGAAAAAACCATCCAAGTAAGGTGCTTATCGCCAGTATTGGTTATAGGTTTTGATTAATAAGAATAATTTTTATTTCATTGTTACATTCTATTTTCTGATTATTCTCTCAATTATTAGATTACCCTCTAGATTTTATATCTATTTAGTATAAAGTTTTCATCTTCAAGCTATTAAATATAAAATATTTAATTAACCTCATGAATTCTAATAAAAAAATGTTTTTTATTTAGCGAGTAGTATCATGATACAATCATAATTAATTATGAATAATTATCGGATATATATTGAAATGAATAATAGATCAAATAAACATAATTCACTTAAAAGCAAAATGGCTTCACAGCTTTTTACGAGTCAATCTATTCATAAGATTACTCAAGGTGACTTTTCATTTCTTTATACATTGATAAATAATTATCTTTCGTTAAATAATCATCCAATAAAAATCGCTGATATCTTTGAATCAACATTTAAACAGTGTAAAAAAGATTATAAATCAGAATATTTTTTTAAGAATATTGTTGCACAAAAACTATTTTTAAAAAAACACAATAATAATGCAACCATGATAACAGAATTGAGAGTAGGTAATAACAAAGCCGATTGTGTCATCGTGAATGGATGTACTACTTGTTATGAAATAAAAACTAAATTTGATTCTCTAGTTCGATTACCAGAACAAATATCAACCTACCTCAAAATCTTTGAAAAAGTATATGTTGTATGTGATAAAAGTCATACTCAAAAAGTAATATCTATAGTTCCTGAAAATGTTGGAATTATTGAATTAACCGATAGAGATGCACTGATAGAAATTCGAAAAGCTAATAAAATACAAGTAGACATTGATAGAGAGATAATGATTAATTCATTAAGAAAAGCAGAATACGTATATATTGCTGAAAATTTATCAAATAGAAAAATAGTATCATCAAATATGTATTTATTTAATCACTGTTTATCTATTTTCAATCAATCATCAAATGATGACATAAGAAAACTATATATAGCTGCACTAAAAAAATATAGAAAAGTAAATTTTTCCATGCTCGAATCACTACCATCATCATTAATTAACTCGGCTATTAGCTTCAAGTTATCTCCAACTCAACAAGAAGCTTTTAGAAATATTTTATCTTTATATCTAAATAAGGATGATTTATGTACTTCCCCTTTATAAGAGGTAAGCAGTTCGAACTTAATGCATTACGTGAATTAGCTCCTTTATTAAATAATAAAATTTACAAACCTATAATAGAACCCGTTAGAAAAAATTTATTACCACTAGTAAGAACAATTAAAGAATTAAATGAAAACAATATTATCCCAATAATTATTATTAATCCAAACTTAGGTGATTTTGAAAACGAATGTATTAATTTAATTATAAAATTATCTTCGATGGATAATAAAATAAAATTTATTCCCTGTGTAAAGATAGCAGATAATACAATTAACTATAGTCTAGTACTTAATGAATTGCCTACTGTAAATGCTATATTTATAGCTGATATCCTAGAGAAAAAACACTTCCAATATTTAAATCGTTCTACTTACTCTATCATTCCAAAACAAACTGTAGATGATGAACTGTATCAATTAAAGAATAACATTATTCTAATAGATGATCCTTTTCAAAAGAAAACAAGAAATGCTGATTATAAAGAACGTTCAAGTTTTTCCAACTTACATATTAATTATTTGACTAGACCGAATGTTATTGGTTTCAGTGACTATGCAATTGTTGGTGCTGAATATTCTGAAGCAGGAGGCCCTGCTTATGTGGTAACAATACACCTTTCTTATATAGAAAAAGACTATAACCAAATGTTTATTAGACATTTTTCCTCTGAGAAAAGTAATAGCCCAGCAAACCCTGGTGGTAAATTCCATGAGGCTCTAGCTAGATATATTAATTTTATAAATTCATATCCTAATACTTTTGATAATACTCTTGGAACCAGAGAACTTGCATATTTATATAATGAAAAACATTTTCCAGGACTTGGCCAATTAAAGAAAATCTCTATTGAACATCATATCGAAACTCTTTGTAATTATTTATCTTCTAATATCGAGGTGGATAAATGACACTATGCTGTTCTAATTGTTTTCATGATTCTGCCATTATTAAAACTATTGGCCTTAATCATACTAATGATAGATGTGGATATTGTAAAAAAGAAAATGCATTTACAATAAATCCTAAAGATTTATCTCGATTTTTTGAACCATTTTTAGGAATTGTAGTTGAAAGCGAAAAAGGGGAGTTATTATCTGATATTCTACAAAATACTTTTAATATCTTTAATGAAAAAATACATAACACAAAGAAATTACTTGGTGAAATATTAGGAAATGAATATATAATAAAAAAATACCTATTAAAAGAAGATTATTTAGGCCATATAAGCAAATGGGAAGAGTTCAAAAAAGAGATTAAGTTTAAAAATAGATTTTTCCCTAAAAACTCAATTTACTCTTCCCTGTTTAACATACAAAATAATAATGCTGATGAGGATTTTTTCCAAATTATAGAGCAGCTAAAAGTAAAGTATGATAAAGATGAATTTTTCTTTAGGGCAAGAATACATGAGCATCAATTAGAAAAGACAAAAATGGGAAAACCTCCCGCAGGAAATGCTACAGCAGGCCGCGCAAATCCGATTGGAATATCCTATTTATATTTAGCTAATAACGAAGAAACTTGTATTTCAGAAGTTAGACCTAATAATACTAGCATTATTTATATATCTAAGCTAATTTTGGAAGAAGATGTTTCTTTAATTGACTTAACATCTCCAAGAAAAAAAATATCAATATGTTCTTTTGATGAAACAAGATACAACAATGTTATAAGTATTTTAAATTTATTAGAAATGCTTTCTAGTGAATTATCCAAACCTGTTAGACCAGAAAGTTCTAATATAGATTATATTCCTACTCAGTTTTTGTGTGAATTTCTAAAAAGCTTTAGTAACTGTGATGGAATAATATTTGAAAGTTCATTTGGCATGGGTAAAAACTTTGTTTTTTATGATGACTTATGTTTTAAAATTGAAGATCCAATATCTTATAAAATAACAGAAATAGTCCACTCGTTTGAAAAAATTACAACTTAGTTTTTTTCTTCTGAAAACAAAAATGCCTCTGCTTTATAAAAACAGAGGCAAAATAATTCAAAAGACCCACACCAGGGGAATAACACAGACTCCGATTGTCTAAAAACCACTACATTAAATCTTGATACGTGCCTAGCTGATAATCTCTTTCCAAAATAGCATGCTTTAATGCGCTATCTGTTAATACTTCAAGTTCAGTTAGACGCTGAAAACAATAACCACTTGCGCGTAATGGATTATCGACAAAAGCAGGATGCGTCATCACTTCTAACGATTGCTCATGACGTGCTTTAGACTCATCAAGCACCTTTAAAAAGAGGGCTTGTGTAATTTCATCACCATAAAATTGACTATCAAAACCATCACTGCTTATTACACCTTGGGTATCAATCCCTTCTTTTTGTGCTAACGGTCTATCAACCCGCATTGGTAATGACTTTTCTTTGGCAAACTCCGCCACAATAGGAAAGATTTGCTTAAACATATGCACATGGTGATGACTATCAATATGGTCGGGAGCACAACCAAAGATCTCAATGAAACGCTGATATTGTGCGTTAAGCTCAACACGAATTTCATCAAGCGGTAAATTGCCCTCTTCTGCCATTTGCCACACCCATTTTCCTAATACACCTTCACGAGTTAAAGAAGGTAAAGGAGACAGTGGTTTACCCATCGTCAAAGTAAAGTGAAGCCCAACACCTAAGTCAGGCAACTCATGACGCAATTGTGCTGCGTGTTCAATTCCCTCAGCATTGACAAGTGCCGTTGTTGAGCTAACAACACCATGACGAAAACACTCTGCAATACCGTAGTTTTGGCCTTTACTAAGCCCAAAATCATCCGCATTCACAATCAATAAACCAGCCATTCTGTCTCCTTATTACTTATATTTATCCGCCGACAATTAATGAGAGGCTTTTTCTAACGCTGCAATTGCTTTAGCAAAATGAGGTAGATGGGTTTTATGCGCTAATAACATTTCACGTGTAAGCACTTCTGCATCTTTGTCGGAAAGCACTAATGGCGTTAAATTCATGGCTAATAAAGCGTCATTTAATTCACCGCTAATAGCCGCTTTACTGGCTGCGATTTCAAAGGCTTTAATGGTGTGAATTAATCCCATTACTTTTTCATCAAAATGCGTTAAACGAGGATGAGGTTTAGCACCATCTCGACCTAAAATAGCAGTCACTTCAATTGACCAATCTGCGGGAATATTATCAATATGACCATGATGTGGAATATTCACATAATGCTCAGCTTGTTTATCATTATAAATAGCATTAATCACTTCACAGGCCGCATCAGAATAATAGGCACCACCACGTAATTCCAACTCTTTCGGTTTGATATTTAAATCAGGATCTTTATATAACTCAAACAGTTGTTTCTCGACCTTTTGAACTACTTTAGCACGAGCCCCGCCTTTGTAATATTCACCCATTTCTATAGCCAACATCTCTTTTTGCTTAAAGTAATAAAGCAAATAAGAACACGGCAACATATTAAGAGAACGGATTAGCCCTTCACTAAAAGGTAAATCGAAAATATTTTTCACCGAGCCTGCGGTTAATGTTCCTGAAGCAACACCATCCAATAATTCAGGAAAACGGGATTGACCATTTACAATGACATCTTTAATAAACACCATATGATTTAAACCAAACAAATCAATGGAGAGTTCATCTTTATCTGTTAACTTAAGAACATCTGTAATAAACATCTTCATGCCAATTGGGATATTGCAAACCCCAATAAATTTCTTAAAGTTAGTATGACGATAAACGGCTTCAGTTACCATGCCCGCTGGATTGGTAAAGTTAATGATCCATGCATTAGGGCAAATGTCTTCAACATCTTTAATAATATCGAAAATAACAGGGATCGTGCGTAGACCTTTAAATAGCCCACCCGCGCCATTGGTTTCTTGTCCTAAATAGCCGTGACTTAACGGGATCGACTCATCAAGCTCTCTTGCTTTCAATTGACCCACCCGCAATTGTGTTGTGACAAAATCAGCATCTTTTAACGCTTCACGGCGATTAAGAGTTTTATAAACGGTTAAAGGAATACCCGCTTTTTTTACCATGCGTTGGCAAAGCTCAAAAATAATATCAAGCTTCTCTTTTCCTTCTTCTACATCCACCAGCCATAATTCAGTGATTGGTAATTCATGATAACGCTTAATAAAACCTTCTAACAATTCAGGCGTATAACTGCTTCCACCACCAATGGTAACGATTTTTAATTTATGACTCATAAAATACTCCCATACAGCACAATAATGCTGTTATTTGTGTATTAATGGCGAAATTAAGACGTAAAGAGCCCTGAAGAAAATAAGCTTATTTTCTTCTTTCTCTCTATTTCAAATTAAATCAATCTTTATTATTGATTAATTTTTTACGCTTAATAATGAATTAGTTTGTTTCTTTAATACTGCACAAATTTTTTCGATAACTATTTGGCGTCAATGATGTTATTTTCTTAAATGTCTTAATAAATAGACTTGGGCTACTATAGCCAGAATCAAAAGCAATATCGGTTATCGAATAATTTGTTATTTCTAACTGTTTTTTTGCAAAATTAATTCTAATATCATGAATAATTTGCATAGGCGTTTTATCGTAATAACGCCGTGTTGCCCGTGTTAAATACTCTTGTGATTTTCCTGATAGCATCACCATATTAACCAGTGCATTTTCACCAAACTTTTGTTTATCATGCATCTCGCTTACGGTATCTCTTAGCCATAAGGGAATATCATCTTCAATACGATTATCTCGATGGTGTCGTAATCTATTCACCACATTAAAGGTGACAATTTCAATAAATTCATTAAATTCCGTATGGCGAAAATTTAATGAGCTAATAACAGATTCAATATAAGAGAGAAACTCATTTTTTAATTCATAAACCTGTGAGGCAATAAAATAAGAAGGTAATAACGAGAAATAATGTTTATCAAAAAAAGCTTTACTGATCCCTACATTTAAAATACGTGTCGCACCAAAATCATAAAAACTCTGATGGTGAGAGCCAATGGGAATAAAAACAAAATCACCACGCTCTAATAAAACCTTTTTGCCATTTATCTCTTGATAATAACGCCCTGTTAAAACAATGGTGAATTCATAATAATCATGTTGATGCAGTCCACTGACACTTTCTGTTTTATTATAAATAAAGACATGAAAATTTTTGCCATTAAATAGCTGATCTTCATAGACCATACGTATTTCGCTTTGTGCTCTCAATGACTCCACCACAGCATTCACCTTATTTTATCTTTTCATGCAACTCGATTAATTCTGTCACTAACTCTCTGGCTAACATTGAAGTCATTAAATGATCTTGTGCATGGACTAAAACTAAACTGACTTTCGTTTTTCCGATACCTTGGTCATCACCAATTAAACGTGTCTGTATTTTATGAGCTTCATTTAAGGCTTCGCGTGATTGCTCCATTAACTTTCTAGCACCTTCAAAATCACCTTCTTTGGCTTTTTTTAATGCACCATAAGCGACACTGCGTGCTTGGCCTGAATTAATGATAAGGCCCATGATTATCTCTTCAAATTCATCTTCTGTAGCACTGCTATCAACTGCATTTTCAATATCTAACATGGTATATCCTCTTTGACTCTAAGAAGTGCAGATAAACCTCTGCACTTCTTTTTCTATGACTTAAAATTTCAATGCATTGGCAATATCTTCTTCACTCTCCTCTTTCTCAATTTCAGTTTGTGCTTTGTTTGAGATGATGACAAAAGGAAGATAAATCAGTGTTGCTACACCCAAGTTAAACAGCGCTAATAACAGTGCTGCAATACTGCCGTTAGTATTAAAGAATGCACCTAACCCCGTTGGCATCGTCCATGGCGCTATATTTGTTACTGGTGGGATTATCCCTAAGTAATAAGCAGTCACAGTAATTGCAGCAAGAATAGGTTGAATAAGAATAAAAGGAATAAACATCACTGGATTCATAATCACAGGTAAACCAAAAATAATCGGCTCATTAATTTGGAATAAACCTGCGGGTAATGCCAGTTTAGCAACTTGGCGATGATCCGCACGACGGGATGCGATAAAGATTGCAATAATAAGCCCCAGTGTTGCCCCTGTACCGCCTAAGAAGATAAAGGAGTCTAACATCGGTTTCGCCCAGAGATGGAACGTTTTACCGGCTGCCAAAGCGGCTTCTACTGAACCGTATTCGGTATAAAGTGATACGTTTTCTAATGCCCACGGTGTCATAATGCCACTATCAAGTGCAGCAAGTGCCAGTGAACCATGAATACCAAAGAACCACAGTAGAGAGGTAAAAATAACGTATGCCCAACCTACAACAGAACCCATTGATGCTAATGGTGTTGAGATAGAATCTAAAATAATTTGATGGAAGTTTGTTTCATACGTCGCTAATCCCCACGAAATAATCCCCATAATTGATAAAATAATAAAACCGGGAATTAACGCAGAAAAAGAACGCGAAACAGAAGCGGGGACACTATCAGGTAATCGAATAACCCAATTACGACGCACAATAAAGGTAAACATTTCAGCCACAACAAGACCAATAATGATCCCTGAAATAATATTTGCCCCACCTAGCCAATTAGCGCCAACAGCATAAGCCCCAGCTGCATTGTAAGGTGTTACCGTCATAAAGGCAGCAATAGAGAGTAAGCCTGCTGCAATTGGATCAACTTTTCGCTCTTCTGCCAATGCCATTCCGATAAAGAACGGCGCCATCAACGACATTATACCTAATGTACCGTTATAGACATTCCCTCCAATAGCTTTAAATCCATTGAGTGTTTCTATTGTTGACGCATCAAGGCGGATACCTAGAGAATAAAAAAAGGAGCCATCACCAAAACTAAGAAAAACGTTATTGATAAGTACAAACATTGCCCCTGCAAGGGTTAACGGCATTAAACGAATAAAGCCATTTTTAATCGCATTAACGTGAGGTTGCTTTCCAATTTTAACCGCAAAAGGAAGGAGTACCTTTTCAAGTGAACCAATGAACTTACTCATAGAAAAATACCCTTTAAATGCCGCTAATTACTCGGCTTGCTGAAAAATTCGCTCTTTGACTGGAATAAAAAATTTAAATAATAAAAAAATAAAATTAATTTGTTGTTGCAGATGCTTTTTTAATAGAGGCAACAGCGGCTTTTAACACGCCTAAGCCATCTACTTTTCCATATAACAGAGAATCGATCACTTCGACCGGTTTATTCGGGAGTAATTTTTGGATATCAGGTAACATCCAGCTAATTTGTGGACCCAGCAAAATCAGATCCGCATCCTGCCCTTTTTGTGCAGCTAACGTTTCAGGAAAAGCTTCAATGACCACAGGCACATCATATTTTTCTGCTTGTGCTCGCATTTTGGTCACGAGAAGGGATGTTGACATGCCAGCAGAACAAAATAAGTAAATATATTTCTTTTGCATAAAACCCTCTTGAATTGGCAACGATTTACCTTAGAGATAACAAGGTTTTCTCTTGTGCATTCATTACTGTGTCAGTACAGAAACCAAAGTAAGATTAAAATAAGGATTGTTTCTGCTTGAATGAAGTATACGCAATGATACTAGCTAACGATATTTCTTATAGGTTAAGAATTGTCTCTCCTTGACCTGCTCTTTTGACACTCTTCACAAATTGAGCAAATAATCTTAAGAGTTCTTTCACGTCACAAAATTTGTTCTTTATTTTCCTTTAATGATCTCTCGCAAAATTTCGCCATTTTAGTCAAGTTAACCCTTTATTATTATGAGAATGTGAATTAGTATCATTACTCTTTATACTTTTGATGGTATTATCATCTTCTTTGTGGATCGACATTTAAGCCACTGCTGTAAAGATCCGTCTTATTTCGTGTTGCAACAATATGGGAAAGAGAATGTTTAAAAAGTCATTAAGCCCACTGTTTTTACTGCTTTCTTCACTTGTTATCGCTGGTTGTGATAACGCTCAAGACACATCAACAGCACAATCAGCAGAGAAACAAACTCTCACGATTGAACATTTTCAAGGGACAACTGAAATTCCAGCTCACCCACAGAAAGTGGTTGTGATGAATATGGAAACCCTTGATATTATTGATGCATTAGGTGCTCCTATTGTTGGTCTGCCACAAACCAATGTTCATTTACCTAAATTCTTAGAAAAATACACCAACCCAAACGACTACATCAATGAAGGTGCGTTATTCGAGCCAAACTATGAAAAGCTCAGCACAACAGCGCCTGATTTAATTTTAAGTGGTAGTCGTGCTCGCGATGCGTATGCGAAATTAAGTGAAATTGCGCCTGCGATTTCAATGGATATCGACCCTAAACGTTTTGTTGAAAGCCTTGCTGAACGCACAACAACATTAGGTCAAATTTTTGGCAAAGAAGAACAAGCCAAAAAATTACTGGCTGATTTCAATAGTAAAATTGATACTGTAAAAGCCAAAACACCGGATGCTGGTAAAGCAATGGTTGTGTTAGTCAGTGGTGGTAAGATTTCAGCGTATGGCCCAGGCTCTCGCTTTGGCTTTATCTATGACGTATTAGGTTTTGAACCTGCTTATGTTTTTGATAGCCCAGGTTCACACGGCAACATCGTCAACTCTGAATTACTGTTAAAACTTAACCCAGATTGGATGTTTGTTATTGACCGTGACGCTGCGATTGGTCGTGAAGATTCACAACCTGCGCAACAAGTCCTTGATAATGCGCTGGTAAGAAAAGTAAATGCTTGGAATAAAGACCAAGTTATCTATCTTGATGCAAGCTCTATTTATATTTCCGGCGGGATCCAAACTTACTCTCGCTTAATGGATACTATCAATCAAGCACTGGATCAAAAAAAATAAAGTAACTGAATGAAAACGTTCCATTTATCATTGGGGATAGGACTTGTTGCTATCCTCTCAATGATCAGTCTATTTGTCGGCGCAGGAGATATTACTCCTGCTTCGCTTTTTTCTGATCCCGATATGCGCGATATCTTTTTTATCAGCCGTGTTCCAAGAACCCTATCATTATTACTCGCCGGTGGTGCCATTAGTGTTGCAGGCTTAATTATGCAACTACTAACCCAAAATCGTTTTGTCGAACCCTCTCTTGCGGGAACCACTCAATCGGCAAGCCTTGGATTATTAGTCGTTATGTTGCTCTTTCCAGCAGCTGGCATCTTTACCAAAATGTTGGTAGCGACCGTTTTCGCCCTTCTTGGTACTTTGTTATTTATGTTGCTTCTACAAAGGATCACATTAAAAACGACACTAATAGTGCCTTTAGTGGGGATTATGCTTAGCGCTGTTATCGGTGCATTGACTATCTTCTTAGCTGTTTATTTCGATTTATTGCAATCTTTAGATGCATGGACAAGTGGCGATTTTTCAAGTGTATTACAAGGCCGCTATGAACTCTTATGGCTTGTTGGTGCACTTGCGTTAATGGCATGTTGGGTTGCTGATAGCTTTACTGTGGCTGGTATGGGACGTGAATTCTCCATTAATGTGGGACTTAATTACCGCAAGGTGATGATCATTGGATTATCCATTATCGCACTGATTAGTGGTGTAGTTGTGTCTGTTGTTGGCGCCTTACCTTTCCTTGGCTTAATTGTACCTAATCTAGTGAGCTTAGTGATGGGTGATAATATTCGTAAAACTATTCCGTGGGTTTGCTTGAGTGGTGGTGCGATTGTTTTATTGTGTGATGTGATTGGCCGACTTATTCGCTACCCATTTGAAATTCCTGCCAGTGTTATTTTAGGCGCTGTGGGTGCCGTCATTTTCCTTTTTTTACTACTAAAGCAGCAACGTTATGCAAAAAGTTAATTCATCCATAATTAGCAAATGTACTGGCGCTGCCGAACATAAGAAAATGCGCCTTTCACCCATGTCTCGTATCTGGTTATTGTTAGGGGCATCGTTATTATCTATTGTGTTATTTATGACGATAAACCTAAACGGCAATATCTCTTATATTCTGACTCATCGTGCCTACATTATTCTCACCATGATTGTAGTGGCATTTGCAGCTGGTGTTTCGACTATCCTGTTTCAAACCATTGCCAACAACCGTATTTTGACTCCTTCATTAATGGGTTTAGAAGCGCTGTTTGTATTATTACAAACCGTGTTTGTCTTTTTTGAAGGCGATATGCCTGCATCATGGATGTTGAACTTATCAAAATTCTTTTTAGAATCAACATTATTGGTGCTATTTTCGGTTGTACTTTATCGTTGGTTGTTTAGCTCCGTACGTTTTAACATCAATTTAGTCCTGATGATTGGGATTATCTTAGGTACGTTATTTCGTAGTTCAGCCACACTATTACAACGTTTAATGGATCCTAATGAGTTCTCCATTTTACAGGGTCGCATGTTTGCTACTTTCACTCGAGCAACGCCTGATCTTATCTTTTGCGCTTTAGCCATTATCATTGTCGTCGGTATCTTACTTTGGCGGATGCGCTATAGTTTTGATGTAATGGCATTAGGTCAAGCGAATGCGATTAACCTTGGTATTAATTACCGCAAGCAAACCACTTATATCTTATTACTGATTTCTGTTTTAGTCGCTGTTTCGACCGCTTTAGTCGGCCCATTAACCTTCTTAGGTTTAATTGTCGCTAACCTTGCTTACCATATCAGTGGTAGTAGTCAGCACCGTTTCTTAATGCCTGTTGCCTTTTTACTGGGTACTATCGCCTTAATTGGTGGGCAACTCGTTTTAGAATATGGTTTAAAAATGACAGGAACACTTTCTGTTGTGATTGAGTTTGTCGGTGGGATGTTCTTTATCTATTTGGTGTTAAGAAGACTTTAATATGATTGAAATCAGCAAGATATCAAAGCATTATCAAGATATAACCGTTCTCGATAATATTACAACGACTATTCAACGTGGCGGTATTACTTCGATTATTGGTCCTAATGGTGCAGGTAAATCTACACTGCTGTCTGTTATTGGACGTTTATTAATTCCTGAAAGTGGTATGGTCAGTGTTAACGGCATGGATGTTGCGGCAACAGATAGTGATGTGCTGGCAAAAAATCTCTCAATACTGCGCCAAGAAAATCAATTCGTCAGCCGTTTAACCGTAGAAGAATTAGTTGGCTTTGGGCGTTATCCTTATAGCAAGGGCCGTTTAACACTCGATGATAAAAAAGTGATTGATGAGTCATTAGCTTTTTTAAATCTAACTGAATTTCGCCATCGCTATCTAGATGAATTATCGGGTGGGCAACGTCAACGTACCTATGTTGCGATGGTACTATGCCAAGATACAGAATATGTCATGCTTGATGAGCCACTGAATAATCTTGATATGAAACATGCGGTAATAATGATGAAACTTCTGCGAAAAGCTGCAGATGAATTAGGAAAAACCATTATTATCGTTATTCATGACATCAATTTTGCCTCTGTTTACTCTGACTATATTTTAGCCATGCGTAATGGACAACTGTATTATCACGGCTCACCTAAAGAGATCATGAAAGCAGACATTATCGAAGATATTTTCGACACACCCGTTGACGTTAAAGAGATCGACAATAAGCTAATTGCTATGTATTACTAATTCTAGCCCATTATCATCAATAAAAAGCATGTTGTTCTCTTAACAATATGCTTTTTTATTGCCTTTTTTCTTTTTCAATCAGTACTGAATCAATATCGTCAAAGATAGATTGCCACTCATTATCGTTAATATCCATTAAGCCTAAATAGCGTAATAAAAATGTTCCCTCTGTTGCTAAAAAAGCCAATCTTGCACGTTTTCCTGTTTCTGTCGTGAGATCTAAACCCGCTAATCGCTGTTGATACCACGCTTTGGTACCTTGTAGATATTCAGGGGTTTGTAACAGAGCCGCTAATAAACTTGCCCCTTTAGCAAAAGAGATTTGATCATGAGCCTGAGTGGCATAAATATGTGCTGTGACGCGATTTTCAGGTGAGTCATCCTGTTTAATGACTTCCTTAAATTTGGTTTCATAACTCTCTTCCCAATGCTCAAACATTGCATCAATCATCGCTTCTTTACTGCTAAAACAGTATTGGACGCCCCCTTTTGATATTCCCATTCTTTTCGCCACCGTATCGATGGTTAATGCCGCAGCACCTTGCTCCATTACAATGTCGAAGATAACTTCTAACAGTTTTTCTCTATCAATAGTTCTTTGACGCCCCATAAAAAAACCTCTTTTAAATACGGTCGTATGGATTTATATTATAGCCGCTAGTAAAAATAATACACATAAAAATAACTGAGATTTCTATGATAAAAGATTATAAACGTTGGATAGTATTACTTTTGGTATCTAGCATGCTGTTTCTCATTGTTGTTGATGTAACCGTGCTTTATACCGCATTGCCACGTTTAACTCATGATTTAAACGCAAGTGCTTCAGAAAAACTTTGGATAATGAATGCTTATCCATTAATTGTTGCTGGATTATTACCCGCAGCAGGTATGCTGACCGATAGGATTGGTCATAAAACGCTGTTTATCTGTGGTCTTCCTCTTTTTGCAATTGCCTCTCTATGTGCTGCTTTCTCACCGACAGCAACCACTTTAATTGCTTCCCGAGGTTTTTTAGCCGTGGGTGCTGCAATGAGTATGCCTGCAACACTATCAATAGTTCGCCAAGTTTTTAGCGACCCACAAGAGCGAGCTATTGCGATTGGCATTTGGTCTGCGGTTGCTTCTGGCGGGGCGGCTTTAGGCCCTTTAATTGGTGGTATGTTACTTGAACATTTTTGGTGGGGCTCTGTCTTTTTAATTAACGTCCCTATTGTGCTGATTGTCTTGCCGTTCTCTATTTGGCTTATTCCTACATTTGCAGGACATGGTCGCCATAAAATCGATTATTTAAGCTCAGTACTTATCTTAATTGGTTTGATCAGTGCCATTTATGCCTTAAAAGAGATAGGAAAACCTTATACACAGTGGGATGAAGCTACTATTGCCACCATTATTGCCGTCGTTTTCCTCACTCTATTTACTCTACGCCAACGTAAACAGGCTTATCCGATGATTGACTTTAGGTTATTTAAAAACCGCTTTTTTAGTATCGGTATTTTAATGGCCATACTTTCAATGGTAATTATTGTTGGGATTGAACTACTGCTAAGTCAGCGCTTACAGCTCGTCGCCGGATTTACACCTTTAAATGCGGCATTAGCCATATTACCTATTCCTATTGGCTCTGTATTAGCATCACCTTTAGCGGGCTATTTTTTAACACGGCTAGGTGAAGTTCGCCTGATCATCAGTGGATTTCTACTCACTTTAGTGGGAAATCTATGGTTAATTGCTATTTATCAAACAACATCTCCAATAGTATTAATTGGTAGCTTATTCTTAATCGGCTTTGGTTTAGGTCTGATTTTTACCACGGCATCTACGTCAATTATGTTAAGTGTCGCAGATAGGCAAGCAGGAATGGCGGCCTCAATTGAAGATGTGGCTTATGAGCTGGGCAGTGTGATTGGTGTAACATTTATGGGCAGTTTGATGAGTACGGTGTATACCTTAAAACTGATATTACCTGACTCATTAGCTATCAACGATGCAGCTTATGACAGTTTAGATGAAGCCCTGATTGTGGCAGAAAAATTACCCATTGATATGGCTTCTCTTGTGATATCTCAAGCAAATTTAGCCTTTGAAAATGCCTTTTTTGTGGTATTAGTTACTACCGCAATTATTACAACACTTAGTTTGATTTTTTTACCTTATTGCTTACGCCATTCTGTTAGGAAAACCATCGTTTAATAGAGTAGGCATATTATGCAAAAACGCACTTAATAAGTGCGTTTTTATCATAATTATCTGATATATACATTAACTAAAACCTATCGATATCCAGCGCATCCATACTAAAATGAGAAGGCGATTGCCCCATCTGTTTTTTGAACATTGTCGAGAATGAACCAGCACTGTTATAACCCAAGTCAAAGGCAATTTCAGTAATACCGCGTCCAGATAAGATTTGTGTTAATGAATTCAATAAGCAGACTTGTTGTCGCCATTGTGAAAACGACATTCCTGTTTGTTGGCGGAAAAAACGGCTAAAAGAGCGCTCACTTTTATGTAATCTATCTGCCCACTGTTGCGGTAAAGAATCTATTTTCGGGTTACGAATAAAATCACGACATAATTTAGCTAATTTACTATCTTGTGGAATAGGCGCAAAAAATGGTAACGGTTTTGCTTTCGCTAATTCGCATAAGATTAACTGCATTAAAAGGCCATCTCGCCCTTTTTTATCATATTCTGCAGGCACATCTACAGCTTCAAGCAATAGTTGACGAAAAAGAGGGGAAACACTAACTACTTCACATTGTTTACTATGGCGAGGTGCGGCGGAAGGCTCGATATACAAGCTTCGAGTACTCACATCTAACATACGAGTTTCATGCCCAGTTTCTGGTGGGATCCACACACCACAAGATGGTGGAATAACCCACTCACCATCATCTGTACTCACTTCAATTAATCCCGTAGCAGGGTATAAAAATTGCGCTCGACGATGTTGGTGTGTTTCTAGCAACGTATTGGGCAAATAGTCTGTACCCAGCGCAATAACATCTCGGTCAAGTGAATCAACGCTTTTTAACGGTACATTTCTCACACTTTGGGCCACTCTCTTTTTATTTTCGTCCTTTTTAATATAGCAGTTCTCACGCACTCTACACACTGGCAAATAATGAGCTATATAATTAAAATCGCTATATATTTAAATAAATAGCGAAAGTGTATTATGTGAAATTTCAACCTTCTTGATATCTATTTTACAAACCCTATTAACAATCAAAAAACGAGCCCTTAACACCCTTAGTAAATAGGCTGAAATTCAAATGTCATTGTCTGGTTTTAGAATGTTGGCAAAAGATTAATCAACTACTATCCCTCTCGCAGATGTTATTTCGAGCATGCTGCACTTATCTATGCATTCAATAATAATGCAGCGGATACCAGACATTCCCTTTATTCATAGCCTAGAAAAATCACGCACATTCTTTATATCAAGTATCGGGTATATCGGGATCCGCCTATTATGTTTAAGGTAGAGTTCATTATGAGCAATCAGTCCGATCACGATAGTGATACAAAGAGCATTCTCAACGATGTTAGCCGCCGTCACTTTATTCAAGCGAGTTCAGCATTAGTTACCCTTCCTTTTCTCGCATCAAACTCTTTTGCTGCGACAACAGATGACGCTATTCCCGTAAAACCAATAACAACTGAAGATGGTGAACGCGTTGTTTCAACTTGCAGTAGCTTTGACTGTGGCGGTAAATGCGATATTCGTGCCCACGTGAAAGATGGCAAAGTCACCCGTATTAGCACACGTCCCGATGCTGATCTAGATGAAGAGATGCCTATTATGCGTGCCTGTGTTCGAGGCCGCGGTTATCGTAAATTTGTCTATCATCCAGACCGTTTAAAATACCCAATGAAACGCGTTGGTAAACGTGGCGAAGGCAAATTTGAACGTATCACTTGGGAAGAAGCGACCACTCTTATTGCACAAAATATGCAACGTATTAACCAGCAATATGGCCCTGCATCACGCTTTGTAAGCTTAAGTACGGGTGTCACTGGCGGTATTTTCTCAGGTGCGAATATGTTACGTCGCCTGTTTAATATCACCGGAGGTTTTCTGGAAAACTATCACTCCGTTAGTAATGGCAATACCTTAGCTGTCACCCCTTACACTTATGGAACTGCTGCCAGTGGCAGTACGCTAGACACCTTAGAAAATACACCACTGGTGATTTTATGGGGTCATAATCCCAATGAAACTATTTTTGGACATTCAAACCATTTCTTCCAAAAAATGAAGAAAAACGGCACTAAATTTATTGTCGTTGACCCTCGTTATTCTGATACCGCCTCTTCTTTAGCTGATCAATGGATCCCGTTACTGCCAACAACAGATAATGCCATGATGGATGCGATGATGTATGTCATCGTAAGCGAAAATCTGCATGACCAAACTTTTATTGATAAGTACACAGTTGGCTTTGATGAGCACCAAATGCCTGAAGGGGTGGGTGAAAATGAATCGTTAGTTGCCTATTTAATGGGTAAAAAAGATGGTATTAAGAAAACCCCTGAATGGGCTGAAACCATCACTAAAGTACCCGCAGATACTATTAAACAATTAGCGCGTGAATATGCATCCACAAAACCCGCGGCATTAATGCAAGGCTGGGGACCACAACGCCATATTTGTGGTGAACGGACGGCACGCGGTGCAACATTACTTGCAACTATCACCGGCAATGTGGGTGTTCGTGGTGGTTGGGCTGCAGGTTATGGTATGGCATTAAACTCTGAACTGCGTAAAACCATCGCAGGGCCAAGTCTATTAACCAACCCCGTTAAAGCAAAAATCAATATCACCAACTGGGTACAAGCCTGTGAAGATAAGAATTTAGTCACACCACAAAATGGGTTACTGAATGCAGAGAAACTTGATACTGAAATCAAGATGATTTTCTCAATGGCGGGTAACTACATGACAAACCAAAATACCGATATTCTTCATGCTGCGAAAGTCCTTGAAGATGAATCAAAAGTAGAGTTTATCGTCTGTAGTGATCTGTATCTGACACCAAGTGCAAAATACGCCGATATTTTACTGCCAGAAACCAGCTTCTTAGAGCGCTGGAATATCGGTGGTACATGGAGTTATGGCGACTACATTATTCTTTCTGAAAAAGTGATTGAGCCTGAATTTGAACGTCGTACTGACTACGATTGGTTACGTGAAGTTGCAGATAAATTAGGTGTGGGTGAACAATTTAGCGAAGGGAAAGAGACTGACCGCGATTGGATTGAATATTTAGTTAATGACGCAAGTGTTAAGCGTCCTGAAGATGGTATTCCAACCTTTAAAGAGCTATTGGTTAAACGTCGTCATTTATTAAAACATCGTCCACACACTCAAAATGTGGCATTTGAGAAAAATATTCAAGACATTAAGAATAACCCATTTCCAACACCATCAGGCAAAATTGAGATTTTCTCTAAACGCTTATATGACATGAATAATGTCGATATCCCTGCGCTTTCTCATTATGTGCCTGCCATTGAGGGCCCAGAAGATACGTTGACGGATAAATTCCCGCTACAACTTATCACATGGAAAGGACGTAACCGCGCTAACTCAACACAATTTGCCAATCCTTGGTTGCAAGAAGTACAGCGCCAAGAACTCTGGATTAACCCATTAGATGCCCAAGACAGAAACATTAAAGAGGGCGAAAAAGTCAAAGTGTATAACGATCGTGGGGTAACGATGGTTCCCGTCAAATTAACACAACGAATTATGCCTGGAGTCGTGGCCTTGCAAGCAGGAGCTTGGTGGCAACCTGATGCGAAAGGCATAGATCAAGGTGGATGTGCCAACGTATTAACATCATCTCGTAGCACCGCAATGGCACACGGCAATGCTCACCAAACATTATTGGTCGAGGTAACAAAAGCATGAGTAAATTTATCGTTTATCCCGCGGTGAGCAGCAAACAGTTAGGGTTTTATATCGACAGCGCTCGCTGTTCAGGTTGTAAGGCGTGTCAGGTTGCGTGTAAAGATAAAAACAACCTTGATGTCGGACGTAAATTTCGCCGTGTCTATGAAATCACAGGCGGTGGTTATACTCGTAATCCGAAAGGCGCGCTGGTCAATAATGTCTTTGCTTACACCTTATCTATCTCTTGTAACCATTGTGACGATCCAATTTGCGTTAAAAACTGCCCAACAACGGCAATGCATAAGCGTGAAGGCGACGGTATTGTCATGGTAGATACGGACAAATGTGTCGGTTGTGGTGCTTGTGCGTGGTCTTGCCCTTATGGCGCGCCACAGATGAACCCAGAAACCAAACAGATGTCAAAATGCGATTTTTGTATCGATTTACAGCAAAAAGGTGAACAGCCAGTTTGTGTCGCTACTTGTCCGCTAGGTGCGATCCAATTTGGCCCTATTGATGAACTACGTGAACGCTATGGCGATTTAGATTATGTCACGGGTTTACCTTCCCCTGAAATAACGCATCCCAACCTTGTTATTAACCCACATCAGGGTGCAAACAATGACGGAATTAATAATAAGGGAGAAAGAAAATGAATGAATGGTCATTATTAATCTTCACATTTATGATGAATGCGACCATTGGTCTTGCACTAACAACAGGGCTTTTTGCTCGTCGCCTTTCTCATTATCTTAGTGCAGAAAGCTACTACCGCTTTATGCTGTTGGCCTTATTTGTTATTTGTGGATTGGCGGGTTTAGGCTCTATCGCCTCAATCACTCACTTAGGTGTGCCATTAAATGCTCCTAATGCCATTAGAAATGTTTTTTCTGCTTGGTTGAGTCGTGAAGTCGCCGTCACTGCTATTTTTGTCGGTTGCCTAGGATTAACCTTTTTATGGCTCTGGCGCACTCGCAAACTCTCAATGCTGTTATTAAGTACCAGTATTCTGATTGGGCTATTTGATATTTATTGTATGGCATCAATTTATCGCCATACCTCTATTTTGACATGGATGGATCTCAATACCTATGTGATGTTTTTTGGCGCCATGTTCACGCTAGGTGCTACTATCTTCTTCTTGTTGCTCAAAATATTACAACGTATAGGAAGTAAATTAGGTATAGAAATACCTCAAGACTCGTTCCCAATATGCTGGAAATGGCAATTATGGGGAATAATGGCATTTAGCTTAATCGGTCGATTACTGTATCAACCTTTTTATGAGCAATATTTAACTAGCACACTCTATAGCCAAAAATCGGTGACATTCCCGTTATCGCCTATTCAAGCGTATTACTCCATTGGTTCGTTACGTACTACCTGTTGGATCTTAGCAACCTTTGCAGTATTGGCTTGTGGCTATAGTTTAGTGAAATTCCTAGCCTCTAAAAATCAAGGTAAATCAACTGAGTCTATCTTTGCGTTTGGCTGTGTGATCGCAATTATCGCTGACTTTATGTTGCGCTATGTTTTCTACTCAATTCACTAGTAGTCATTGAGCAAGGCATTTAAATAATAAAAAAACAAACCTCATTAATTGGGGTTTGTTTAAGGAAGTATCAAAAATTATGAGCAGACTCTCTTATTATGCGGCTGCATTTAATTTATTGGGAATTTGTTATTTATTCCCACCTGATGATGACACCAATAAAACTGCACTCAACTTTTTTAAAACTGGGGATTTTGCAGCGCAGTGGCCTTGTAAAATTGAAAGCGGTCTGTGTGAACGTTTAATTAATTCCGTTTCTATCGATACAGAGCAATTAAAAATCCAATGGCAAAATCTTTTTGTTGGCCCTAATGCTTTACCGGCTCCTCCTTGGGGGTCAACCTATTTAGATCCTGAAGGTTTATTACAAGGGGATTCTACCCTTGCACTAAGTGAGTTTTTAAAACGGGAACGTTTAAAAGTAAATACGCCTTTTCCAGAGCCTGTTGATCATATCGGTTTGATGCTATTTCAAGCTGCGGTATTAGCATCAGAAAAAAGAGAAGACGCGGTTAATGAATTACTTTCCCTTCATTTGACTACATGGCTACCTCACTATTTAAATAAATTAAAAATGAGTGGATATAGCCAATTTTATAGCACATTAACAGAACTGGTAACCATCACGGTGAACGCATTCAGAAAATAGAAATTTATTAACAACTAATCATCCTAACATAATTATTTAAGGTAATTTGGACCACGCACCCAGATTACCTTTTTTCGTTTAGGACATTCTTTTTTAAAATTATTATGATTTTAACCCTAAGCGTTTTGTTAAACGACGTAAGTTAGCCGGATCAAGGGATAATTCTCGTGCAGTTGCCGCCCAATTTTGGTTATTCCGCAGTAATGCTTGTTTAATTAAATCTCGTTGAAACTCATCCGTTGCGTCTTTTAAATTTTTTTCCTCAGAAGGTAACGATTGTGATATTGGATGAGTTAGATTTTCTGTACCTAAAGCAAAATGACTGACTTGTAAAATAAGGCTGTCTGTCTTATTCCCTGCCCTCGCTAATACGATTGCTCGATGAATGGTATGTTCTAATTCACGTACATTACCCGGCCAAGAATAATGCAATAAATAAAGGCGTAATTCAGGGCTAATAATCACTTGAGTAAGATTAAAGCGCTGACGATATTGCTCGCAGAAATACCCCACTAATAGCAAAATATCTTCGTCTCGCTCTCGTAATGGCGGAACATGCAGAGGAAAGATACTTAAACGATGGAAAAGATCGGCACGGAAATTTCCCGCTAATACTTCCTCCCATAAATCACGATTCGTTGCTGCTAATACACGTACATTAACGCGTAAATTACGATCGTCACCAATTCGTTGAATATCACCATATTGTAAGACACGCAATAATTTGGCTTGGAGTGATAATGATAATTCTCCTATTTCATCAAGGAATA
Source organism: Proteus sp. fly-1008 (assembly GCF_040140305.1). Classification (NCBI taxonomy): domain Bacteria; kingdom Pseudomonadati; phylum Pseudomonadota; class Gammaproteobacteria; order Enterobacterales; family Morganellaceae; genus Proteus; species Proteus sp. fly-1008. The sequence continues at coordinate 186,639 of NZ_JBEEWH010000006.1, forward strand.
ACGTTCCATTATCCGCCATTTCAAATTTACCACTACGATGGCTAATTGCGCCGGTAAAAGCCCCTTTCACATGCCCAAATAGTTCACTCTCTGCCACACTCTCAGGAAGCGCAGCACAATTTAAATAGACTAACGGATTATCTGCACGATTAGACATTTCATGAATAGCTTTAACCACCAGCTCTTTACCCGTTCCCGTTTCACCACTCACTAAAATATTCATATCTGCGGGTGCAACAATTTCTATCTCTTTTTTTAGTTGCATCATCGAAGGCGATAAACCAATAATTTCTGTTTTTACGGTGGGCTTAAACGTATTGGTTGGTGTAAATAACATATTTTGATTTTCGAGTTGTTCAATCAATAACGCATTATTTAATGCACCAGAAGTTAATGCCGCAATTAAACGAAGCTCTTCATCACTGAAAGTATCAAACTGATGAGGGTCCATTCCATCAAGTGTTAAAGTACCAATTAAATCTTGTCCTGCAAATAACGGTAACCCCACACAAGCATGAACTTTTAAATGCTCTCTGTCTGGAATAAGGCCATCATAAGGATCGGGTAAATCACTGTCCGCTGGAAAACGCACCACATCCCCTGCTCGCGCTATAGTTTCGAGACGAGGATGCCCTTCTAGTAAAAAACGACGCCCTAAGACATCAGGCACAAGGCCATCTATGGCTAATGGAATAAACTGGTAAGGCTCATAGCGAAGCAATGCTGCGGCATCGCAATTTAGCACCTGCCGAAGTGTGGTCACCAGTCGCTGAAATCTATCTTGGTGACCAACATCTTTTTGTAATTCAATGGCAATTTTAGCCAACACATCAACAGAAAAGCCCATAAAAACACCTCATAGTCATTATGACCGTTATTATGGTCATTTTGACATGATAAAGATAGTCATATTGACAATATATAAATAGTCACAAAAACAAAAATCATTTTAAAACAACAAGATAAAAATTGGCACGCTTCTTGATTATATCAATACATATCCCTATGAAAAGATTAATGAGAAGGAACAATACAAAATGGCTATTCATGTTAAAAATAATGTTAATTGGGTTGGGCAACGTGACTGGGAAGTTCGTGATTTTCATGGCACTGAATACAAAACACTATTAGGTAGTAGCTATAACAGCTACCTAATACGTGAAGAAAAAAATGTGCTTATTGATACAGTTGACCATAAATTCAGTCGTGAATTTGTACAAAATTTACGAGCACAAATTAATCTAGAAGAGATTGATTACATTATTATTAATCATGCAGAAGAAGATCACGCAGGTGCATTAACTGAGCTGATGTCCTTTATTCCTAATACCCCGATTTATTGCACAGCAAACGCCATTGATTCAATCAATGGACATCATCATCACCCTGAATGGAATTTTAATATCGTCAAAACAGGCGATAGCCTAGATATTGGTAATGGCAAGCAACTCATTTTTGTTGAAACGCCAATGCTACATTGGCCTGACAGCATGATGACCTATTTAACTGGTGATGCGATTTTATTTAGTAATGATGCCTTTGGTCAGCACTATTGTGATGAACGGTTGTTTAACGATGAAGTTGATCAAACAGAATTATTTGAACAATGCCAACGTTATTACGCCAATATTTTGACGCCATTTAGCCGCCTTGTAACACCGAAAATTAATGAAATTTTAGGCTTTAATTTACCTGTCGATATGATTGCTACGTCTCACGGTGTGGTATGGCGTGATAATCCAACACAAATTGTTGAATTATATCTAAAATGGGCTGCCGATTATCAAGAAGATCGTATTACTATTTTCTATGACACCATGTCTAACAATACCCGCATGATGGCAGATGCCATTGCACAAGGTATCAATGAAATTGACCCTAATGTGTTTGTAAAAAGCTATAACGTCGCCAAAAGTGACAAAAATGACATTATCACTAGTGCGTTTCGTTCTAAGGGCGTGCTTGTTGGTTCATCAACAATGAATAATGTCATGATGCCAAAAATTGCCGCCATGCTTGAAGAAATGACAGGCTTACGTTTTCGTAATAAAAAAGCTGCTGCTTTCGGAAGTTATGGCTGGAATGGTGGCGCAGTTGACCGCATTCAAACTCGTTTAATGGACGCTGGATTTGAAACCGCACTAGCACTAAAAACTAAATGGCGCCCAGATATGCAAGCACAAGAAATTTGTCGTGAATATGGACGTGAACTTGCACGCCAATGGGCTTTAGCGCCACTTCCTGCGACTCAACCTTGTTGTACAACCTCATCACAACCTGAAGTTATCACAGATGTTGAAGCAATCGACTTAGGCCCACGTATGCAATGCAGTGTATGCCAATGGATTTACGATCCGGCAGTAGGTGAACCAATGCAAAACGTTCAACCTAATACACCATGGAGCGAAGTTCCTGATAGCTTCTTATGCCCTGAATGCTCATTAGGAAAAGATGTCTTTGATGCACTTGCAAAGGAGGCAAAATGAGTACAGACCGCCTCAATAGTGGGATTGTCATTATTGGCGCGGGCTTTGCTGCGCGCCAATTAGTCAAAAATATTCGCAAATTTAATGCAGATCTTCCCATTACCTTAATTGCATCAGACAGTATTGATGAATATAACAAGCCAGATTTAAGCCATGTTATTAGCCAATCTCAATGTGCAAATGATTTAACCAAACAAACAGCCCAAGAGTTTGCACAACAGTATCAACTCGCGATCCATCCATATACGCAAATTGTCGATATTAATACGGATGAAAAACGGATCCAGAGTGCCAAAGGTGAACAATGGCATTACGATAAATTGGTATTAGCCACTGGAGCGAAAACTTATTGTCCTGCTATTTCAGGCCATGAGTTAATGTTTACGCTTAATAGTCAACAAGAGTACCGAGCTTATGAAGCACAAATTCGCCAAGCTAAACGTATATTAATTTTAGGGGCAGGATTAATTGGTACTGAATTAGCCATGGATTTTAGTCGAGCAAACAAAGAAGTGATCGTTGCTGATATTTCAGGGCAATTATTATCCTCTCTGATCCCTTCCGATCTTAGTGGGCGCTTACAATCAAGCCTTACTGAAATTGGTGTACGCTTAATGCTGAAATCACCATTACAGTCATTAACACAAACCGATAACGGTATTTTAGCGACATTTAATCAGCATCATCAATTAACAGTTGATTGCGTTATTGCCGCTACAGGACTCGCACCCAATATAGAATTAGCTCACCTTGCGGGTTTACATACCGATCGTGGGATCATGGTAAATGAATATCTACAAAGCAGTAATAGTGATATTTATGCCTTAGGTGATTGTGCACAAATCAACGGTAATTTATTACCATTTTTACAGCCAATACAATTAAGTGCGATGCATTTAGCCAAATCACTTGTAGGTGAAAATAATGCACCGCTGAATTTACCACCAATGATTATTCGGGTGAAAACGCCACTAATGCCTCTACATCTTGCCGGTGAAACCGCACGTAATGACTTAACGTGGAATATTAATACAACACAATCTGGTGTTATCGCTAAAGGCTTTGATGAGAATGACGTATTACGTGCCTTTGTGGTTACAGAAGAACAGGTAAAAGAAGCTTTTGCTTTATTGCGAGCACTGTCCGCTTAATTTAAATAACATACGAGATACCGATATGAATTTACGTGATAAAACTCTCGGTCAACTAGCCCTGTCTATTTCAGGTGCCAGTGCTATTTTTCGTCAATATAACCTCGACTTTTGCTGTGGAGGTAAACGTACATTAAGTAAATCTGCAGAGAAAGCCGGATTAGACATTGATGAAATTGAAAATAAATTACTCGCACTTTCACAACAACCATTAGAAAAAGATTGGCGACAAGCGCCATTAAGTGAAATTATTGATTTTATTATTGTTCGTTACCACGACAAACACAGAACACAATTACCGGAGCTTATTCTACAAGCAGAAAAAGTAGAACGCGTTCATGAAGCAAAACCGACTGTCCCTAAAGGGTTAGCTCGCCAATTAACACTATTATTAGATGAGCTAACAAGCCATATGATGAAAGAAGAGCGTATTCTTTTTCCTATGATAAAAAATGGCTTAGGAAGCCAAGCTGGAGCCCCCATTAGTGTTATGGAACACGAACATGATGATGCGGGTGAAATTGTTGAAGTGATTAAATTTATTACCAAAAATATCACACCACCCCCTGAAGCCTGCACCACATGGCGAGTACTTTATAATGGCATTAATGAGTTTATCGACGATTTAATGAATCATATTAGCTTAGAAAATAATTTATTATTTCCAAGAGCATTATCAGGCGAGTAATTGATTAATCTTGATAGGCAGGGGATTTTGTTATCCCCTGCTATTTTATTCTTATTGAAATTAATAAAATCTACCGCTCGCCTTGAGTATCTATCAACAAACGCTGGTTTATATATTCGATAGTCTCGTCTATCGTCATAATATTATTAACGACATTAGTAATGCCTTGCCCGATAATAATTTCGGCTTGGCGTAAATTAAATAACTTACCATTAGGCACCGAAGATTCTCGTATTCCCTTATTAATTTCTTGATAAGCCAATGTCATCCATGGATAACGATGGCTAATCTCTTGATTATGGCTGAAATTTTTATGATTACTGTTTCCACCTAATAAAATAAGGTGATCCATAACCATTGGGGAATAAAGCCAACGATAAAATTGCTCTGCATATTGTGATTTTTGGCTATAACGTGAAACCCCTAATACGCCACCGCCTAATTGTGGAATACTACCGGGTACAGGTGCAAAACCTGTTTTAGGTAAAATATTGCTATGTGCAACATCGTTAAATAAATTCATATAAGCAATAAGCATAGCAAGATGCCCTTGCTCAAATTGTCTAACCGATTCACTCCACCATTTATTATGAATATTCTCAGTGATCGACAACTGTTTTAAATATTCTTCTAATATTTCACCTGCTAAAGGCATTTCTAATCTAGGAATATTATGACTTCCTATTAAACATCCACCTTTGGCGTAATAACGTAATAGATACTCTGTTGCAATTAACCCCGCGCTACCCAATGTTGTTGATGCCCCCATTGGGCAACTTAATTGCCCTTCTTCATGTTGCTCAGTAAAAAACTGCGTCACATTATCGTATTCTTCAAATGTTGTCGGTACAGTTAATTCATTACCTGTTTTTTCGTAGTACATTCTTTTTAGAATAGGATCTTCAAACAAGTCTTTTCGATAAAATAAGAGTTGTGCACTGGCATCAAAAGGCATGGCATAAGCAACATTATTTACTAAGCTAAATTTTTGCTGAGTAGGTAGTGAAAAATTATTTAATAAATCCGTTAATCCATTACCAATCTTATCTAATGGCTGTAATATTCTTTCCGCAAACCAAGGAAAACAGGCCATATCAATACGCAATAAATCATAATAAGGATGTAAATGTAACTGACTTAAAATTTGATACACTTCATCGTAAGGATGAATTGCTAAATTAACTTTAATCCCTGTTTGACGATAAAAATGAGGTAGTAGTTTTTTTAATGCACTGGTTGAAGGGCTAGGTAAAATCAGTAAGTTAAGACTTATCTCTGCTTTATCCTCACTGATAACCGCTGGCGTTAAAGTATAAAGATGATCACTTTGATTACGCACACAAGTTACATTATTCTCGATAATTTCCGCATCCTCTTCTTGGATGAGTGCATCAATCACTTCTAACCCAAGTTGAGCGTAGTTCATTGGAAAGCAATATAACCCTTTTAATACAGGTGGAATATTATCACTCAATGCAAAAATAGGTGGGCAATCATTGTGGCTACCAAAATAACTCGCCTGCGTTAAATAACAAGCTTTTTCAATATCTTGCGCAATAAATAGGTCCGGAATTTGCTCCATAGAAAAGAAGTCGAACGCAATTTTATAGCTCTCTTCATCTGATGCACAAAGCACCACATTTTTCTTATTGGGTGCATACTCTAAAAGTCGATTTTGTAATTCATTGGCAAAGTTTTGATTATTTAAATAGTCGCTACTCCCCATAAAAATACCCACTAATTTACCTGTAGTTTTTGCAATCTGTTGGCAAATAGCTTCAACTGCTTGAGCAAAATCTAGCGTAAAAAATCGTTGAGTATTAAGTGGCTGGCGATAAACAAATGCAACTTGAGATGGGGGTAATTTTAACGTGTCAAAATAGATATTTGCATCTTTGAGACAACTTACAGTGATCACTTGTTTATAACCACCCGCGGCAATTTTCTGTAATGCCTCCAATTCTGTAGTTTCCAGATCATCCGTTAAGAAAAGATCGTAAGTAACCTCAGGAAAATGAGCAATAGATTGTCTTAAGGAATTAAAGAAAACAGCATATTTTTCAGAAACTAATTGAGGTAAAAGTATGGCTATTTTATGGCTTTTATTGGTTCTTAACAGTTGAGCCTGTGTATTTAACTGATAACCCATTTGTTTGGCAGCTTGATACACAGCTTCAATCTTCTCAACACTTACATTTCCACGTTTATTCAATACGTTAGAAACCGTTCCATGAGAAACACCCGCTAATTTTGCAATATCTTTAATCGTTGCCATTGACCTTTTTCCATCTCAATTTCTGCTTTCACTAGCATACCTGAATTATTTATCGCGACTACCGATAATTGATTTGAACGTTCCATTTTAAAATAGCTTATAAAACAATCTAATACTATTTATCACAAATAAATGATTATCAATATCAATTACAAATTATATTCATATTAATCAAATATATAGAAAATTTAATTTGAATAAGATCACTGATCTGATCTTCCTTTATTGGCAAATGGTCATCCTCATTTTATCATTGGAACGTTCAAATTAATCTACAGCTTATAGATAATCAACACCAGATAGTTAATAAAATCATAATAAAACAATAGGATAAGGGGATTTCTTATGAAACTTCATTTTTTAGGGACGGCGGCCTCCGAAGGTATACCCAATCCCTTCTGCCGCTGTGAACACTGCCTGAAAGCAAGAGAACTTGGTGGGAAAGATATCAGAACTCACTCTTCTGCCATTGTCGATGACATTATGCTAATCGACGTATCACCTACATTTAGTTACCAGTTAATGCGTGATGGAATGGATGCTACCAATTTTGAAAGCCTTCTATTCACTCACACTCATCCTGATCATTTCAATGTCGGCGATCTGTTTAGCCGAATGGAAGGTTATGGTTTTGAAATTAACCATCCCCTTCATATTTTTGGTAACGATCGTGCAATTAATGGCTGTATCGAAGTTTTACCCGGTTACAGCAAAGAGCGCTTTGCTTTTCACTGCTTAATTCCTTTTGTTACCGTAGAAAGAAACGGTTATAAAATTACGCCATTACTCGCTAATCATGCGAAATGGGAGCTTTGCTACGTTTATCATATTGAAAAAGATGGCAAAGTAATTTTTTATGGCCATGATTCTGGTTGGTTCCCTGAATTAACATGGAAATGGTTAGAGAACAAACCACTTGATATCGTTGTTTTTGAATGTACTTATGGACTCAATGGTAAAGATCGTACCGATAATCATATGAGTCTAGAAACCGTATTTGCTGCGAAAGAAAAACTGCAACAACAAGGTTGTTTACATCAAGAAACACAAATTGCCGTTTCGCATATTTCACATAGTGGCAAATTGCTTCACCTCGAATTAGAAGCTGTTTGTGCTCCTCACAATATCCGTGTTGCCTACGACGGATTAACGTTAGAAACAAATTAAGAGGAGAACGATGATGGATATGAAAATAACCTCTCGCTTACTGATTATGATGTTTGTGCAATATTTCATGCAAGGTGCGTGGAATATGACTATGGGGCTGGTATTAAGTAGCTATGGTATGGCAAGCATTATTGGTAATGCCTACGCTTTATTAGGTGTCGCAACAATTATTTCCCCATTATTTATAGGTATGGTGGCAGACCGTTTCTTTGCTTCACAAAAAGTCATGGGCATCCTTCATTTAATTAATGCGGCTGTCATTATTTGTGTTCCTCAATTTATTGAGGCACAAAACAGTGGCATGACACTCTTCTTAATTTTCATTATTGGATTATTGTTTTATCCAACAACTGCGCTTTCAAATAGTATTAGTTTCTCCCATATTAATGGGGTGAAATATTTCCCTATTATTCGTGTATTCGGTACGTTTGGTTTTATGGCTATCGGATTTATATTAGGAGAAATGGGCTTCTCTGGTAGTACGATGACTTGGTATATCGCTTCTGCTGTGGGTGTTTTACTTGGTTTCTACTGCTTTACCTTACCTAATACGCCCCCTAAAGCAAAAGGTAAGCCATTCTCTGCTCGTGATATTTTATGTTTAGATGCGCTTTCATTATTTAAAGACCGCTATTTCGCTATCTTAATGTTTAGTATCTTTATTTTAATGATCCCAAAAACAGCTTACTCCGCTTATATTCCTGTTTTTATTAAAGCATTAGGTTTTAATAATGCGGCGTCTATTATGCAAATAGGTATAGCCTGTGAAGTTCTGTTTATGTTTGTATTGTCATTCTTCTTAATGAAGTTTGGCTTCAAAATTACATTACTTTTAGGTGCTGTTAGCTGGATCATTCGCTCAATATTCTTCTCTTATGCTGCGGTAAATACAGAGTTTTATTTTATCGTTATCGGATTAATGTTACAGGGATTATGTTGGGACTTCTTCTTTACTGCTGGTGATATCTATGTTGACCGCAAAGCCAAACCAGAAATTCGTGCTCAAGCACAAGGCCTACGCTTTATTGTCTCTAATGGTTTCGGCTTATTATTTGCTTCCACTATTTGTGGTCAAATCTTTAATTCAACCGTAACCGAAACGGGTGATGCTGCATTACCACAGTGGTCAACATTCTGGATATATCCAGCAATAGTCGCTGCCGTTGTAACCATATTCTTTATCTTCTTCTTTAAAGATGATGTAACAAAAAAGAAAAATAATGAAGATAAAAAAGTCCAGGAAGGCATTGCAACACCATAGTCTTAAAATAAAGGAATAAGCCAACGTTAGGAGCAAACCTTGGACGCATTAATTCAGTTTGTTGACAGCATTGGCCCTTTATCACTATCAAGTATCGCTAAATTACTGGCCGCCTTTATTTTGGGCGGCTTTATTGGCTTAGAGCGTGAATCAAAGGGAAAGCCTGTCGGTTTTAAAACTTGTGTCATTATTGCCGTTGCGAGTTGTTTATTAACTATTGTTTCTATTCAATCCGCAGAATATTACGCCAATATCTCCGACAACATTCGTAGTGATCCTATGAGATTAGCGGCACAAATTATCAGTGGTGTGGGTTTTCTTGGTGCTGGTGTTATATTGCATCGACGTGATGATGCAATTTCAGGCCTGACAACCGCCGCCATCGTATGGGCTTCTGCGGGTGTTGGTATTGCTTGTGGCTCAGGTTTTTATTGGCATGCCATGATTGTGACGGTTCTATTTTTTATGGCTATTCAACTTAGCCCACAAGTGGTGCTATTTCAGATGAAAAACCAACGTTTAGGTAAAATAAAGGTGCGTATGTTATTTACTCATGAAAATGGCGTACCTCTTTTAATCGAGTACTTAAAAAGCCATAAAGATGTAATTGAAAATTTAACGATCCGCGATATTAAAAAAGAGCGCGTTGAAGTAAATTTAAAATTATTAGTTAGACAAAAAATCACCTTACCGGAATTTTATTGTTCTTTAAAACAGCTTGAATATGTTCATTCTGTTTCTTTGGATCATTAACCTATTCAAAACAAGAAATGCACTTTATCTAAGATAATAGCGCATTTCTTCATTATTTTGATGACCGATTAATTATCTTACTGAGTATTTTTTACCTCTAGCGGATTACCAAAACGTTCTAGATACATCATGCCAAATAGTGTTGAAGCATAATCTGTAATATGCCCTACATCACGATAAACTGGCACACCTTCTATATCGGTTAGACAGACATTTTTATCGCACTGCACATCTTTGGGATCGATGATAATTAAGGCTGGATAGTCTTTTTTTAATTTAACAAATAACTGATCCATCCATGTATTTCCCTCGCCTTTATAGTTTTTAGGGTTACAGTTATTATCTGCAAAGTCTTTCCTTAATTTTGCATTTTCATAAAAACAGGTCATAAAACCACTTGGCATAGAATTGACTGTTTTAATAAAAACAGGTTTAGCACCTGTGGTAATAATAATATCAAGTGCTTCACGCATCGCTTTCTCAACGCGTTTGCGAGACTCTTCAACTGTTCTTACATCACCTATCTTATTAATGACATGATTTGACGCGTAATTATTCCAAACCTGCCCAAATATTACATAATCAAAGTGGTTATTCTTTATAAGTTGATAATATTTCGCCGTCTGATCGTAACAACGTTGATAAACTGTATTTTTATGATTAGACCAGTCATAAAGATAAATATTAGGAAGTGTAATACACGATGAAGTTGCTTGTGCATATACGTCTATCTTGGCATCTTTACCTAATATATCCATAAAGCCCCAGTAGTGATTTGCATGAGAATCACCCAATAAAAAGGCTTTTTTCTGACTCCCTATATCACCAATATGGCACATTTTATCGGGATCTGAGGCTTCAAAATTCATACATTTAGCCCGATTTTGATAATCAAACTGATTGAGTTTTGCCTCTAAATTAACGTAATTTTGCCCAAGTCTAACACCAAAGCCTTGATATTTTTCATTCAACGCATTTAATCCTAACGCCAATAAAATAGGTACAATCAGTAAAAACGCGAAAGAATATTTAAACTCAAGACGCTTTCTTCTAAACGGTTTTTCAATAAGAAGATAAGAAAAAATAGAGAGTAATAATGTTAAAGCTAAAAGTAACCCTTTTTGTATCTCGGTATTAAATACGCCAATATAACGCGCAATAGCGAACAAAGGCCAATGCCATAAATACAATGAGTAAGATAATAATCCAACGATCACGATCGGCTTTAATGAAAGTATTTTTTTAATAATATTTCCATGCTGTCCGGTATAAATTATTAATGCAGCACCAAGACAAACATATAATGTATTAAAATTAGGATAGCCCGCAATTACCCCTTTTTGAAATGCGATCCAAAAGATCACGCCTAAAGCAATAAGACTAATAGCATCACTGACGCTTTGATGAAGCTTCACTTTTGTCGGTAAATAAGCGACACAAACACCCAACATAAACTCAAAAATACGTGTACTAAAAAAGTAATAATTTTTAGGCTGATCTTTTTGGTAAAAAAACACTAAAGAAAAAGAAATTATTGTAATAAATACAACAGGATAAAAATTATTTATTTTTTCTTTATGATTGATTTTATGCAGAAAATAAAGTGCAAAAGGCAAAAATAGATACCATTGCCACTCTATCGCTAAAGACCATGTATGCAATAACGGCAAAAATAACGCATCTTGCGCCGCATAACTGGTTGTTGCTCTTGCAAAATATTTATTAGAAACCAACGCAGAGGCATATTTTTCACTATTCGTGATATCAAGATAATCACTAGGAAGATAGAAAAAACTTGAAATAACTAAAACTGAAAGTAATACAAAAAGATAGAGAGGTTGTAATCGCCATAATCGGCGAATATAAAAATCACGGAATGAAAAATTGCCTTGTGATAATGCATTTTTAATAATTGATGAAATCAAAAAACCAGAGATCACAAAAAAGATATCGACACCAATAAATCCTGATGGTATTAAGCGATTATCAAAATGAAAAAAGATAACCAGAATAACGGCTACGGCTCTTAAACCATCAATGTCAGCTCGATATTTTACATTCATAATTCAAACACATAATCCAAATAAAAAGAATCGCTGGATTATATACTAATTCGCCATATCACTTTAGTCACAAAAAGATGAATGACTCTTTAATATTAATAACAGCGAAATGGCCATAATTGATTAAACTCCATCGTTAAACCCATCTGTACTTCAGTTGAAAGTGAACCTTTACTCACCACAAATTTGGGATGTCGAATCATAATAGGGGTATTAATCGCATAATCTATTAATGATGATCGGTTTTGCTCTAACTCATCATAAAGCTTCTTCATTTCTGCTGATGATGTATTCTTATTTAACCTCCCAAGAGTAATATGAATAATATCTTTATAAAGTTCACTCTCAATGGGGATCTGCTGATAAACCTGCTGCCTAAAGCGTGTTAATTCTTCGGAGATACCCGTTAATATCAAGCTGCCATTGGATGTTAGGGTAACGTTATTAAATATAATTTTGAGACTTTTTATTTGATTAAAGATTTTTGTGACCTCATGACACCACGATAATAATACGGGTCGTTGCAGTTTAAACTGCTCATTTTGTTGATTAAAAATCGTCAACAATGTGGAATGAAATTCTTGTGGCTGAGCAAATTCAATAAATGGAAATTTAAGTGCAAACGGTTCGCAATAAGCTGTTAGTTGCTGGCTAAAAGGAATAAAACTCTCTTCAATTTCTGGCTTATCAATCAATAACTGCCCTGCATTTAAACTAATATCAATGACACTCTCATCATTACGTTGCTTTAGCCACTCTTCGCCCGTTGCGAGTTTTTCAAGGGTTGATTGTGTCAGAAATGCGTAAGCCATAAAGTACCTTTTATATTCCAGTAAAATCGTTATGTTACGCGCTGAATATAAAGCTTACTACCCAATTGAATCACTAAAAGTCGATTCAGTATTTCAAGTGAGATTAATAATTAACTATTAATCAATAAGATATAAAAATGATGCTTAAGGATCGTTTTGACATTTTTGCTGATGCTCACCTTATACAAACAAGGCTAATTCTATAACTTTCTTACAACCTTCAATCATTAGCATCAGAAAAACATTTAGAAATAAAAATTAACACTGAATTCTAATAAAATTTATTTCTTTAGTTTGAATTTATGATATAAATAATAAACACGCATTTTGAAAAACAATATTTCATATTGCATTGCAATAATATCCATTTCAATAAAGAGCAAAAAAATGAATATGAACACCAATAACCGACTCTTAGGCCTAAACCTACTACTCCTTCTTTAGGTGGCCGAGCACGTTCATTTTTTTGCAAAAGCCACCAGTCAGGTGGCTTTTTTGTTGTGCCCCTTACTGGTGAAATTATTTTTAGGGGAGTTTCTATGATGTTGAGTTTTACCATAAGGATGATGAGTCACAACGTCTTCTCAATAAGTAATTGTATGGTTATATCCTCCATAACTAATCAAATAAATCAGGGGGCAAAATGAGCCAACAATGGACATCACGAGTCGGCCATATCTTAGCAGCCGCAGGCTCTGCAATCGGTATTGGCGCAATCTGGAAGTTTTCTTATGTTGCCGCCAATAATGGAGGAGGCGCATTCTTAATCGTCTTCTTATTATTCAGTTTTATTATCGGGCTTGCGGTATTACTGGCTGAGAATATCTTAGGTAGTAGCACACATGCTGAAGCGGTCAATGCCTTTAAGAAAATGATGGGGCGTAATTGGGTTATCATTGGCGTTATTGGTGTATTCAGTTCATGGTGTATTTACAGCTTCTATAGCGTTGTTGGTGGTTGGACAATTGGTTATACCGTTATGGCGGCAACAGGCCAGTTGAATATTACAGATAGCGCTGAATTAACGGGTATTTTTACCCGCTTTATTAGTGATCCCTTATGGCCTATTTTGGCTCACCTTGCCTTTGCGGGATTAACCTGTTTTGTGGTTTTAGCCGGTGTACAACGTGGTTTAGAAAAAGCCGTCAAAATCATGATGCCGATGTTATTTATCATTATGATTTTATTGATAGTCGTTGGTATGAGCTTACCCGGTTCATCTGAAGGTTTAAAATTATTTTTATACCCTGATTTTAGTAAATTAACCCCTCAAGGCGTATTGGATGCGTTAGGATTAGCCTTCTTCTCACTGTCTATCGGTTTAGGTATTCACATCACTTACAGTGCTTATTTAGCGGATAACAAAGGTATCGCTAACTCCAGCATGTGGGTGGTTATTCTGTCTTGTATGGTGTGTGTACTTGCCGGATTAATGATTTTCCCTGCATTATCTGCCGCAGGCTTAGAGCCTAATGCAGGCCCTGGCTTAACCTTTATGACCATGCCAGTTTATTTTGCTCACTTACCCGGTGGCAACATTTTAGCCGTGACGTTCTTTGTCCTGTTATTAATGGCGGCGTTAACCTCTGCAATTTCATTACTTGAGCATATCGTCGCTTATGTGCAGATGCGTTTTCAGTGGACTCGTCGTCGTGCCGGATTAGTAGTTACAGCCTCAATTATGTTGATGGGTATTCCTGTTTCATTATCTTTTGGGCCAATGAGTGATGTAACATTCGCAGGTAAAACGGTCTTTGATTTGTTGGATTATCTGACTTCTAATATTTTGATGCCACTGTTTGGTATTGCAATGTGTTTAATCTTTGGTTGGTCACGTAGAGCGAATGCTTTTATTCCTGAAAATATCACTGGATTAAAACGTCAATGCTTATTGTTAGTATGGCGTTATATTGGTCCAATCTGTATCGGTATTATTTTAGTCCATGGATTGATTGGCTAAACAGGTTCCCTATAAAAACAGCTTATTAAACATAAAGAGAGGGTCAAATGACCCTCTCTTTTTTCTTGTTTTATAACAGCTTTTTTATAATCAGCCCTATTTTATTTTGGATACTTTATGTTACTTTTTCCCTAACAGTTTTATAAATTTTACCCAACCAATCCCATTGCTTGAGGTAAGAACATCGAAATTGCAGGAATATATGTCACTAGCAACAGTACAAGAACGATAACAGCAAAGAAAGGTAATAGCGGTCTGATTACACCTTCAATCTTGATTTCACCTATTTTACAACCAGTAAATAAAATAGGGCCTACTGGCGGTGTTATCGTACCTAATGAAAGGTTAAACACCATCATGATACCGAATTGAACGGGATCCATACCAAATTGAGCACAAATTGGTAGGAAAATGGGGGTAAAAATTAACACTGCGGGCGTTGGGTCCATAAAGGTACCAACCAACAGTAAAACCAAGTTCATAATCAGTAAGATAACTAAGAAACTATCGGTAAAAGAGAGTAAACCTGATGCGATAATGGCAGGTATTTTAGTAAATGCCATTACCCAAGACATAATGGATGATGTTGCAAGCATCAAAATAACAATTGCTGTCATTTTTGCTGTTGCTAAGAAAATAGCAGGCAAATGGTTTATTTTGATATTTTTATAACACATACCTAAGATTAAAGAGTACACAACTGCAATGGCCGAAGCTTCTGTTGCAGTAAAAATCCCACCTAAGATCCCGCCAATAACAACCACAATCATCATTAAGCTAGGAACTGCGTCAAGCACGAGCTTAAATGCTTGCCCTTTCATGGTATTTTTTTCAGCAACATAACCACGACGTTTAGCAATAAAACCTGCCACTAACATCACACCCAATCCCCATAAAATACCGGGAATATAGCCCCCCATAAACAGTGCTGTAATCGAAACACTCCCTGCAACAGTGGCATAAACAATCAGTGTGTTACTTGGTGGAATTAACATACCTGTTGGTGCTGATGCAATATTAACCGCGGCACTAAAAGCTGGGTCGTAATTTTCTTTCTTTTGGATTGGGGACATGATGCCACCAATCGCAGCGGCTGAAGCCACACCAGAGCCACTGATTGAACCAAATAGCATATTTGCAACAACGTTAGTTTGCGCTAAAGGCCCCGGTAAAAAGTTACTGACTAACTTAGCGCAGTTAATTAAACGAATAGCGATACCGCCATTATTCATTAAATTACCAGCCAAAATAAAGAACGGGATTGCTAACAGGGCAAAAGAGTCTAACCCCACAAATATTCGTTGAGCTGAGGTTAAAATAGCTCCGTCAAAAGGCAATATCATTGCCATGGCGAAGAAAGAAGAGAGCCCAATACTGACGCTGATTGGTGTACCAATAAATAAGAGAAAAAATGCGCCAATAAACATGACTAGGGCAACAACAATTGCAATATCCATGGTTACACCTTTTGCTTTGAAGAAAGTTGTCTAACCAATCCATATTGGTTATATAAGCAATAAAAAACAGAGAGAACACCGCTTATAGGTATAGCTGCATAGATAACCCCAATCGGGATTTGCAGTGCCGAATCAAGTTGTCCCATTTGACGACTCATACCGATGTAACCACCAATAGTGAGCACCAATAACACAAAAGCAGTTGTGGCAAACTCACCTAAAATTTCAAGGTAAATTCGGACTTTATAGGGCATTCGATCACGCATAAACGTAATTGCGATATGTTCACGTAATCCAAATACATAAGCACTACCAATTAAAATTAACCAGATAAATAGGTAGCGAGAAAGTACTTCACTAACTGCACTAGGATCGTTAAATAGATAACGAGTCACAACTTGGTAAGTCACCAATATCGTCATTAAACCCACAAGAAAAATACAAAAATAAGCGACGATGGTATCTATTTTCAGCTTAATACTTGTTAAAAAAGTATAAAAATCCTTTTTTGCAACAGGCGTATTAGCGTCGTTTGAAGAGGGTAATTTCTCTGAAGGTTCCATGGTTGATCCTTATAATAGGGGCTAAAAATTTAGCCCCTTGCAACAAACGGCATTAGTTGGCTAATGCGCGGATCTTATTGTAGATATCTTTTTGTTCTGGTGTGGTCAGCATCGATTCTTGTAGCGGTTTACAACGCTCTTGGAATGGTTTGATATCAACCTCAGTAAATGTTGCACCTTGGCTAATAGCAGATTGTCGAGCCGTGTCTAACGCTTGGTTAAATAGATCAAACTCAGTAACTGTACTTTCTTTCGCTAACTTACGGAAAATCGCCTGATCTTCAGGGCTCATCTTATTTATGAATGCTTCATTCACGATAAGTAAATCGGCAACCATAACATGGCGGGTATAAGAGAAATTAGGTGCAACTTCATACTGTTTTAAGTCAGCATAAGTGATTTCATTATTCTCTGCGCCATCAAGAACACCTTGTTGGATAGCGGAATAAACTTCACCTTGCCCCATAGGAACACCTGTTCCGCCCATACAAGACAACATTTTTACCATGGTGTCAGATTGCATGACTCGAATTTTTCTTCCTTTCATATCTTCAGGTGTTTTAACTGGGGTTCCTTTCACATACATACTACGAGCACCCGCGGTATAGGCAGTAATTACCTCGAAACCATTTCCTTTGGTTGAGCTAAAGAGGCCATCTAAGGTATCACCTGTAAAAACTTTTCTTTGGTGTTCTGAATCGTTATAGATATAAGGCATCGCCAGAACAGAGAAGTTTTTGTTGTAGTTTTCAACAAGAGGGTTGGCAACCACGGCCAATTGAATGGCACCTGATTGAACTAATTCAAGAGCAGCACGTTGGTCACCCAATAATTCATTAGGATGTATTTCGAGTTTATATTTCCCCCCCGTAGCAGCTTCTAATTTTTGACTGAAATCTTCCAATGCTTTGTATTGAGGATTTTTTTCAGATTGGTTAAAAGCAGTTTTCAAAATAACTGGACTATCTGTTTTGTCATCTTCACCACATCCCGCTAAAAAAAGGCTAGCGACTACAACGGTGCTGATAAGAGATAACTTAGGCAAAACATTCATTGTATGCATGTGAACCCCTTATGGGTTTGCGTATTTTGATAGTGTTAATGCTACTTGAATTTGACAATATTTCAGTGATCGAATTCAAGAAAATGAAATGGCGTTCCTATTTTTTGAAAATAGGTGACCACTTTTATATTTTAAACATAACAACCAAGTAACGTATTGATAAAAAAGAATTAAATCATCAAAAAAAGAGAAATTATATTTAAAAAAAGAGAAACTATTTATTCTAGAATAAGCTACTAACTCGCTTTAAATCTGAATTATCGGCTACTTATTAAGCAAAGAAGTAGTCGATAATCATATTTAGAATGGGGAATGATAGGATGAAGATCCTAGCTATTATTACTGAGTTGCCAGCCATGTTTTACTGATTTTAAAAACCGCCTTTTTAATTTTTTGTGAAGCATTTACCTGACAAGTAGGTCGATGAACTTCTCCGGGATAAAAAATCGCAAAATCGCCAGTATCAAGCAATAAACGGGTTGTAATAGGTGGGTTATCTAAGAAAATCAAATCTGGTTTTGTCTCTTGATATTGATGAGGATAAGTAATCGTTGTACTGGTAGAGATCATCTCTTGACCCTTCAGTACAACTTGAATATCAAGATAATGGTCATGGAACTCACTTTTTAAGTTTTCTTCACGATCTGTAGTCGGTGTGGAAATAATATAAAAAACATCATTATCAATAATGTTATATGTACCTTCACTCTTCTCTTGCAAAACGTTTAACGATAACTCTTTTTTAGTGAGTAATTTTAACAGTGCAGGCGGTAGCATAGTTGCATCAAGTTGCTTTAAATTTCCAATGATCATCAGGTTACCCTCTTAAATCCGTGTTTAAATTCAATTACAAAGCTGCCATTGCTTCTTTAGCAAGAACGCCTATTTTTTCCCATTCTTGATTATCAACGAGATCTGAAGGCACCATCCATGTACCACCACAAGCAACAACTCGAGGTAATGCGAGATAATCTTTCACATTATTGGCATTAACTCCGCCTGTCGGCATAAAAGAGACAGGATAAACGGCACTAAGAGCTTTGAGCATACCAATACCACCAGAAAGTTCCGCTGGGAAAAACTTCAATAGCTTGATGCCTAGTTCCATGGCCTCTTCAACTAAGCTTGGCGTGTTAATACCCGGAATAATAGGAATGCCTCGATGCTGGCAATATTGCACAATGCGAGGGTTAAATCCTGGACTCACAATAAAATCCGCACCGGCTTCAATTGCCTGATCAACCTGTGCTTTCGTTAATACTGTACCTGCACAAATGATCATTTTCGGAAATTCATTTCTTAACTGGCGAATAGCCTCTGCAGCCGCGGGTGTACGAAAGGTTATCTCAGCACTAGGCATACCGTTTTCAACTAATGCTTTACCCAATGCAACAACATCATCTGCATTTTTAATTGTGATAACAGGAATGATTTTTAGTGCCGAAAGTTGTTCAAGTAATGTTGACATAGAGTGCCTCGTTGAATGAATAAATGGTGCTTTTATTGAGGAATGTGGCATCGCGACTATTGGGATAATCGCGCCACGATGTTGAATAACCGTACTGGCAAGTAAGTGTGCATAACGCGCAGACATCACAACTGACTCACCTGCTAATCGCGTAGCAAGATAACCTGCACTGAATGAATCACCTGCGGCGGTTGTATCAATCACACTTTGCTTATCGAGTTTTATAGCGGGAACTTCATCACAATGTCCTTGCTGTATAATGAGGCAAGGTTCTGCGCCTTTTTTAATAACGATTTCCCCAACACCAAATTCAATCGTTCTAGACACACATTGTGCTGCTTCTCTATCTCCCCAAAGAAGAAATTCATCGTCTAATGTGAGAAAAGCCAAGTCAGTGAGTGACAAAATAGCTTGATAAGCTTTTTGTGCAGCATCGGGACTTTCCCATAATCTTGGTCGATAGTTATTATCAAAGGCAATTTTCACACCGTTTTCTCGACAATGAGCTAATTGTTGTAAAAGCAGTTCTCTGTCTTCGGGAGATAAAATCGCCAAGCTGATACCGCTTAAATAAATATAATCAAAATCAAGCAGTTGCTGGAAAATCATTGGGGCTTTTGGTGATCGTAACCAATATCGTGCGGCAGCATCGTTACGCCAATAATGGAAGGTACGCTCTCCTTGGTTATCCGTGTTTATGAGATAAAGTCCGGGTAATTTATTGTCTAATCTCTGGACTAATTCAGTCTGTACACCTTCTTTTTGCCATTGCTCTAACATGGCACTACTCATTGGATCTGTACCTAACGCACTGACATAATGAACAGATAAATTAGGATTTGCGCGAGTCAAATAAACAGCAGTATTAAGAGTATCTCCTCCAAAATGACGTACAATATTCGCCTGATTTTCGGATAGTTCAATCATACATTCGCCAATAACAGCCACATTGATAGCCATAGCGCTTTCCATTTTCACATTAGCAGTGATGTCATTTTATTTTAAATCGATTCACTTAAAAAGATTTAAAACAACATTTCATTAATTTTGTGATGTTGTCATTGTTTTCAAAATACATAAAAAAGTAAGTTTAAAGAAGATCCATAAAAAGCCATAAAGTACTCATCATGTTATCGCGTACTCATATACCCAATAGCATACACAAAACCATGACGGCTATTTATCTCTATCTACTTTAAATTCAAAGTGATACACACATAAAAAATATCAAATTTAGATGTTTTTCATTTAAAAACACTGTGATTAGCAACACGTTATATGATGAAAAATTGTTAGCCTTATTGAATCATCATCGTTAAGCGCTATAATTTTTATGGTATTTCAAATATAATGAAACAATAAATCATTTTTTAGGACTCACAATGTCTGAAATAGAAAACACTCCTGATTCAGTTTCCTCTGTACTCAAAGTATTCGCTATATTACAAGCACTTGGCGAGGAAAAAGTGATTGGTGTGACAGAGTTATCCTTGCGGATCATGATGTCTAAAAGCACCGTCTATCGTTTTTTACAAACGATGAAAACATTAGGCTATGTTTCCCAAGAAGGGGAAACAGATAAGTATTCTCTTAACTTAAAATTATTTGAGTTAGGCGCAAAAGCACTTGAAAACCAAGACTTGATTAAACTTGCTGATGAGCAAATGTATCGCCTTGGAAAACTGACCAAAGAAACGCTTCACCTTGGTACATTAGACGAAGACAGCATTGTTTATCTGCATAAAATAGACTCTGAATACAATTTACAGATGTATTCTCGCATTGGTCGTCGCCGTCCACTTTATAGCACTGGGCTAGGTAAAATCATGCTGGCTTGGCTACCAGAAACGGAAATTCGCGCTATTTTAGCTAATGTAACTTTTGAACCTTTTACAAAATACACTCTGAAAGATATCGATGCTTTACTTGTTGAATTAGAACAAGTTCGCAAACAAGGTTACGCAGAAGATAAAGAAGAAATGGAACACGGCTTGCGCTGTTTTGCTGTGCCTATTTATAGTCGCATGGGCAGAATTATTGCCGGACTCTCTTTATCTTTACCTTTGATCCGTTTCCAAGAAGAAAATAAAGCTGCGTTAATTGCGCAATTACATGAAGCGGCAGCCAATATTTCTGCTGGATTAGGTTTCCACGACTACCCTTTTAGCTACACTGATACCAATGTCTTGGCTGAAAATATTTAAAAATCAAACCTAATTCTTTGTTTATAATAAAAATCCATTAATAAAATTGATGGATTTTTTTATTTCTCTTTGTCATAACGAACTCTGTAATTTCGCTTTATATAGCTTAAAAATTGTTCGACTATTCACAATTAAGAAAAGGCTTTCTTGTACTATTCCACCAATTGAACCTGCCCAAATATTATGCGTTAACCAACATAGCGTACTAGTTAACATACACAATCTAAGCGCAATGCCGTTAAAGCGAAATAATGCATAGGTTGTTAACGTCGTCGCAAATAACGTTAAGAACTGTATTGGATGTATGATTTTTGGGATCACTAAAAACCACGCTAAAGCAATAAAGATCAACATGATCCCAATATTACGCGAATAGCCCGACACCCAATTTCGTATTGCACAAAGCAAACAGTTAATGGCTCCTACCGTTGAGCCTATCAAAAAGAAATGAATAGACATCAAAAGGCCATTGAGCGTGAGCTGAAATCTAAGTTTACTATCTTGTCGTTGCATAAAGGCAGTTGCACCAATAAGGCACCCGAGAACACCAATACCTTGGGCAATCCAATAATTTTCAAAAAACATGCAACCTCCTTATTCCCCGCTCAACGAAAAAAGGCGCCTTTGGGCGCCTTCTTCAACAATAGCGTATTAACGCGCTAACCAACCACCATCAACTGCAATGGTATAACCATTAATATAATCAGAAGCTGAAGATGCTAAGAAAACAACAGGCCCCATCATGTCACTTGGAACGCCCCAACGCTCAGCAGGAATACGCTCTAAAATAGCCGCATTACGTTCTTCATCAGCACGTAGAGCCGCAGTGTTATTTGTTGCCATATAGCCCGGAGCGATAGCATTCACATTAATGCCTTTATTTGCCCATTCATTTGCTAACAAACGGGTTACGCCCATAACACCACTTTTAGATGCAGTATAAGACGGCACACGTATGCCACCTTGGAATGAGAGCATTGATGCAATATTAATAATTTTACCGCCAGTACCTTGAGCAATAAATTTTCTAGCCACTGCTTGAGACATAAAAAAGAGACTTTTAATATTGAGATCCATAACATCATCCCAATCTTTCTCTGTAAAATTAATCGCATCTTCTCGACGAATGATACCGGCATTATTGACTAAAATATCAACATGGCCGAAATGAGTAACGGCTTTATCCACCAGCCCTGGCAATTCGTTCGTTTTACTCACATCAGCTTGTAAACTTAAAAAACGACGACCGAGAGCTTTTACTTCGGCGATAGTCTCTGTCGGTTCAACAAGGTTGATCCCCACGATATCACAGCCAGCTTGAGCAAGCCCTAATGCCATACCTTGGCCTAAACCTGTATTACAGCCAGTTACAATGGCGACTTTACCTTTCAGATCAAATGCATTCAGGATCATACTATTACCTCGAATATAAGAAATATGTACCACCACTTCATATAGTTGGTAGCTACTTTATTATGAGTAATACATTTATCTGATTAGCGCAGATCGCGAACTGCAACATGATCCATATCGCTAAAGACCTGATTCTCACCCACCATACCCCAAATAAAGGTATAGGCTTGTGTTCCAACACCTGCGTGAATAGACCAACTTGGTGAAATAATGGCTTGCTCGTTATGAACTAATAAATGGCGAGTTTCATCCGGTTTACCCATCATATGGAATACCGCAGCATCTTCTTTCATATTGAAATAGAAATAGACTTCCATACGGCGTTCATGTGTATGACAAGGCATGGTATTCCAAAGACTTCCTTCCTCTAACTGAGTCATCCCCATCACTAATTGGCAAGTCGGTAATACGTTAGGGACTAAATATTTATAAATAGTACGGCGATTACTGGTGCTTGCGTCCCCTAATGTTTCAGGAGAAGCCTGATCTTGTGTGATTTTACGTGTTGGATAAGTGGTATGTGCGGGTGCGCTATTATAATAGAATTTAGCTGGATGAGCAGAGTCAACACTCTTAAAGCTGACATCACGAGCACCTTTTCCTACATAAAGAGCTTCTGCTTTACCCACTTCATAGTTTGTACCATCAACCGTAATCACACCAGCGCCACCAATATTAATAAGGCCTAATTCACGGCGTTCTAGGAAATAGGTGACACCAAAAGACTTCCCTAACTCATTAGAAAAAGTGAGCGGAGAGTCCACTGGCATAATTCCGCCAAATACAATTCGGTCGATATGGCTATAAGTCATAGTCAGTTTATTTGGGCTAAAAACTTCTTCTATCAGAAACTCGCGGCGCAGGCCTTCTGTATCTAATTGTTTGGCATGGTCGCTATGAATGCTTTGACGAGTTTGCATAATGAACCTCAATTCCTAGCCTTGATAGGCATTAATGATAATGTGTGAAAATGCATCACTTTTATAGGGACACGATATCAATAAAAAACACAACCATCAATAAAAATATAAAACATTGTTTTATATTTTTGAAGATGTCGTTCTTTTTATAGGAAAGAGTCATTTTTGTTACTTCTCAAATAAAAAAAGAGCCACTCAAAATGAGTGGCTCTCGACTTAACTGATAATAATTTATTTATGGATACTTGATGGTTTTTACTACTTATTTATAACTTTGTTTAATTTCTTGAGAAATCGCTAATCCACGTTTTGCTTCTTTCTCAGCAAGTTCAACGGATAAACCGATATAAGAACGAGGATCGAGCATGGCCTTGATTTCATCTGCATTGAAAGCTGCAGTAATAGTTTCGTTCTTCATCAAGTTAGTATAAAAATCTTCACCATCTGCTGCCGTTTTAATCGCTTCTTCATATAACAGTGAATGCGCTTTATCTTTACCTAATTTTTCTGCCATTTTCATCATAACGTATTCTGTATTATCTAACCCTTTATTTCTCATCACGTTATGTAGCATTCTCTCTTCATGAGGAACGATGGTTCTTGAAAGCTCTTCCGTTCTTAATAGAATTTCTGTTGTTAATTCTAACGCTTCTTCAATTAAGCCATCAAATAACATATAAGAGCTACTGTCACCTTCATAAGGTCTTACCGCAGAGTACATTCCCACATTCGGTAATGAGTACAGTTTCTGTGAGTTAGCGATAATTCCTTTGGCCAATTTGGGATTAATTTTATGAGGCATTGTACTACTACCGACAGTACCTTTTGTGAATCCTTCAGAAACCTCAGCAATTTCTTCTAACGTGGTGCTATACACTTCTTCACCAATTTTATGGCAGATGTTAGCCATCAGTGCCAAGTTCATCATATATTCTAATTTATGCGTACTTAGATTACGTGATGGGACTTCCATTGCTTGCATACCCACTAATTCAGCAACGCGTTTTTGTACTTTCATCCCCACTTCAGGCATTGAGTTAAAAGCACCTACTGCACCGCCCATCATAATAGTGAATACGCGCTTTTCACTCTCTTTCATTCGTTGGTAGCAATCAATAAAATCACTGATCCAAACCGACACTTTATAGCCGTAAGTAATAGGAATAGCATGACGACCGTGTGTTCTACCTGCCATCACCATATGTTTTGTTCTTTCAGCGAGATTTGATAAGTTTTCGATGATCTCGCTTAACAACAACATAAATTTGTTGTGTACGGTTTTCATCATATACAGCTGTGAACTTTGCTGTATATTTTGTGTGGTAATGCCATAGTGCACATATTTACCACTCTCTTCAGAACATGCATTCACCAGTACTTTTAAAAAAGGCACAAAGCCATGACCGATTTTTTGATAAATACGGTTCATCTCTTCAAAATCGATATTCTCAATAATCGCCTTTTCTTTAATTTCATCTGCGGCAGACTGTGGAATAAAACCGTATTCAGCTTGTGCTTGCGCTAACATGGCTTCAAACATCAACCAAGTTGAATATTTAGCTTCATTGGACAGCAGATTTTTTATACCGCGATCGTCGATTGTTTTACTTTTAGAATCGTATAACGCTCTCATCATGTATCCTTTTTATTTCTTCATTGCGTCATCAACAGCATTGCGAACAAATTCGACTTTAGGGCCATAAACGACATGGACATGGTTTGCTGCCGGAAAGAAGAATGCTGTACAGCCAGACTCCAACATTAATTCTTTGTCTATTTGATTTACTTCATTAATATCAATACGTAATCGCGTAATACAGTTATCAACATTACGGATATTTTGTTTGCCACCTAACGCTTGAATTAAGATTTCTGCAATTTCGCCATAACGTTTTTCTTTGATTAGTGTGTTTTTCATATTGCTTGATTCTTCTCTACCTGGGGTTTTGATATCAAATTTGACGATAGCCCAGTAGAAAATAAAGTAGGTCACAACAGCCAGTGTGCTACCAATCAGCACTAAAAAGATCCAATTAGTATGTTCGTAGAGTAAACCAAAGATAGTGAAGTCAAAGACTGTGCCTCGGATATAACCAATTGCAACACCAGCAAAAGAGAGTAGAACTGCGCCAATACCCACAATAATCGCGTAAATTAAATAAAGTAACGGTGCGATAAAGACGAAGGTAAATTCAAGAGGTTCGGTTACGTTACCTAACATTGCAGTTAAAACCATCGTCACTAGCATCGATTTAACTTCAGCACGGTTCTCTTTTTTCGAGGTTTTATAAATTGCTAATGCAATCGCAGGGAATAAGAACAACGTAACCAACATTTGTTGCTGAGCCATAAAACGCGTCAGGCTTGGCATCATTGCCCAATATTCACTACTTGGACCTTGGTTAAATAATACTTCTGTCATTGCTGGAACAACACCCACATAGGTTTGCCCATCAATCACATAAGAACCACCGGCTTCGGTAAATCTAAACAGAACATTCCAGACGTGGTGTAAACCAAATGGGATAAATAGACGCTCACCACCCGCAGTAAAGAAAGGCCCAACAGGACTTAAGAAGACAGCCGAGAGCTTAGTTAAGCCCATGACTAATACTTCCCAAATAAATGGCAACAATGCACCCACACCAATCATTAATCCGACCATAATAATGGCGACAGATTTTTTCCCTGAGAAGAAGGCAAATGCTGTTGGCAATTCAAGGTTATAAAACTTATCGGTAGCCCATGCAGCGATTAATCCTGTGATAATCCCTCCGGCGGCACTAATATTCATGGTTTGTATACCCAGAACCTTAATTTGCCCAACCTGCGTCATAATGGCAGGATCAGCCAGCTTTCCAGTCAATACCAACCAGATATTGATTGTACTTATCAAGGTTAAATAGCCCACCACAGAGGCAAAGACCGCAATTCCCTTATCTTTATGACTCATTCCATACGCCACCCCCATTGCAAATAGAAGTGGAATATTGTCAAACACCACACCTGCAATAGAACGGATACTGACTAATAAAGCATTGACTGTTTCATTTCCTAAGAAAGGAAAGCGTGCAATCATATAAGACTGAACTAAAGCACCACTGATCCCCAAGATCATACCGATAGGCGCTAATACACCGATTGGTAGAAGTAGGGTTCTACCAAAGCGCTGAATAGACTCGCTGAACTTTTTCCTGGCCATATTTTTTTCCTTATGACTTCTCGAATATAAAAGAATTACCGAGGTACTCTAACTTAGGGATTATAGGAAATGAATGACGTAGCGGTTTTAAATATTATCTCATGTCATTTTTTATGACTTAGGTCTTTTTAATAAACGATTTAATTAATAATAATAAACAATTTTTTATTTCAGCAATAAAGATTGATCCTAGATATTAATATCTATATTGAAAAAGAAGGTTATTTTAAAATAACTTATGAGTATTTTAATCAGATAGATTAATGCTTTTTACACATTAAGAATAAAAAGAATATTTAACTAATAGAATGATCAGTTTATTAGAACTTAAAGTAGTGTTTCTAGCTCATTTATCAGTAAATCCACCAGCATAAAAAAGCCAATACGTGATTTAGTATCATCTTTTTTTGTATCGTGATTATCAGCAAAACAAAACAGAGCATGGCTTGCGTAACTGGTTAATTCATTGGTATTAAATGCTGTCATACTAATAATATTAGCATCTTTTAACTGTACGATTTTTGCTGTTTCTATAATTTTTTTTGTGCCACCAGAAAGGGAAATAAAGATAACAGTGTCATCTTCATTAACAAGGCGAGTAAACGAGTCAGATAAGTTGTAATCATTAATAAAAAAGCAATGTAGTCCCAAAGCAAACAGAAGGTGTTCAAGGTAATAACCGACTGCTTTACTCGTTCCCCTTGCAACAATAAAAATATTCCTAGAGTGACGTAAGGTTTTCGCACATTCCCGAATTTGCTCTTCATTAATTAAGGTAAATGTTTTATTAATATTCTTTTCTAATTGCTTTTTATAAGAGGCGGTACTCGTTTTCTCAACTTTATTTTGAGCCAAGATATAATTATTAATTTGGAATTTAAGCTCTTTAAATCCACTAAATCCTAACTTTTGCGATAAATTAATAATCACCGTTTTTGATACAAAAGTTTTTGCAACTAAATCATTAATATTTAAATAGGGTATATCCGCAATATTATCGGTGAGATATTTTAATACTTTTTTTTCGCTGATCGTTAAATTGTCATAATTTTTTAAGAAATCCAACATATCTCACCCAACCAATTGAATATAAAACACTCTATAAAGGAGCGAACATCCCAAAAATATGCCAGCTCTTTTCGTGCGCTTATGTGCAATAAAATAGATAACGAGTATACGTTAAATCATACAGTTATGTAGGAACAGAGTTATTTTTTGTGAATTGAGAGATTATTGAGCCCACGATCAATGAGCCCAATACGTGCTATTCATTACCCCAGCGATTAAGAAACATCGCAATATCGTCAATGCGTTTTTTATTAATACCCGCTTCTTTTGCCATCTCTTGTTGTGCCGATTCACTAATTTCTTCGTTATTCATTAATCGAGTGAGTAATAATTGAAAATAGAGAGCAAGCCCATCTTCTTCTGCTTCAGCAACAGGATCGGTTGATTCCAGTGAATACTCTTCTACCATGTCATAATATTTAAAATGGATTTCATTGTTCATAAATTCTCCCCAAGGATTAACGTTAATACTCGTCATATTCAATTACTATAAAATTACTAAGAGTATATCTCTACATTCGCCTGTTAACCTAAAATTCGCTATCATCCACTTTCTTCTTTTTCTGCGGATAGGCTGATGTCTACGATTATCGATACTTTTATTGCCCCACCTTGCCATGATGAAATCGAGATCCTTTATCAAGACGAGTACTTAGTCCTTATCAATAAACCGACAGGACTATTGAGTTTATCAGGAAAAAACCCACAAAATATCGACTCGGTACATTATCGATTAGTGAAGCTATTTCCGGGATGTACGCTTGTTCATCGACTTGATTTTGGTACATCTGGATTGATGGTTGTGGCACTCAATAAAGCAATCAATGCGCTTTTGTGTCAGCAATTTAGCCAACGCAGTGTAACCAAGGTATACAACGCACTACTGTGTGGTCATTTGAAAGAAAATGAAGGAGTGATTAATGCTCCAATTGCAAAAGATCCAGCTCTGTTCCCACGCATGTCTATTTGCCCTATTAATGGAAAGCCAGCTCGCTCTGGTTATCACGTTATTGAGCGTTTTTATCATATGTTAGAAGATAGGACGTTATTGCCTCTAACTCGGGTACAATTTACCCCTGAAACAGGAAGAACTCATCAACTTCGTATCCACAGCCAGTTTATAGGCCATCCTATTTTAGGGTGTGATTTATATGGTGGGAGCGACTATTACTTGAATAAAAAAATAAAAGAAACTAAAAGAACTGAACGGACTCCGCGACTTATGCTTCATGCGAGTGAGCTTCATTTTGTTCACCCTATTAGCCAAGCACCAATAAAAGCGCGTTGCGAGAGCCCGTTTTAAATATCGATATTTACAGTTTAAGTGCTTTTACTGTTTCATCGATATCAAGTTCATCTTCAGTAAAAACTATCTCTGTTCCGTGCATTGTCATGATCGCCAGCTTTCTCAACGTGCGCATATTAGTCGCACCATCCGCTGACTTTGGTCTGATGCTATTCATTAAAGTACCAACAGAAAGTACGGTATTTTCTTTATTGATATGTGTATCTGCAGGCACATCTTCGCTATAAATTCGAAATGATTTAATTGATGTCAATTTAACGCGCTCACCTGCAATATAAACATATTTGCTGTCTGGGATCACTTTAACCGCATAAGCAGACAGGCCTTTGGTATTGGTGGTCGGCTCAAACGTGACATTTGCATCTGTTTTTATCAAAGCAGGGTTGGCAACTTTAATCACATGAAAATAACGGTTATCCCCGTTTTCATCTTTAATAAATCCAAAACCTTTATCTTCAAACCACTTTGTGATTATTCCGTTCATTGCCATTATCGCCTACTTAATCGTTTATCTACAAAAATTTCCAGATGCAGTATAAAGCACAATGCTTATACAGACTATGCCTTTGAGTTAATAAGCTACGTTACTTACTACCACATTAAATCATCTGGGATTTTAAAATCAGCATAAGGATCGTCTTCATCTTGTTCTGTCTCGCTCAGTGCGTTATTTAACAAGATACAGTCCACGTCTCTTTGTGTAATTTTATCTGCAACACTGGCAGGAATAATCGCGTACTCCGTTTTATTTGCATTATCCAGACGAGCAATAGCAAGACGTCCACTAATTAATTGAGATTGCGTCAGTTTATCCACCGCAATTTTTTTAATTACATTATTGTCAGTGAAATTAAAGTCAATATCACCTTTTGTTGGCGTAATTCTATTCATCTCAATAAGTTGCTTAACTTGCGCTTTATATTCTTTAGATAAAGTCGCTTGTTTTTGTTGCTCACTAAGCAATTTATCGCGCTCAAGTTGAGCTTTTTTATTTTCTTCTACGGCTTCTCTTGCTTCTCGCGCTTGAACACGTGATTTTTTTGCCGTTCTTTGGACTTTTGCCATTTTTTTACTGGTCACAAGCCCTGCTTTTAACATTTGCTCTTGTAAGGTAAGTTTTGCCATTTTTATGCCTAAATTTGCTCAAGAATTTATGAAATTATACCTGTAATTTCTAAGAGTGCATCAGGTTGTAAGAAATGAAGATAGCAACATTTGAACCTATCATGGCATTCAGAGTATATTGGAAACACTATCGTAAAACGCTTTCTATTACAGGTAATACTAACAATGGCTCTGATCCCAAAAAACTATGCACGGTTAGAAAGTGGCTACCGTGAAAAAGCACTGAAAATCTACCCGTGGGTATGTGGACGTTGTGCTCGTGAGTTTGTTTACTCAAACCTGCGTGAACTAACCGTTCATCATATTGATCACGACCATACCAATAACCCAGAAGACGGCAGTAACTGGGAATTATTATGTCTGTTTTGCCATGATCACGAACACTCTAAATACACAGAAGCAGACCAATATGGCACAACTGTTGTCGCTGGTGAAGATGCACAAGATGATGTAGGTGCAGCAACCTATAATCCTTTTGCTGATTTAAAGTCGATGCTTAATAAGAAAAAATAGTGATGCAATGTCTGCTTTGGTGCAAAGCAGACTATCTATCCCCCTTCTCACGCCCCAATCTAGAATGGTGTATACTTACCAACAAGAAACTTGTTCACGGTTAATTAATAATGAAAGAAATCGAAAAAGCAAAAATCAAACTCCTTAGCGACCGTTTAGATCTTATTCGTCATAAAATGGCAAATATCTCACTGCCAGATGAAGAGGAAAAAGCGGAAAAATACGCAGAGTTTGAAAAAGAAAAAGTAGAACTGGAAACTGAAATCGCTCGTCTGAAAGCAGTACGTAACAATAAACTCAGTAAAGAAGCACAAAAATTAGAAGATATGCCATTCAAACGCCTCATTACTAAGAAAGAACAAGCGGATATTGGCAAGCTAAAGAAAACTGTACGGGGCCTGATAATTGTCCATCCAATGACCGCATTAGGGCGCGAAATGGAGCTAGATGGTATGACCGGTTTTTCTAAGACTGATTTCTAGCTAGAAAATCAATTCAACTAAAACCTGTAAAAATCAGCTAATACTAACTGGTTCTTAATATATATCTGTTATTATGAGCCGTTAGTTATCTGGAGAGAAGATTAGGAAGCAAAGCATCACGTAAACTAGAAAGCTACTTCTTCTGCTTACCTCTTTTCAGCAAATCTTTCAGTACTGCAATATTCGCCCTGTGGTGCTTTAGAAAGATTTTCGCTCATCGAATTGCCTCCACTCTCTATACGTTATGCAAGACTATGAAAAACAATATGATAAAGAAAGAATTAGATGCTTTATTAGAAAGAAGTGATGAAATAAGAAGTGGCGGAAGATCACAGGAGTCGAACCTGCCAAGGACCGCTGGCGGCCCCATCTGGATTTGAAGTCCAGCCGCCCCACCGGGGACGATGATCTTCCATTTTTGAATGGGTCAAAAGGAAATAACGGGATGATTATACGCTGAATTATTTTTAATCCCAAGTGCATCAAATCAATAAAACCCCTTTCAAATAAAATAATCCCGTTTTTGAGTAAAACTTCGGATAATTACCGCGATACTATTGAACTTATACAGTTTCATCCTCATCTTACTATCTATAACGAATAAACTCAGTGGTGTTTTTTACGTCACTGCAAACCAAAATACAGGATGTTTTTTATGTCAAATCCATTACTTAGCACAACGGGATTACCTGCATTTTCCCAGATCAAACCAGAACATGTTGTTCCTGCATTAAAAGAAGTGTTAACAACTTACCGTGAAACAGTTGAAAAATTACTGGCTGAAAATACTCAATTTAACTGGGATAACCTTTGCCAACCATTAGCAGAAGCGGGCGATAAACTTTCTCGAGTTTGGTCTCCAGTCAGCCATTTAAACTCTGTCAAAAATAGTACTGAACTACGTGAAGCCTATGAGCAAAGTTTACCATTGCTGTCTGAATTCAGTACATGGATGGGACAACATGAAGGTTTATATCAAGCTTATAAATCAATTAAAGAAAGTGCTAATTTTAATGCATTAACTCAACCTCAAAAAAAAGCGATTGAAAACGCATTACGTGACTTTGAATTATCAGGTATCGGCTTACCCAAAGAGAAACAACAGCGTTTTGGTGAAATCAGCGCGCGTATGTCTGAGTTAGGCGCTAAATATGGAAATAACGTATTAGATGCAACGATGGGTTGGTCTAAACTAATCACTGATGTAGAAGATTTATCCGGTATGCCTCAAAGTGCTATTGATGCTGCAAAAGCTATCGCACAAGCTAAAGAGCAAGAAGGCTACCTATTAACGCTTGATATGCCAAGCTATCTGCCTGTCATGACATATGCTGATAATCGTGAACTAAGAAAAGAGATGAGTATCGCTTATAGTACGCGAGCCTCTGATCAAGGCCCAAATGCAGGTCAGTGGGATAACAGCGAAATTATCGCTGAGATCCTTGCATTACGCCACGAACTCGCTCAACTCCTTGGTTTCAAAAATTACGCTGAAAAGTCACTCGCCACTAAAATGGCAGAGTCTCCAGAACAAGTCCTTAGTTTTTTAAATGACTTAGCACAACGCGCTCACCCACAAGGTAAAGAAGAGTTAGCTGAACTCACCCAATTTGCAAAAGAGCACTATGGTGTTGATAAATTAGAATCATGGGATTTGGCTTATTACAGCGAAAAACAGAAACAACACCTGTTCTCAATCGATGATGAGCAACTGCGTCCTTACTTCCCTGAACAACGTGCTTTAAGTGGCTTATTTGAAGTTGTTCATCGTATCTATGGTTTAACAGCTAAAGAGCGTAACGACATCGACACTTGGCATGATGATGTTCGTTTCTTTGAGCTTTACGATGAAAGTAACACCTTGCGCGGTAGCTTCTATCTTGATTTGTATGCACGTGAACACAAACGTGGTGGTGCTTGGATGGATGACTGCATGGGAAGAATGCGTCATGCCGATGGCAAGCTACAAAACCCTGTTGCTTATCTCACCTGTAACTTCAATAAACCTGTAGGTGGTAAACCTGCACTGTTTACTCATAACGAAGTCACCACACTGTTCCATGAGTTTGGTCATGGCTTACATCATATGTTAACGCAAATTGATACTGCTGATGTTGCTGGTATTAACGGTGTGCCATGGGATGCGGTTGAATTACCAAGCCAGTTTATGGAAAACTGGTGCTGGGAGCCAGAAGCATTAGCCTTTATTTCGGGTCATTATGAAACTGGTGAGCCATTACCACAGGCAATGCTTGATAATATGCTTAAAGCAAAAAATTATCAGTCTGCAATGTTTGTGTTACGTCAACTAGAATTTGGTCTATTTGATTTCCGTTTACATGCAGAATATGACCCAGCAAAAGGGGCGCGTGTAATGGAAACCTTAACCAGTGTGAAAGATCAAGTATCTGTCGTTCCGTCAACACCTTGGGCTCGTTTTCCTCATGCCTTTAGCCATATATTTGCAGGTGGTTATGCCGCAGGTTATTACAGCTATTTATGGGCTGATGTGCTTGCAGCGGATGCCTTCTCTCGTTTCTCCGAAGAAGGGATTTTTAACCGCGAAACAGGCCAATCATTCCTAGATAATATTTTAACTCGTGGCGGTTCTGAAGAGCCAATGGAACTGTTCAAACGCTTCCGTGGTCGTGAGCCAAAACTTGATGCTATGCTTAAAGGCTACGGCATTAAAGGATGATATGTGAATATCTGTTTACTTTGTGAAGAAGGCGCTGATAACAGCGCCTTATCTGATTTAGCGCAACGTTGGGGATTAGTTCACGACGAAACGCAAACAATGGCTTTAGTGTTAACACCAACTCACCTTGAATTACGCAAACAAGATGAACCTAAACTAGGTGGCATCTATGTTGATTTCGTAGAGGGTACCATGGCGCATCGTCGTAAATTTGGCGGTGGTCGAGGTGAAGCGGTGGCAAAAGCAGTTGGGATCAAAAAAGACTATCTGCCTGATGTAATTGATGCAACCGCAGGACTTGGTCGTGATGCGTTTGTCTTAGCGTCTATTGGTTGCAAAGTCAGAATGGTAGAGCGTCACCCCGTGGTTGCTGCATTACTTGAGGATGGCTTAAAACGTGCTTATCTCGATGCTAACATTGGTGAATGGATGCAAGAGAGAATGACGTTAATTCATGCTTCTTCTGCCCAAGCACTCACTGAGATCACACCTCCTCCTGATGTTGTCTATCTTGATCCGATGTACCCACATAAAGCAAAAAGCGCATTAGTAAAAAAAGAGATGCGAGTGTTCCAATCTTTAGTCGGTGCTGATGAAGATGCAGATGCCCTGCTAGAACCCGCAATGACCTTGGCAAAAAAACGTGTTGTCGTAAAACGTCCTGATTATGCTGAGCCATTAAATAATCAGCCTGCACATGCCAATATAACAACAAAAAATCACCGTTTTGATATTTACCCTTGTGTGTAAACACTGACATACAAGGATAAAGAAATTAGTTTGAGATCTGACGGGTGTTAAACACCCGTTCAGAATCAATGAGATTTACAGCACACCTTGAGCCAGCATTGCATCCGCAACTTTAACAAAGCCTGCAATATTCGCACCTTGAATATAATTAGTCTGCTTACCTTCACCACCGTAATTCACACAAGCATGGTGAATATCTAACATAATGTGATGTAAACGAGCATCCACTTTTTCGGCTTTCCAGCTTAAACGAGCTGCATTTTGCGCCATCTCTAAACCAGAGGTTGCAACCCCTCCCGCATTGGCAGCTTTTCCTGGTGCAAAAAGGACACCTGCTTCGATAAAGGCATCTGTTGCTGCAATCGTTGTTGGCATATTCGCACCTTCAGCAACGGCTTTAACGCCATTTTTTATCAAGACTTTTGCCGCCTCTATATCTAATTCATTTTGTGTTGCACAAGGTAGAGCAATATCAACAGGAACAGCCCAAGGTTGTTGCCCTTCAAGATAGGTTAAACCAAATTCTTTCGCATACTCTTCAACACGACCATAATTATTTTTAATTTCAGTTAAACGTGCGAGTTTTTCAGTAGTAAATCCGGCTTCATCAACAACCGTACCACCTGAATCGGATGCTGTGATAACCTTAGCGCCTAGCTCTAAGCATTTTTCGATAGTGAATTGCGCTACATTACCTGCACCAGAAACTGCCACACGCATCCCCTCAAGAGACATACCATGACGTTTAAGCATCGCATTAGTAAAGTAAACTAAACCATATCCAGTGGCTTCTGGGCGGATTAAACTGCCTCCGAATGAAAGGCCTTTGCCTGTAAATACACATTCATTACTATTAGACAGTTTTTTCATCATGCCTGCCATAAAGCCAACTTCACGCGCGCCCACACCAATATCTCCTGCTGGAACATCTGTGTTAGCCCCTAAATGACGATAAAGTTCAGTCATTAAAGCCTGACAAAAACGCATAACTTCCCCATGGCTTTTGCCTTTAGGATTAAAGTCAGAGCCACCTTTCGCGCCACCCATTGGTAATGTCGTTAAGGCATTTTTAAATGTTTGCTCAAACCCTAAGAATTTTAGGATAGAGAGATTCACAGAAGGATGAAAACGCATACCACCTTTGTAAGGCCCGATAGCTGAGTTAAATTGGATACGCCATGCACGGTTAACTTGCACTTGCCCTTTATCATCTAACCAACAAACGCGAAACTGAATAATACGTTCAGGCTCAACTAAGCGCTCAAGTAATGATTGTTCACGATATTGTGGATTTTTTTCTAAAAAAGGCCACAAAGTGGTAAAAACTTCACGAACAGCCTGATGATACTCAGGTTGATGAGCGTTATATTTTTCTACCCCTTCTAAAAACGAAGACAATGAGCCAGATATATTCATTCCGCTATTCCTTTTTTGTGTAATGTGATGTTGGCATAACCTCATTTATTCGGAATATTTTTGGGTTTTGTGAGGTTGATGTTGTTTTGCTTCTTGAATATATCATTAAAATACATTCACACTTCAAGACATTTTTTTCATAATTAGACAAAAAAAAAAGGTTGACTCCACTTAACAGCAGGAAAAATAGGAATTTTAGACAAAAAAATACCTGCATAAGCAGGCATTTTTTTTGCTTAAACAAGCAAGCGATTATTCTTCATCATCTTTCAGAGGAACAATTAACATATCAACATGCACAGTATTAATTAATTGACGTGCTGATGACATCAATTTGCTCCAGAAGTCTTGGTGATGACCGCAAACAACTAAATCCATATCGTATTTTTTAATCGCATCAACCAGAACTTGGCCTAAATCACCGCTACCACTCAAGGTTTCCTGAATTTCATAACCTGATTTATCTGAGAGGTCTTTTAACGCGTTACGGGTTTCATCAGTAATACGTTGTTGCATATCACCGAGGTTGACATCAATTAGACCGGTATAAAGATCAGAATAGTTAACATCAACGTGAATTAAGGAAACTTTGGCATTATAGGGTTTTGCCATAGATACAGCTTTCTGTACTAAGACGTTACTCTCAGGGGATAAATCAACTGCCACTAGAATATGCTTATAAGCCATCGTGAACTCCTTCCATAAGCTGATTAATCGGTTGGAAAGGCGGTTAAGCCTAAATCCTATGTATTAAATATAACGTTTTAAGATGAAAGTTAGATGTCGTCTTGATCACAACTTATGTCAAATTCATCAAGAAAGCATCTATCGATAAATAACAATATACACCATTTTAGATTATCACGATGTCATTCACCGACAATATCATCATAATAATGAGAATTGAGTATAAAAAACAACAAAAACACCCTTTTAGAGTTATTTTTTATCCATTTTTTTGAAAAAGGAAACAACTTGAACACGTCACTTTTGTTTATTGCTTAATTTCACCTAAACTTAAATAAGAGAAAAAATAACCTCTATGGGTAAAGGTTTTCTCATCTCTGAATCTATTATTCTAGGGAGGGGATTATGTTTAATGTCATTGTTATCTTTTGGGCGCTCTGTATTCTTTGCCTGATTAATATGATGCGTTATTTTTCATCTATTCGGGTGTTACTCACAATACTGCGCCAATCTGATCCGTTACTCTATCAATCAGTAGATGGTAATGGGTTTTTTACTATGCATGGGCAATTTTCAAAACAATTGCGACTTATCCGCTACATCAACCAACGTCAATATACCAACCATCATAATCCTGAAGTGATTATGCGTTGCGAGCGAATTTATCGGCAATTTTATCTTGTTAGCCGTTTTTGTATTTTGGCTGTAGCAAGTTTAATTGCGATGCTTATTTGGTAGGTGACAAAAACAAAAAAACGGTGACTAAAAGTCACCGTTTATAAACAAACTTGGGTAATTTATTGTTTATCAGCCATTCACAATGAATGTCAGTGATATCCAATAAAGTAAACCTGATAAACCAATGCTAACTGGTAATGTTAAGATCCAAGCAAGTCCGATATTTTTTATCGTCTTCGATTGAACTCCACCACCATCTACAATCATTGTACCTGCAACGGCAGATGACAAAACTTGTGTTGTTGATACAGGCATACCCGTATAACTTGCGACACCAATGGACACTGCTGCTGTTACCTGAGCAGAAACCCCTTGAGCATAAGTCATACCTTTTTTACCAATTTTTTCACCAATCGTTACTGCAACACGTTTCCAACCTACCATTGTCCCAATAGAGAGCGCTAATGCCACTGCAACAATGATCCAAATCGGTGCATATTCCACAGTGTTTAGCAGGTCACGACTCAATGTTTTTAAGAACCGTGCATCTTGGGCGCTAGTTTCAGGTAATTTAGCCACTTCTGTTGCGGTATCAGCGATACACATTAGTAATCGACGCATTTGAGCACGCTGGTCTGCTGTTAGTTCATCATAAGAACTAATATTTGCCAGCATTTGTTCTGTTTGATTCAGAACAATTGGCGTTCTCGCGCTGTTACAATGAAAATCGGTATCACTAGGATCAGTTTGTGCTGACACTCCTGGTGTATTTTCGATAGCATGCTGTAATGCTGGCTGATGCTTCTCATAATACTGCTGTAAGTGCACAACGGCATCATGTGTTTTGGTGATATCGTACCCGCTAGCACTCATATTGACGACAAAGCCCGCAGGCGCCACGCCAATTAATACCAACATGATAAGACCGATACCTTTCTGCCCATCATTTGCACCATGAGAAAAACTGACCCCAACCGCAGATAAAATCAGTGCAGTACGAGTCCAAAATGGTGGCTTACGCTTACCATCTTGTTTTTCACGTTCAGCTGGTGTCAGGTGAATACGACGACGTTTTTTCGTACCACTCCAGTAACGGCGCAGTAAGAAAATCATCGCGCCCGCAATAACCAAGCCGATAATTGGAGAAAGAATGAGAGATAGGAAGATACTGATCATTTTTGGAATGTTTAACGCATCAACGATAGACGAATCTGTCACGATAGCATTTGTTAAGCCAATACCAATGATAGCACCTATCAGCGTATGTGAACTTGATGCTGGAATACCGAAATACCATGTACCTAAGTTCCAGATAATAGCAGCTAACAGCAACGAGAAGACCATAGCAAGACCATGACCTGAGCTCACATTCAGCAGAAGATCTGTCGGTAACAAGTGAACGATAGCATAAGCTACGCTCAAACCACCGAGCAAAACTCCAAGGAAGTTAAATACACCCGCCATCACGACCGCAAATTGCGCACGCATAGCACGAGTATAGATAACAGTTGCTACCGCATTTGCGGTATCATGGAAGCCGTTAATAGCTTCATAAAATAGCACAAAAAGCAGTGCTAAAACCAACATTAAACCTGTATGAAATTCTAGGTCAGTAAACAAATGTAGCATAGACGTTAAGCCAGTTAGTTGGACATGAACGCGGCGCATTATCAGCGACAAATGCGAACGGTGGAAGCGAAATTTAACCTTTTTTTGATTTGATAACCAAGAAAATCAGAGCCTTTTTAAGATAATTCCTTATATATCATTTAATTAATAAAAATAAAAAAAAAGTAAATTTCTGACAATTTTTTTCCTTGCTAATACGAATTTAGGTGAAAAATGCAGATTTCTCCATATAATTTTACAAAAATACTCTGATCTTACGCGAAAATCATTGATTAAGTAGTCAGAGAAAACCAAGAACGAGACATCATTGTGGGATCATACGATACAGTAATTATAGGTGCAGGTGCCGCGGGGCTTTTTTGTGCGTCTTTAGCAGGACAAGCAGGATTATCTGTTTTAGTGCTAGATAACGGTAAAAAAGTAGGTCGAAAAATTCTTATGTCAGGAGGCGGTCGTTGCAATTTTACCAATATGTATATTGAGCCTTCAGCCTATTTATCAGAGAATCCTCATTTTTGTAAGTCAGCACTTGCTCGCTATACGCAATGGGATTTTATTGAGTTAGTGCAAAAACATAACATTGCCTATCATGAGAAAACATTAGGCCAACTCTTTTGTGATGATTCAGCACAGCAAATTGTGGATTTATTACTTGCTGAGTGTCAAAAAGGAAAAGTGAGTGTTCGCTTACGTAGCGAAGTAACGTTAATCGAGAAAACAAATGAAAACTTCACTGTTTTTGTTGATGGAAAAGCAATTGTGACCTCTTCTGTTGTCATTGCCAGTGGTGGGCTTTCTATGCCCGGTTTAGGTGCTACTCCTTTTGGCTATAAAGTCGCAGAACAATTTGGTCTTCCTGTTTTACCCACTCGTGCAGGCTTAGTGCCTTTTACATTGCATAAACCTCAGCTTGAGCAATTTAGCCAACTATCGGGCGTTGCTGTACCCGCTATTGTGACAGCAAAAAGTGGAACGAGTTTTAAAGAAAACATTCTTTTTACTCACAGAGGCCTTTCAGGGCCAGCTATTTTGCAAATCTCTAGTTATTGGCAACCTGGAGAGTATGTAAGTATTAACTTACTTCCGAATATTGATCTTGAAAACCTTCTACAAGAAAAACGCCAAGAGCACCCAAATCAATCATTAAAAAATACATTATCTCGCTTATTACCAAAGCGTTTTATTGAAATAATGATAGAAAATAAACAGTTACCTGATGTTCCTCTCACTCAACTTAGCAATGAACGTATTACTCAAATTGCAGTGTTGCTACAAGAATGGCAAGTTCAGCCTAATGGCACTGAAGGATATCGTACTGCGGAAGTCACTCTAGGTGGCGTAGATACTCGAGCCCTCTCCTCTAAAACAATGGAAGCCACTAAAGTAAAAGGACTCTATTTCATTGGTGAAGTAGTGGATGTAACAGGTTGGTTAGGTGGATATAACTTCCAATGGGCATGGAGTTCGGCGTATGCCTGTGCTCAGAGCCTTATTTCAACACCAAAATCAACGTTTTCTGAGTAATAATGAATAAATGTACCAATATTAAAGTTATAAATATTGGTTTTATAATTCTATAAACTTATAAGTTATACATAACAAAACCCAGTTATCATCAATCAGTGATAGCTGGATTTTGTTTTATCCCTTAATAGCGGCTCAAAATGGCTCATATCCCTTCTTTTATTCTGGTTTTATAGCGCAATTATTGTCCTTCCCCCTATGAATAACCTTATAAAAAATATTGTTAACTATTTGGTTATATTACTATTTTAAAAAATTATCAAAATAAAACGACTCGTTAATCAGTAAGTTAAAAGCTTTTCATTGCTTTTTTCTATATTGCTTAAAAAAAAGGCTTTACAAATGATACTGAGAACCATTATCATCAATAACACTTTCAGACGCACCACCTTCAGGGTGATATGAAAGAACGACATTGCTCACATTGCTTCCAGTGTTTTATTTAGCCAGCCGGGTGCTGGCTTTTTTCTTTTCTAAAACTTATTCGATGTTCTTGTTTCTCTTTATTCAAATTATTTGGATCTTCAGGTTAAATTCCTCCGCTTTTCTACTTTGTGCTATTGCGTAAACTGTGTTCAACAACTGATGAGAAGGAAACACATAATGATTTATCTACGCAAAGCAAATGAAAGAGGACACGCTAATCATGGTTGGCTAGATAGCTGGCATACCTTCTCTTTCGCAAACTATTACGATCGTGATTTTATGGGATTTTCTGCATTACGCGTGATTAATGAAGATCGCGTAATACCTGGTGAAGGCTTTGGTACTCACCCTCATAAAGACATGGAAATATTAACCTATGTGCTTGAAGGTAATATCGAGCACAAAGACAGTATGGGTAATAAAGAAAATGTTCCTGCTGGTGAGTTTCAGATAATGAGTGCAGGTACAGGGATCACCCATTCAGAATATAATCCGAATAGTGATCAAGGGCTACATTTCTACCAAATTTGGATTATGCCAAATACTGTCGGTATCACACCACGCTACGATCAACGTCGTTTTGATACAACAGTAAGTAAACAGCTTATTTTGTCGCCAAATGCCCGTGATGGCTCTTTAAAAGTATTCCAAGATATGACCTTATGGCGTTGGAACCTGAAAAAAGGTGAAGAAGCACAATATCAAGTAGAAGCGGGACGCAATATTTGGCTACAAGTTGTAAAAGGAAAAATAGCCATAAATGACATAATTGCGACCACCAGTGATGGTGTAGCTATTGCTGATGAAGATATGATCCGTTTTGTTGGTGATGAAGACAGTGAAGTTTTATTGTTTGATTTACCTCCAGTAACAGCATAGTTGGGTTACCACCCTCTAAAGTCACTTTTTCTCTAATAATCTATTTCACTTTGTTTTCTTTTTTTATCCCCTGAGATGTTCTCGCATTTCAGGGTTTTTTTTATTTAAAATAAAAAAACACCAAAATCACACTTTATGATATTTGGTGTTTTTTATTAATACAAATAACAATTAACGCTTAGGTCCAACTTTTGTCAGTGCTTGGCCAGCTGGGGTATCTGTATATTTATCGAAGTTTTTCACAAAACGATCAGCAAGATCGTCTGCTTTCACATCCCATTGTGCTTTATCAGCATAAGTATCACGAGGATCTAAAATTTCACTATTAACACCGGGTAATGCTGTTGGGATTTCTAAATCAAACACGGGTAATGTTGTCATTGGTGCTTTATCAATATCACCATTTAAGATGGCATCAATAATAGCGCGAGTATCTTTAATTGAGATACGCTTACCTGTGCCGTTCCAACCGGTGTTAACCAAATACGCTTTTGCGCCAGATGCTTGCATACGTTTTACTAATACTTCAGCGTATTGTGTTGGATGTAGAGATAAGAATGCCGCACCAAAACAAGCTGAGAATGTAGGTGTTGGCTCTGTTACACCACGTTCTGTTCCCGCAAGCTTAGCGGTAAAACCCGATAAAAAGTGATATTGCGTTTGTTCTGGCGTTAAACGTGAAACAGGAGGTAACACACCAAAAGCATCTGCAGTTAAGAAAATCACTTTCTTAGCATGACCCGCTTTAGAAACTGGTTTAACGATATTATCGATATGATAAATCGGGTAAGAAACACGAGTATTTTCTGTTTTTGAGCCATCGTCGAAATCAACAGAACCATCCGACAACACAACCACGTTTTCTAATAGTGCATCACGTTTAATTGCACCATAGATATCAGGTTCAGCTTCTTTTGATAAGTGGATCGTTTTCGCATAACAACCCCCTTCAAAGTTAAACACACCGTCATCGTCCCAACCATGCTCATCATCACCAATTAGCTTACGCTTAGGATCCGTTGAAAGGGTTGTTTTACCTGTACCGGATAAACCAAAGAAAATAGCCACATCACCACTTTCGCCAACGTTTGCGGAGCAGTGCATAGAAGCCATACCTTTAAGAGGAAGGAAGTAGTTCATCATAGAGAACATACCTTTCTTCATCTCGCCACCGTACCAAGTACCGCCGATTAACTGAATGCGTTCAGTTAAATTGAACGCAACGAAGTTCTCAGAATTAAGTCCTTGTTCCTTCCAATTTGGATTTGTACATTTTGCTCCGTTCATCACAATGAAGTCTGGTGTAAAATTTTCCAGCTCTTCTTGTTCAGGGCGAATAAACATATTTTTAACAAAATGAGCTTGCCAAGCAACTTCCGTGATAAAACGTACTTTTAAACGTGTATCCGCATTCGCACCACAAAATGCATCAACAACAAACAAACGTTTGCCTGATAGCTGATTGGTTACCAATGATTTTAAGTCAGACCACACTTCTTGTGAGAGTGGCTTATTATCATTTTTACCTTTTCCCTGATCAGCCCACCACACTGTGTCACGAGTAACATCATCACGAACAATGTATTTATCTTTCGGAGAACGTCCAGTAAATATACCTGTATCAACGGCAATAGCGCCTAACGAGGTTAATGTG
This sequence comes from Proteus sp. fly-1008, assembly GCF_040140305.1. Taxonomy (NCBI): domain Bacteria; kingdom Pseudomonadati; phylum Pseudomonadota; class Gammaproteobacteria; order Enterobacterales; family Morganellaceae; genus Proteus; species Proteus sp. fly-1008. The sequence continues at coordinate 230,380 of NZ_JBEEWH010000006.1, forward strand.
CCTCGTTCATAACCTGTTAATCCAGGCTGGGTTTCTTCATTAAATAACAGCTCATAGCTTGGGTTATAAATGATTTCACTTGTGTCCTTAATACCGTACTGCTGGAGATCCTTAGGGGTAAGACCTTTAACGCTCATAGTTTCGCTCCTGATAAATAGACCTTTCTACGAGCAATATTAGGGTGTTACGAGTAATTAACAGCGATTGTTATCAATATTTTGAAAATTTATAATTTTTTTATGTTAAGAACGAGAGCTAATGCACAAAACTACAGAAAAATTGTTGAATAAAAAAGGACGCAAAATAGCGTCCTTTTGATAAAATCACCTTGCTAAATCGAATCAGTGCAATTCAGAGCCATTTAACTTATTGATATTATTAATATCACTCTCTGTGAAGATGTAATGGGTTCCACAATATTCGCATTCCATATCGATATTACCCTGTTCTTGCAACAGGTGGTTCACATCTTCTTTAGATAATGTTACTAATGTATTTTCACAGCGCTCACGCGAACAAGTACAATGAAATTCAACTGCTTGAGGCTCATAAAGAGTGACATCTTCTTCGTGATATAAACGATGTAAGATCTCTTTAGTATCCAGCGTAAATAACTCCTCAGCCTTAATAGTGTGAGTTAATTGTGTAAGTAATTCAAAATGTTCCGCCGTATGTTCCGCAGTGAACTCTTCTGATGCTGGTAATACTTGTAATAACATTCCCGCAGCCGCAGGCTTACCTGCTTGCATACCACTACGAATAAATACGCGAGTTGGTAACTGTTCTGATTGTTTAAAATAGTTATCAATACAAGCTTCAATAGTTTCACCATCAAGAGCAACAATACCTTGATAACGTTCACCTTTCTCTGGTGTTACTGTGATGACCATAAAACCATTCCCGATCATCTCTTTTAATGTACTTCCAGCCTTTACATCATCGCCCACACGCGCCACACCGCGCATTTGTTGATTGTTATTACCATTGATAACAGCCAATCGTACTGGACCATCGCCTTGTATTTGAACAGTAATATCTCCTTCAAATTTAAGCGTTGCTGTTAACAAACTGGTTGCCACCAGCAAATCACCCAGAAGACATTGAACTGGCTCAGGATAATGGTGATTTTCAAGCATTGATTGATAGGTTTCAGTCACATTGACCAATTCACCACGTACCGCGTTTTTTTCAAATAAAAAACGTGATAAAGAGTCTTTTTTAGACATAACGTTCTCTCATTTCAGGGAATCGGTTAATCCGATTCTTGTAAATTTGTCTGTTTGAAGCGAAGTAAGGTGCGTCTTTCCTTTTTATCAGGGCGACGTTCAGGATGAGGCATTGTTAACGCATTCATTTTTCTCGCTAGAGCAATTTTTTCTCTTTTCGCAATACTCTCTGGTGTTTCACAATAGAGTGCTTGCGCTTGTGTAGCACCTTGTCGCTGTGAACTCACCATTAGAATGGTTACTGTCCGTTCATCATTACCTTGTCGTAGACGTATTTCTGCGCCTTCTTCAACGATTTTACTTGGCTTGCCTCTCACACCATTGTAATGGACTTTGCCACCTTCAATCATCGTGCGAGCAATGGCGCGCGTTTTATAAAAACGAGCAGCCCAAAGCCATTTATCTAAACGGACACCACTGTCTTGTGATGGTTGACTCATCCCTTTCTCCTTAACTTCAACTTCTTTTATGAAGGCGATAGTGAAAACACATAGCCTTCCACAACAAGGGACTTACTGAGGAGGGCGATAAAAACAGTGCTCATAATAGAGACTGATTTTATTCATGCGTTGGTTGTTTTGTCGCCGACGCCGGATGATAAGAAATAGGTTCAATACTAAAAACCCGATAGCGAGAAACAATAATAACGTATTACCGATGTAATATAACATTGTCATTGAATCAGGTAGGCTATGTAAAAATATCTGTAACGTACCATTAGCATCAACAACCATGCCTGTTATTACTCCACCCGTATCAAAAGGTGTATGTAATAAAATATCGGATAAACGCTGTAACTCTCGCCACTGTTCTAACGGCGTGGGTTCAAACACTGAGTTTGAATTTGACGCGTAATCAACAAGCTGTTTTCTTTCATCACTGATTAATAGCACACCACCTGGTGGCGGACTATTTAACAGAATTGCGGCTTTATCTATTTCTCGGTAGATAAAAGAAGATGTGGTGGTGTCGATAAGCTTTTCCAAGGCCTCAGCACTTACTGCACGTAATAAAACATTGGTACCCGTTAGTTTACCACTCTCCGCGCGTTGAACTAATGCAGCCCAGTCATTGACGTTACTCAAGTTAACTAACGCCATTTTCAAGCGGATGCATTCGTTCTCTCTCGGGCATAAATCCTGTGTTTTCAACACAATACCATCGAAATTATCTAAAAGATTCATCCCTGATTTAGTAATTGCTTGACCTAAACTTGGGTTAACTCGGTTATTAGAAACGGGATGAAGTTGCTCTTCAACCATATGTAATAAAGCAGCTGCTTTTTCGATTGTGCTCGATTCAGGCATCGGCATTGGATTGCTGTTATTCCAGTAAATACCCGAACAATCAAAAGGTGCAAAAATAGTTTTATTATTCTTACTTGATAGATTAGGTGGCATATAACACATACCCACCCCTTTCGCCTGAATAATATCCCCAACATGCAAATCGGTTGTTTCTAATTCGGTAAAATTGGTTACTAAATGAGGTTCTGTATCTTTAAGCCATGAAAAACTGAGTTTCATTGAAAGAGAAAGTGGCTGATAAAGATACAACATGCCAATAATAAATAAGCTCCAAAAAACGAAAATAATATTTTTAATATACCGTTTATAAGGATAATTTTTTTCTTCATCATGTAATGAAAGATAACTTCCTTGCTTTATAACATGATGACTAGGGTACATTTCTAAATAGGTTACTTTATCAATATAACCTTGGATATAAGGCTCCCAATGAGGTGGATAAATAAGATCAATCCCCCCTAAAGAAACATTTTTCACCTGCCCATGATCAAAATTACCGAAAAGCCCCCAGCGTTTTAAACGTCCTTTAAAACAATGGACCTCTTGCTTACGAGGTTTAATCAAAGGATTGTGAATAAGGAAAATACCAATGGCAAGAAATGAGCTTCCTATCGCTAAGATCCAAGGAAGGAAAACCTGAGGCATCATTAGGGCCGTTAGCCATAATGTAAGCCCTATACAAACAAAAGAACCATCCCAAAAGCCAGATGAGTTATGTAATCGGTATTCTTCGTTAGTTTCTTCTCTAATTTGCAGTAGATGGGCAGCATCACCTTCATTCTTTTGGATCGTGGATGAACCATTTGCCAAGATAGGTTCAGAAAGTTGCTTTAAACTCAGCGCAGAAAAATGAATTTTTTCATCTTTCAAAAAGTGCCCATTAACACCAATTACGATGGGGATAGATGGCGTACACACAACATCGAGGACATTTTCTTGTTGAAGATAAGGAACAAGTAGCGGGGGAATGTGAATTTCTACAGCATCAATATAGTAACGCCAATGATTTAATCCTTCTGATGAGCCCGCAAAACGGTTAACGATATTTCTTAATGTTGTAACGACTTCACCTTTAATTGGCATTTCGGGGAAGTTTTGTAATGAATATCCAGAAGAAAAATCCGACGTACCAAAATAAGATAAATAATCACTAATAAGCCCATAGTCATCTGAAGTGAGCTTACGATAAGTTGGTTTGGCAAGAGATGGAAGATGATGTGAGTCATCAAGCCGCCTTCTTTTAAAGAATAGAAAGGCGGCCATTATAAATAGGCTTATCATTAAGATAGCCAATATAATGACTGATAATCTCATTTTTTCCCCATGCTTATACTGATGCTGCGTAGTAACAATAACAAATTTAAAACCCTGCCTAACATAAGGCAATTCCTATTCTTTTGTTCTATTTTTTATTTAAATACAATAGATTATATTTTTATTGGCGCGTTATAATTTATCTGTCTTATCAATTTTATATCCACTAACAACGCTATCTTCAGGTAAAATAGCGGATCAATAAATAATAATATTCTCAAAAAATCAATAAATAACTAGGTTTAGTAGCGGAGTGTACTCAATTTTCACTTAAAAGCTAAATCTAATTGTTAGATTTATTTTGTCATTAATGTGTTAAATTCAGGTTAATCTCTATTCTGCCAGGGGCTGTTATGAAAGAACTTAAAAAACCCAATATATTAAACATTGATAACATCGCCCGTTCTCGATTATTTCAGATCCAATCCGTTAATCTGGAGTTCAGTAACGGGGAAAAACGTATTTATGAACGCATGAAACCGGCGAACCGCGAAGCCGTTATGATTGTTCCGATCATTGATGACAACCTTATACTTATTCGTGAATACGCTGTTGGTATCGAAAATTATGACTTCGGTTTTCCTAAAGGTGCCATTGATCCTGGCGAAAATGCGCTACAAGCTGCAAACCGCGAACTCAAAGAAGAAATTGGTTATGGTGCCCACTCTTTAACAGAAATAGCAAAGCTTTCTATGGCACCTTCTTATTTTTCCAGCAAAATGAATATCGTCATTGCTCATGATCTTTACCCAGAGCAACTGGAAGGCGATGAACCTGAACCGCTAATTCAAGTACGTTGGCCTATCGCCAAAATGATGGACTTACTGGATCATCCCGATTTTACTGAAGCACGTAGTGTCAGTGCCCTCTTTCTCGCACAGCGCTATTTACAAAATAAATAAATAAAAAAACCCCCAGTAATTGATTGTCCAACTATTGGGGGTTACTTCATTTTTATATCCGATTTTTTCGATTAATTAGAATAATTCGTTAGATTCACCATTATCCTCAAAAATCTGTGTTCCCACTTCGCTTTTTGCTCTTTCTGTGGGTTGTGTGCCCTCAATGAAATACTCTTTCATCGATGGGCCATCACCTGCAAGTTTACCCGTTCTTCTATCTATTTGAACAGCAACAACACCTTTTGGTGCTGGCATCATATTCACAGGTACACCATCAAGTGCGACTTTCATAAAGTCATTCCAAATAGGTTGCGCTGTTTTAGCACCAGCTTCACCACCACTAGCCGCAGTACGTCCTAAGTTACGGCTGCTGTCATCAAAGCCAATCCAAGCAGTGGCAACAATATTTGCACCATAACCCGAGAACCATGCGTCTTTAGAACTGTTGGTTGTTCCTGTTTTACCACCAATATCTTGGCGTTTTAGATCACGAACAGCCCGCCAACCTGTACCAGACCATCCCGGTTCACCCACAAGGTTTGTTCTTAATGCATCATGCATTAAGTAAGCCAGTGGTGTGCTGATAACGTGTGGTGCGTATGGGCTTTCTTTAACAGTCTCAGCTAACGGAGCTTGTTCTAATTCAATTTCAGGCGCTGCATCCGCAGGCTGTGATTTATTAGATTGAGCAACGTTTTCCATATAGTCATCAGATAGAGCGATAGAACGCATGGTATCGCCGTAAATAACTGGTATATCTGTACAGTCTGGGCAGGCTACTTTTGGCTCTGCAGTAAACAACACTTCACCTTCTGCATTTTCAATACGTTGGATATAGTAAGGTTCAATTAAATATCCGCCATTCGCCATCACAGCAAAACCACGTACCATTTGCATTGGTGTAAATGATGGTGATCCTAATGCTAAAGATTCTGTTCTATCAATATTTTGATTAGGGAAACCAAAACGTAAGAGATAATCAGCAGCATAATCCACACCCATTGCGCGCATTGCACGTACCATCACCACGTTTTTAGATTGACCTAATCCCTGACGTAAACGAATAGGCCCCGCATAAGTTGGTGGTGAATTTTTAGGTCGCCAATCTGTACCTGCACCCGCATCCCAACGACTAATAGGTAAATCATTAAGGAGTGTTGATAAAGTAAGTCCTTTATCTAACGCAGCCGCATACAAGAAAGGTTTAATATTCGACCCCACTTGGCGCAATGATTGAGAAACGCGATTAAACTTACTGATTTCAAAATCAAAACCACCTACAAGCGCAATAATACCGCCATTGAGTGGATTTAATGCAACAAATGCCGCATTAACGCCTGGAAGCTGCGCTAATACCCAATTGTTATCATTATTTTGACGAACCCAAATTTGCTCACCAACATTAACTACTGCATCAACTTTTGTTGGTGTCGCGCCTTGAGCGGTATCTGAAATAAACTTACGAGCCCAACGAACTGCTTTTAAATCTAAGGTAATGTTATCGCCATTCTTTAAAACTACTTTCGCTTCTTTAGCGTCTGCAGATAACACAACTGCTGGGATCAATGGCCCATAAGTTTGAATTTCTTTTAATTTTTTACTGATCGCATCATTATCCCAAGGCGTTTGCCCTTCACGCCAAAGGACTTCTTGAGCACCGCGATAGCCATGGCGCATATCATAATCAATCACATTGTCACGTAAGGCTTTTTCTGCTGCTAATTGATCTTTACGAATAACAGTGGTGTAAATTTTATAGCCATCAGTATAAGCATTTTCACCATAACGCTCATACATCTCCATTCTCACCATTTCAGTGAGATATGGGGCTGAAAAATCAATTTGAGGTGCATGGTATTTAGCCACAATAGGCTCTGCTCTTGCACTTTCATATTGTGCTCGAGTGATGTAATTCTCTTCATACATACGCAATAAAACAACATTACGGCGTTTTAAGGCACGATCGTAAGAATAGAGTGGATTTAGTGTAGAAGGTGCTTTAGGCAAACCAGCAATGACTGCCATTTCATTAAGGCTAAGATCATGCACACTTTTACCAAAGTAAACATACGCCGCAGCACCTACACCGTAAGCACGGTTACCCAGATAAATTTTATTTAGATACAGCGCTAAAATTTCATCTTTTGTTAACTCTTTTTCAATGCGAATAGCCAAAAAGGCTTCTTTAATTTTTCGCATTAATTTCTTCTCAGGCGTTAAAAAGAAATTTCGAGCTAACTGTTGCGTAATGGTACTTGCACCTTGAGAAGCTTGTCCTGATGTTAATGCAACAACTACCGCACGCGAGATCCCAATGGGATCGATACCGTGATGCTCACGAAAACGGGTATCTTCGGTTGCGATAAAAGCATTAATTAATTGAGGAGGCATTTCCTCTAGCGTTAGCGGTAAACGGCGTTTTTCGCCATATTGCGCAATTAATTCTCCGTCTGCACTTAAAACCTGCATAGGGGTTTGTAAACGAACATCTTTTAATGTCGCAACATCGGGTAACTGAGGCTCAACATACTTATACATACCGTATATCGAGGCTGCTCCCAAAATTATGCAAGCCAAAACGAAGATGAAAAAATATTTTAAGAACTTCACCTTAAATTTCCCATGTAGTGTGAATTGGGCGGTTTATAAACAAACAGTGCGTAGTATAAAGGTAACGCCTCTTTGAAAATAGGCAATTACTCATCAATAGATATGGATATCATTTATGGAAACACACAATTACCAGATTGGTATTGAAATTAACACTCATCATATCAATGCTGTTTTGGTATTTCAGCAGAATAAACAATGGAAGATCAGCGCATTTTGGCAATTCCCTTTACCTCTCAATGATGATTCAGATGATACAAAATTAAGAAATATCTTAATAAACTGGCGCAAAGATCTCCCTTTTATTAACAATATTACTCTCTCATTACCTGATATTTATGAAAGTTATCAGACAATCCCACTGCCACCGCTTATTTCCCTTACATCGGCGGCATGTTATCGGTTAGCACAGTTACGAGCCACATCTTACACACAAAATACAAAAAACCCTGTTAATTTTGACTATCGGCAAAATAACGGCAAACTCGCTATCCATTTGTGTCATAAGATCGCATTAGATAAGTATATAGCCTTGTTTTCTGAAATAAACTTAGCGCTCTCTGCAATTGATTTACCCGCGTGTGCGCTACGCTATTTAGCCACTTACCTTAATATCTCACCTAAAAACAAGCTTATTTACTGTAAAAATAACACACTATTTTGGGTTTCATCTGATGATGAAATGCCCCATTACGGCACTCTTCCTTATCAAGATCAGCAAGAACAACAAACCGCTATTTATCAGCTAATAGAGAAATATCATTGGTCTAAAGAACAGTGCTATTTTGCTGGCGATAATGCGACAGCATTTAGCCATTCAATGCCTCTTTGGCCTGATTTTTCCCATTATTTATTTCAACCAACCACAAAAGAAAACACACTTTCCCTTATCGCTCTTGGTTTAGCATTACGTCCTTAGGAGAAATCATGTATCAAGTAAATTACCTACCTTGGCGCCACAATTTATTTAGAAAAAGGATCGTAATATGGACTTATCAAACATTAATTTTTATCACTATCACACTAATAATTTGCGGTTATTACACCTATCATTTAGCCCAAAAGCGAAATACAGTCTCAGCATTACACACTCAAACACAGCAACAAGAAAAAAGTTTGTTCGAACAACTCAATATTTATCAACAACAGAAAGAACAAACCGACTTATGCTCTCAGCGCTATTCGCTTTATTATAAAAATTGGTTACGTTATTTACATTACATACGCTTTTTTCAGGCTATTGAAGTTTATCTCCCTGCTGCTGTATGGATAAGTCATTATTCTGATACGGATAATCGCCACTCTTTAGATCTTATTTTACCCAAAACACAATCTCTCTCTTTTATAACCCATTTTAAACATCACCCCATTCTTACCACTCTATCGTTGGATCATTTACAACAAAGCAAAATCTCCCCGTCCTATACCGAAGTTCATTTAACGGGAAAATGGGAAATCGGCGAACCGTGGAATAAAAAAGATGTCGAGGAAGTACCATGAAGATAAATGTGCAATGGTTACAATTTGTGATTTCTCTCGCCATGTGGCAAATAACATTACTGAGCTTAACAATACCCTTTACTATTTTTCTACTTTATTACTTCTTTATTTATAGCGGTTACCAGCAAGAAATAACTCAACAGCAAATGGAAACAACCCAAAGGCTCTCTCGTATTCATCATTATCAAAAGACGTTAGAGACTGCACCATCACTTGAATCACTTATTGCACAACAAGCTGATTATCATATTTCATTAAATAATCCATCAACTCATGAGCAACTACAACACCTACTTATTACCTATCATTTCATCCCTGAAATTTGGGAAAACTCACCTAATTCGTTATATAAGCTCACTTTTACTTTGCCTTATACTCGCTTGATAACTTTACTCGAACACCTTAATCAAACCGGATTATTGCTTATCTCGCTCGATATTACTCCAACAAAAACAGAGTTACTTTCTATTCAAATCACACTAATGGCACTAAAAGAACTCTCATTAGAACAAGGTGGCATATCATGAAAACATTGGTTTTCTTTATAATGTTATGTATGACAACTTGTGTTTTGGCTCACCTGAGAGATCCGTTCTTCCCTGACGTTTCTGATGCTATTAATCATGAAAATATACCTTCAATATCCGCTGAAGAACCATGGGAAGACACACAGCAAACTGAACCATTACACCATCGACTTTATCCGTTAAATTATGCTGATGCAGAAACATTAGCGAAGCAACTTAGCACTTATGCGATCCCACTATTAAGTAAACAAGGCCGGATCATTGCTGATAGTGACTCGAATAGCCTTTCAATTGTCGATAATGACAAAGCACTTTATGAAATCGCAGATTGGCTAAAATTAAAAGATACGCCACAACAACAAGTTCATATCACTGCGCATATCGTCAGTAGCAGTCAAGATGCGTTAAATGAATTAGGTACCCAATGGGGCTTACAAGCATTAAAAACTACAAATACTGAAGCAGTATCGACAATACCTAGTACTACACCAATAAATCCTAACTCTGCTTTATCAATACCTTCGCTGTCTGCATTATCGCTTCATCAAAATACCAAAAATCCACTTCACTATATTGCCTTTAATATTGCCAGAATTAATGGTCGCCTATTAGAACTTGAGTTAAGTGCATTAGAACAAGAAAAGCAGCTATCAATTATTGCGAGTCCAAGACTAACAGCAGCTCATGAGAAAACGGCCTCAATAAAACAAGGAACGGAAATTCCCTATGTCAGCAGAGATAATGAAGCCACTCGAGTTCAATTTAAGGAGGCTGTATTAGGAATGGAAGTCACCCCGATTATTCAGAGAAATAAAAAAATAAGGTTAATACTTAAAATCAGTCAAAACACACCTGGTATCGCCCTTGTTCAAGGTGGTAGTGAACACCTTTCTATCGACAAGCAAGAGATCAGTACAGAAGTCACTATTAATGATGGAGAAACCATTATGTTAGGAGGAATATTTCAACAAAAGCAGCAAGAGCATACAGCAAAAATCCCTTTATTATCATCTATCCCATTATTAGGGATACTTTTTAGCCATAAAAGAGATCAGCATAGTCGCCATGAATTGGTTATTTTTATTACACCCAAATTAATCTAACTTTTTATATGATAAAAATTTTTACCATAAAATACAAAAAGTTACCTATTTATCACTAGGGTTAAACTGAGAGTTATTCATTGTTTTTTCTTATAATCAGTATTTATAGATTTGACGATGAGGACGATTTAGCTTACAAGGGTTAGCTAATTTGAGTGGACCTGAAACATCACAATGATAATACGGATACATTTTATGCACTTCCTCTATTCTTGGAGGTAGGGCTTTTTATATGTAATATTGATCGCTTGATGACGAAAAAGACAATATTATCAGATGCAGTTTTCCGACTAAATTGTGTTAGAATCTTCGCGTTGCCAACAAAGATGATTACTTTTTTTAGTAGTTTTTGTTATGTACTGTAGGCAAAGGGATTTTTATCCTATGTTGTTGTTTGCAACAGCATGTGGTTATTTTATAGCGATCTACTGAAAGAACTCAGTCTTATTATGAGAGTAGATAACAAATGTTATCAGGTGTGAATTAGATAAACACTCATAAATTTCAGTTTAGGTCCCGTCGCTGAATGAATTTGGCGGGGCGGGTTATCATTAACGAATATCTTAGTAATACCAAAAACATGGCAGAGAAACGTAATATCTTTCTGGTTGGGCCTATGGGTGCCGGCAAAAGCACTATTGGTCGTCAGTTAGCTCAACAACTTAGTATGGAGTTTTATGATTCCGATCAGGAAATTGAGCGGCGTACAGGTGCGGATGTAGGTTGGGTATTTGATGTAGAAGGCGAAGAAGGCTTCCGTCAACGAGAAGAGAAAATAATCAACGAACTCACTGAAAAGCAAGGCATTGTACTTGCTACAGGTGGTGGTTCGGTGAAATCGCGAGAAACCCGTAACAGACTATCTGCTCGTGGTGTGGTTGTTTATTTAGAAACAAACATTGAAAAACAACTCGCTCGTACCCAACGTGATAAAAAACGTCCTTTATTGCAAGGTGTTGAACCTGTGCGTGATGTCTTAGAGACATTAGCTGAAGAACGTAATCCTCTTTATGAAGAGATTGCTGACATCACAATTCATACTGATGATCAGAGTGCAAAAATTGTAGCCAATCAAATAATTGAATTATTAGAACAAAACTAATAAATTCAGCTATTTATAAGGTTAAGTAAAGACAATAAGAAGAAGGCCACTGTTATGGAAAAAATCACTGTCACATTAGGTGAAAGAAGCTATCCCATTACCATTGCTTCTGGCCTTTTTCATCAACCTGATACTTTTTTACCATTAAAATCAGGGCAGCAAGTGATGATAGTTACGAATGTAACGCTTGCTCCTCTCTATTTAGAAAAGGTAACAAACACCTTGAAAAAACAAGGTGTTTTGGTTGATAGCGTGATTTTACCTGATGGCGAACAATATAAATCGCTTGAAATCATGAACAATGTCTTTACTGCATTATTAGAAAAAAATCACAATCGAGACACGACACTTATCGCATTAGGCGGCGGTGTTATTGGTGATCTAACCGGTTTTGCGGCAGCAAGTTACCAACGAGGTGTTCGCTTTATTCAAGTTCCTACCACGTTGTTATCACAAGTTGACTCATCCGTTGGCGGAAAAACAGCAGTTAATCACCCTCTTGGTAAGAATATGATTGGTGCATTTTACCAACCAGCTTCTGTCATTATTGATCTCGATTGCCTTGCCACATTACCACCTCGTGAGCTTTCATCTGGTTTAGCTGAAGTTATTAAATATGGCATCATTTTAGATAAAGACTTCTTTATCTGGCTTGAAAATAATATTGATAAACTTTTGGCGCTTGACCCTAAAGCTATGGCTTTTTGTATCCGTCGTTGTTGTGAGCTAAAAGCTGAAGTTGTCGCCGCAGATGAAAAAGAAACCAGTGGCTTACGTGCATTACTCAATCTAGGCCATACTTATGGGCACGCTATTGAAGCTCATATGGGATATGGTGTTTGGTTGCATGGTGAAGCGGTTGCAGCAGGTATGGTAATGGCGGCAAGAACCTCTCAAGCACTCGGTCAATTTACTGAAGAAGAAACACAACGTGTTATTCAATTACTTGAGAAAGCAAATCTCCCCGTCAATGGCCCTGTAGAAATGACACCTGATGACTATTTACCTCATATGATGAGAGATAAAAAGGTCTCTGGTGGCAAATTACACCTCGTTTTACCAAAAGGCATCGGTCAATCTGAATTACGTGCGGATATTTCTCGCGAACAAGTCCACAAAGCGATAACATCTTGCATTAATGCAAATTAAGCACCCCATTACCTGGCTAGAAGCAAACCAGAATGCCTACTTAAGGATAATTCTGGTTAATATTGTCAAATGCAACGTTTCAGAAAAAGCGTTTCATCCTTATACTATGAGGTAATGGCTAAGGCTGAATAGAATATTTTTCGCTTTTTGACGCTCTGACGGAGGGCATAATGGACGAGTTCAAACCTGATAATGAAACTAAGGGTGATAATTCACTCAAACCTGATACATCGGATAGACCTGAACGTCGAACCAACCGACCTCGTAACAACCCATTAAAAAATGCACGCTTCTCTGTATCCCGTCAACAGATGATGATTGGTGTGGGTGTCCTAGTACTTATTCTGTTAATTATTGCAATCAGTTCTGCATTAAAATCACCAGAAACAACTGAACCTACGTCACCAACTGGAACAGAAAGAAATATCGATCTGTCTCAACAACCGTCATCCGTTACACCTACAGAAAATGGGCAGCCATCAACACCTCAAGCTATTTCTGGGCAAGAAATTCAATCTGTGACACCCCCTTCACAAAATTTACCACCGATGATTGATTCACAAGGTCAACGTGTTGAGATCCCCGGTGATATTGTTGATTCTTTAAATCAACAACAAGCGGGTATAAACCAAGCAACAAGCCAACAGCAGCAATTAAATTCACAACAAACAAAACCAGTACAGCCTGCTATACAACCACCAGCAACCAAGCCAGTGCAACCTGTACAAAAACCTGCTGAAGTAAAAACACCGCCAACAAAGCCGGTAACACCACCAGCAACAACACAATCTAAACCAGCCGCTAAACCGGTTGTTTCAGGCTCATTATCTGCTGGCAATTTAAGTTCTATTCCAGCTTCAAATTATACATTGCAATTAAGTGGCGCAAGTCGCCAAGATACCTTAGAAGCTTTCGCTAAAAAGAACCTCAATGGAAACTACGCTATCTATAAAACTCAGCGTAATGGTAACCCTTGGTATGTACTCATCTATGGTAACTATCGTAATATAAGCGAAGCTAAACAGGCTGTTTCTTCATTACCTGCACCGGTACAAGCGAAACAACCTTGGGTTAGACCGATGAAACATGTTCATCAGGATCTAAAAAAATAATTAAGACGAGGTTCACCGCTGATATGCTGTCTGAAACAGAGTACAATCGGCGACTCTGAAACGATTGAGAAATTTGGACGGCATGAAAAAAAAGCGCGCATTCCTAAAATGGGCTGGTGGTAAGTATCCTTTGGTAGATGATATTAAACGTCATCTACCTGAGGGTAACTGTTTAATTGAACCTTTTATGGGTGCTGGTTCTGTTTTTTTAAATACAGAATACGATTCATATATTCTTGCTGACATAAATAGTGATCTAATTCATCTCTATAATACGGTAAAGCAACATCCTGAAAAATTCATGAAGGATGCTCGCTTATTATTTACCCCTCAAATGAATATCGCAGAGGAATTTTATCAACTACGACAAGAGTTTAATCGCTCAACTGATCCTTATCAACGTAGTGTCTTATTTCTCTATCTTAACCGTCATTGCTACAATGGTTTATGTCGTTATAATTCTAAAGGTGAATATAACGTCCCTTTTGGCCGTTACAAAAAACCTTATTTCCCTGAAACAGAGTTAATTTGGTTTTCTGAAAAAGCGCAAAAAGCTGAATTTGTTTGCCAAAGCTATTCATCAACCATGACAAATGCAGAAAAAGGTGCCGTCATTTATTGTGATCCTCCTTATGCGCCATTATCACCCACTGCAAATTTCACGTCATACCATACAAATAGCTTTAGTTTTCAAGAGCAGGAACATCTGGCTCAACTTGCCTCGATGCTGGCTTACGAGAGACAGATACCCGTGTTAATATCAAATCATGAAACTGCGTTAACAAAAGAGTGGTATATAGACGCAAAAGAGCTACACAGTGTGAAAGTCAGAAGAACAATCAGTAGCAACACACTCGGTCGTAGCAAAGTGAACGAATTACTTGCCTTATATAAATAATCGTTAACACCTCCCGACAATGGGAGTGTTGTCAGGAGAATGCGATGAAAGATTTTCTGATTGCCCCTTCTATTTTATCTGCTGATTTTGCACGCCTTGGTGAAGATACTGAAAAAGTACTTGCTGCGGGTGCTGACGTTGTCCACTTTGATGTCATGGATAACCATTATGTTCCAAATCTAACGTTTGGTGCACCGATATGTAAAGCCTTACGTAACTATGGAATTACTGCACCTATTGATGTTCACTTAATGGTAAAGCCAGTTGATCGCATCATCCCTGATTTTGCACAAGCAGGCGCAACCTATATTTCATTTCATGCAGAAGCCAGTGACCACGTTGACCGTACCATTCAATTAATCAAAGACTGTGGGTGTAAAGCAGGCTTAGTGCTTAATCCAGCAACCCCATTAAACTATCTCGACTATGTTATGGATAAATTAGATCTTATCCTGCTGATGTCTGTTAACCCAGGTTTTGGTGGCCAATCATTTATTCCTAACACTCTCGATAAATTACGCCAAGTTCGTAAGATGATTGATGATGGTGGTTATGACATTCGTTTAGAAATTGATGGCGGTGTTAAAGTCGATAATATTGCTGAAATTGCCCAAGCGGGTGCAGATATGTTTGTTGCTGGCTCGGCTATTTTCAATCAGCCTGACTATAAACATGTTATCGACAATATGCGCCGTGAATTAAAAAAGGTATCGTAATGATAGATAAAAAACTCAAAGGTATCCGTGCTATCGCCTTTGATCTTGATGGCACACTCACTGACAGCGCAGTAGGGCTTACAGAAGCAACAGATTACGCATTAAAAGCAAAAGGCTTTCCTCCTGCTGGAAAACATAATGTCACTATTTGGGTGGGTAATGGCGTTGATATGTTGCTTACGCGTGCTTTACATAATGCTGGCGTTGAGGATGTCACAGAAACCTTATTAAAAGAAATGCGTGATCTTTTTGATGAACATTATGCAACTTCTGTCAAAACAGGTAGTGATTTATTCCCACACGTTAAAGAAACGCTTGAAGTATTAGCTTCACATAATATTCCATTAGGTATCGTCACCAATAAACCATCACCATTTATAGCTCCACTATTGCAGCAACTGAAAATTGATAAGTATTTTTCCTTGGTGCTAGGAGGAGACGATGTTAAAGAAAAAAAACCGCATCCAGCACCATTATATTTAACAATGGGTACATTTGGTGTTAAAAAGGAAGAACTCCTTTTTGTTGGGGATTCTCGCAACGATATTATTGCAGCACAAGAGGCACAATGCCCTTGCGTAGGTTTGACCTATGGCTATAACTACGGCGTATCTATCGCAGATAGCAAACCTGATTATACACTTGATAATTTTGCTGATTTGCTCTCAATCCTCGACATCACGCCAATGACAACTGTGGAATAGAACTAACATGACGACTTCAGTAGAAAAAACGGCAAAAAAACCAATTGTATTCAGTGGTGCACAGCCTTCTGGTGAGTTAACTATCGGAAACTATATGGGTGCATTACGTCAATGGGTACAAATGCAAGATGATTATGACTGCATTTACTGTATCGTTGACCAACACGCCATTACAGTTCGTCAAGATCCAAAAGAATTAAGAAAACGAACGCTAGATACGCTGGCGCTCTATCTTGCTTGTGGTATTGATCCAGAAAAAAGCACCATTTTTGTTCAGTCACATGTTCCACAACATGCTCAATTAAGCTGGGCACTCAATTGTTACACCTATTTTGGTGAATTGAGCCGTATGACTCAATTTAAAGATAAATCAGCACGTCATGCTGAAAATATTAACGCTGGATTATTTGATTATCCTGTATTAATGGCAGCAGATATTCTTATTTATCAAACAAATCAAGTTCCTGTTGGTATTGACCAAAAACAACATCTTGAATTAAGCCGTGATATTGCTCAGCGTTTTAACGCTATTTATGGCGATATCTTCACTGTACCAGATCCTTTTATTCCAAAAGGTGGTGCGCGTGTTATGGCATTACAAGATCCAACTAAAAAAATGTCTAAATCTGATGATAACCGTAATAACGTTATCGCATTGCTTGAAGATCCAAAAGCGGCAGCTAAAAAAATCAAACGGGCAATGACTGACTCAGAAGAGCCACCTCGTGTTATTTACGACCTTGAAAACAAAGCGGGTGTATCTAACTTACTAGATATTTTAGCAGGTGTAACAGGTAAAACGATTCCTGAATTAGAAGCTGAATTTGAAGGCCAAATGTACGGTCATCTAAAAGGTGCTGTCGCAGATGCTGTCTCTGAAATGCTAGCCAACATTCAAGAACGATTTAACACATTCCGTAATGATGATGCTCTACTTAATAAAATCATGAAAGAAGGTGCAGACAAAGCTAAAGCTCGCGCTCAAGCAACCTTAGACAAGGTTTATGACGCAATCGGGTTTATTGCTCATCCGTAATTTTCTGTTAATACATAAAAAACACCTCGCCTATTTTTAGAGAGGTGTTTTTTTTAGTAAAGAGAAAATTAACTATTTATTCTTTAAACAAGCGCCGATTAAAACTCTCAATAGTTTGATTTTGCAGTCTTAACTGCATAGTTTTGCTCCAACTCGCAGATAATCCTGCTGCACCTAATAGACGACGATAAAGTTCTTCATCAAAAGGCATATGAAAAGCAATTGAAATCGCTTCTTTAACAGAGATATCACTGTTTCTTGAAACCAAGACTAGAGGATGATGGCTACCTGTTTCTCCTGTACTCACAACACGATATAACCAACCACAATAACCACTATCTTGCATAATTTGCGAAAAGTTACTGACTTCTGTCACTGTATTAAGTTTGTAGCAAGGAGAGCGAGGTTGTGTAACTTGGATAAAAGCATTTCCCCATTGGTAAATATCACCAATAAAAACATTTTCTTCAGTCATACCTGTTGTTGAGATATTTTCACCAAATGCAGGAGCATGAAGAAAATCCATCAATTGTGGGAATTGCTCAGCCCAATAAAGATAGTGTTCTTTAGGATAGTGACAAAGTGCGCGATCAGGGCCACCGTGAAAGCTCTTTTCTGCTTGCTCATCTCCTTCTAATCCCAGAGAAGTGAGTTTGATATGACCATCCACCAGCCTTTTGGTGATCGCACTGGTAAATCCATTAGACGTTGTTGTGATGTTGCCGATAAAAACACTAGGAAAATAACGCATGGCTCACTACCTAAACAGAAAACAATGACCCATAGTAAAGAGAGTGTTCAAAATAAACAATGCCGACAATTGTCGGCATTGAAAATAGAAAAGAAATTATCAATTCAATTATGCTTTGCTCTGAAAACGTTTTTGCGCTTCATCCCAGTTCACAACTGACCAGAACGCTTTGATATAATCAGGGCGTCGGTTTTGATATTTCAAGTAATAAGCATGTTCCCACACATCTAACCCAACAATTGGATAGCCAGATGCACCCGCTAACTCTTCACCCATTAATGGGCTATCTTGGTTGGCTGTAGAAACAACGGCTAACTTACCGTCGTCTTTTAATACCAGCCATGCCCAGCCAGAGCCAAAACGACTAGCCGCTGCTTTTTCAAATAACTCTTTAAAAGCATCAACACTACCAAAATCGCGTTCAATCGCCTCTTTTAGTGAGCCTTGTAATTGGGTTCCTAATTTTAAACCTTTCCAAAATAAAGAGTGATTTGAGTGGCCACCTGCATTATTACATAAGAATGTACGTTGATCAGCGGGTACTTTATGAAGATTTTTAACTAGTTCATCAATATCTAAACCAGCAAGTTCAGGTAATTTTTCTAATGCAGTATTGGTATTATTCACATAAGTTTGATGATGCTTTGTATGGTGAATTTCCATTGTGCGCTCATCAAAATGAGGTTCTAATGCATCGTAAGCATAAGGCAGTGCAGGTAATGTATAGCTCATATTAATCTCCAGTGCTGTTTTATCTTGGATCACATCATGTGATTTATCTTTTCATTTCATTATAGTGAAAAAAACGTTAATGAAAATCATTATCATATCCATATTATTTTTGTGGTTTTTTTATTCAGCACTCGTTAATTAATTTTCACAGTATATTATTTTAATTTAAAAGCCTTTTATTAAATAATAATTCTATTAAACAAGATAAATAAAGCTAAATAATGCACACCTTGCTTTAGCACTAATTGAACATTCCATGAAAAGCATTTCCATTAATTCGTGATCTTCTGCGCAAAAAAGAAACAATTTTTATTCCCCCTCTTTTGTTAACGACTTTTTGACATAGTATTAACAATAGTGAGGAGAACTATTATGACAAAAATAAACCAACATCATATTCCTGCAACCGTTGCAGAACACGCCCTGATTAATAAAGAGCAATACCAAAAAGACTATGAATTATCTATCAAAAATCCTGAGGCCTTTTGGGCAGATAAAGGGAAAATTGTTGACTGGATAAAACCATATACTGTGGTAAAAAACACTTCATTTGATCCAGGCCATGTACGCATTCGCTGGTTTGAAGATGGACAGCTAAACATCAGCCAAAATTGCCTTGACCGCCACCTTAAAACACGGGGTGATCAAACTGCAATTATTTGGGAAGGTGACTCACCTAATGAGTCGAAAAAAATCACTTACCGACAACTCCACCAAGATGTTTGCCAATTCGCTAATGTATTAAAAAATCTAGGAATTAAAAAAGGCGATGTTGTGGCGATTTATATGCCGATGGTACCTGAAGCAGCAGTTGCTATGCTCGCTTGTACTCGTATTGGTGCAATCCACTCTGTTATTTTTGGTGGTTTCTCACCAGAAGCCGTTGCTGGTCGTATTATTGATTCAAAAGCCAAATTAGTTATCACTGCTGATGAAGGCTTGCGCGCAGGTCGTGCTATTCCTCTAAAGAAAAATGTCGATGATGCATTAAATCATGCCGATATTCCGCCGATTAATCATGTTGTTGTACTTCGCCGAACAGGAAATACCGAACAATGGATTGAAGGTCGTGATATTTGGTGGGATGAGATTATTCAAGGTGTAAGTACTGAGTGTGATATCGAAGCTATAGATGCAGAAGATCCACTCTTTATTCTGTATACATCGGGTTCAACAGGTAAACCTAAAGGTGTGTTACATACTACCGGAGGCTATCTTGTTTATGCTTCAATGACGTTTAAATACACCTTTGATTATCATGAAGGTGATATTTATTGGTGTACTGCTGACGTGGGTTGGGTAACAGGCCATAGCTACTTACTGTACGGCCCGCTTTCAAATGGCGCAACAACAGTCATGTTCGAAGGTGTACCTAATTACCCAGCAGTTAACCGTATGGCTCAAATCGTTGATAAGCACCAAATCAATATTCTTTACACAGCTCCTACCGCAATTCGTGCATTAATGGCTGAAGGCGATAAAGCGATTGAAGGAACTCAACGCACTTCTCTACGCATTCTTGGCTCTGTAGGTGAACCTATTAACCCAGAAGCTTGGGAATGGTTCTATCAGAAAATGGGCCGAAGCCAATGCCCGATTGTTGATACATGGTGGCAAACAGAAACTGGTGGTTTCATGATAACCCCATTACCTGGTGCCATGGACTTAAAACCAGGTTCTGCAACACGACCTTTCTTTGGTGTTCAGCCCGCCATTGTCGATAATATGGGAGAAATACAACAAGGTGCTTGTGAAGGTAACTTGGTGATTGTTGATTCTTGGCCTGGTCAAGCAAGAACGCTTTTTGGTGATCATGATCGCTTTGAGCAGACGTATTTTTCAACCTTTAAAGGAATGTATTTTTCTGGTGATGGTGCTCGCCGTGATGAAGATGGTGACTATTGGATAACAGGACGTGTTGATGATGTCCTGAATATTTCAGGCCACCGATTAGGAACAGCAGAAATAGAATCTGCCCTTGTTGCTCACCCTAAGATTGCTGAAGCAGCAGTAGTGGGTATTCCTCATAATATTAAAGGGCAAGCTATTTATGCTTATGTCACGTTAAATCATGGTGAAGAGCCAACACCTGAGCTTTATACAGAAGTCCGTAACTGGGTACGTAAAGAAATAGGGCCAATAGCAACACCTGATATTCTTCACTGGACAGATTCTTTACCCAAAACGCGCTCGGGGAAAATTATGCGACGTATCTTGCGTAAAATTGCCTCTGGTGACACAACTAACCTCGGAGATATCTCAACACTCGCCGATCCAGGTGTTGTAGAGAAACTGTTAGAAGAAAAACAGTCTCTATCACTTACCGCTTAACATACAACAATATAACTGTCATTTAAAAACGTGATACGACACTGCAAAGGCATGAAAATGCCTTTGCTAGGCTCTCTTACCTGAAAATCATGGAATGCGGGGGATTTAAGCCTCTAAATAAAGTGATCAACCAAACAATTATATAGAGGAGAACTCTGATGAATGCCAATATTTATCAAGAGATAGAAAATAACCCTCGCTTTAAAGAACTGGTTAAAAAACGTAGTCGTTTTTCATGGACACTTTCAATTATTACACTCGTTATGTATGTTTCATTTATCTTACTTATTGCCTTCTATCCACAATGGCTCGGCACTCCCTTGTATGAGGGAAGCTACATTACACGAGGTATTCCTATTGGTATTGGATTAATTATTACTTCATTTTTATTAACTGGTATTTACGTTGTAAAAGCCAATACAGAGTATGACAAACTAACAAGCGAGATTATTGAAGAGGTAGAAAAATGAGCAAATTATTCTACACAATAAGCCTATTTCTCCTCTCTTCAACCGTTGTTTATGCGGCTGCAATAACGGAAGGTGGTGAGAAACAACCGATGAATATTCAGGCTATTATTATGTTTCTGATATTTGTCGGTTTAACGCTTTATATCACTTATTGGGCCTCTAAACGTACTCGTTCACGTTCAGACTATTATACGGCTGGAGGAAAAATAACAGGATTTCAAAATGGGATGGCTATTGCAGGCGATTTTATGTCAGCAGCATCCTTTTTAGGGATTTCCGCACTCGTTTATACCTCTGGTTACGATGGTCTGATTTATTCAATAGGATTCCTCATCGGCTGGCCGATTATTCTTTTTATTATTGCTGAACGTTTACGTAATTTAGGACGTTATACCTTTGCTGATGTCGTCTCTTATCGATTAAGCCCTAAGCCTATTAGAACACTCTCTGCTATAGGCTCTTTAGTTGTGGTGGCTCTTTATCTGATTGCACAAATGGTCGGGGCTGGAAAACTAATCGAGCTACTTTTCGGCTTAAACTATCATATTGCTGTGGTGCTCGTCGGTATTCTCATGGTGCTGTATGTGTTATTTGGCGGCATGTTAGCAACGACATGGGTACAAATCATCAAAGCTATTTTATTACTCGCTGGTGCAAGTTTTATGGCTGTTATGGTCATGAAAGCGGTAGATTTTAATTTCAATACCTTATTTAAAGAAGCTGTAAATGTGCATTCAAAAGGAGCCTCAATTATGAGCCCAGGAGGCTTAGTTTCTGATCCTATTTCTGCACTTTCTTTAGGTCTTGCATTAATGTTTGGTACAGCAGGACTTCCTCATATCATCATGCGCTTCTTTACGGTTAGTGATGCCAAAGAAGCCCGTAAGAGTGTCTTCTATGCGACAGGTTTTATCGGCTATTTCTATATTCTTACTTTTATCATTGGTTTCGGCGCTATCCTACTCGTTAGCCCTAATCCTGTGTTCAAGGATGCCACTGGCGCTTTAATTGGTGGCACAAACATGGCGGCAGTTCATCTTGCTGATGCTGTTGGGGGTAATTTCTTCCTAGGTTTTATCTCTGCGGTTGCTTTTGCCACTATATTAGCTGTTGTTGCAGGGTTGACTTTAGCCGGTGCATCAGCTGTTTCTCATGACCTTTATGCTAACGTCATTAAAAATGGCCATGCTGATGAACGTAAAGAACTTAATGTATCTAAAGTAACTGTTGTGATATTGGGGATAGTCGCTATTGGTTTAGGTATTCTATTTGAGAAACAAAACATTGCCTTTATGGTAGGACTCGCTTTCTCAATAGCCGCAAGCTGTAACTTCCCAATCATTTTGCTATCAATGTATTGGAAAGGGCTAACAACACGTGGCGCTGTAGCTGGGGGATGGTCTGGTTTATTAATAGCCGTAACATTAATGATCTTAGGGCCAACAATTTGGGTCAGTATTTTAGGTCACGAAAAACCTATCTATCCTTATGAGTATCCAGCATTATTTTCAATGATAATAGCATTTGTTGTTTCATGGATTTTTTCAATTACAGATAAATCATCTTTAGGTGAGCAAGAAAAAGCGAAGTTTCAAGCACAATTTATTCGCTCTCAAATTGGCTTAGGAATTGAACAAGGTAAAGATCACTAAAAGTCATAAAAACCACTAACAATTTACGACAAAAGTGCTCATTCTTTTATAAAAAAGAAGGGCACTTTTATTTTATTGATATACATTCCGATCATATTTATCCCCCTTTACTTATTTAGAATAAATCTAATTTTTAAATACATATCTATACGTTTATTTTAATAGCTTGCTGTTTATTAACTCTTTTTCACAAATGGAAATAAAAAACAAAATAAAATCAATACATTACAAAGAAAATTTATTATTATTTATTCACTGTATAACTTTATTAATAATACAAAAAAGTTAGAAAAGTCGTAATAATACTAAATTCAGACACATTTCAGTCAAACAAGCCTTGTATTGTCAAAAGGTAAATGGTTAACTTTTTGTTCTACATAAGAAGAGGTGACAGTTTTAAATAGATTATGTCTCGACTAACTTATTACATACTTTTATTTCTTTTATCTATAACACCAGCAATACTTGGTGGCTCAACGTTGTACATAGAACAAAAGCTTTATATTGTTCTCATCGGTTGGCTACTTATGCTGATGTGTAGTGGAATTTATCGTTCAATTCTAGGAAAAATAGTAACATTTATAATTAGTGCACTATGGTCTTTAAATCTGTCTATTTCTCTATTTTTCTATCGTGAACACGATATTGCATTTTCCTCGTCTATCGCAGAAACGTTTATAAATACTAACGGCAGTGAGACTGTTGGTATGCTTTCTTATAATAAATATTACGTATTATTTTATATCTGTAGCTTCTCTATTTATTATTTTCTTATCCATAAAAGCGCTCGATTTTCTCATTTAAAAACTACGATAAATAGTGTTATTGCGATTATTATATTAATAGCGATTATTCCTATATATAAAAACTTAGCATTAAGAAATGATAACAATACTAAATTAGTCTCTGAATATACTCTTTTAAATACACCTTTTTATAATGCAGCAGCACTAGTTAGAACGTTTCATGAAAATCGTCAAATAAAAAGAATTGCTTCTCAAAAAGTTAATTATCAATATAGTAAAAAGGATGATAATACAGAGATTTATATTCTTATTATTGGAGAATCTGTTCGACGTGACCATTTAGGTATTTATGGTTATCCTCATGATACAACTCCAAATTTAATGAAAGAAAAAAATAATCTAATTCTTTTTGAGAATGTTTACTCTCCTGCCCCTGTAACCATTCTTTCTGTACCAATTTCTCTATCAAATATAGGATTAGAGCAATTACAGGATAAAAATCATTACGCTGATAATATTGTTTCCCTCGCTAATCATGCTGGATTTAAAACTTATTGGTTAAGTAATCAAGGGAAAGGGAATCAAAAGACAAGTGTAATCTCGGTCATTGCTAATATGGCACAGAATAAAAAGTGGAATGATTTTATTGGCTATGATGAAGAGCTACTTCCTTATTTGGATAAAGCACTTAATGAACCATCTACACAGAAAAAATTTATTATTTTGCATACTTATGGTAGCCATGAACCTGCTTGTAACCGATTTCCAAATCAAGATTTAAAAAAATTCACACAACAAGAAGATGATAATTGTTATGACAGCTCTATCGCTTATACAGATAAGTTAATTAATAACATTATTGAAAAAGTAAAAGATAAACCCTCATCTATTCTATACTTTGCAGATCATGCTTTACAGCGCATCGATAAGAATAGAGAGGTTCGTTATCATCATGGTGTAAATACACCACGAAAAGAAGCTTACGATATTCCTTTGTTCATTTGGTATAGCCCCTCTACAATAAAACCAATAATGAGTAATGAGGTTTTGAGCAAGCCTTATTCAACCGCAAATAATTATTGGTTATTAAGTAGTTGGCTTGGCATAGAACATACTTCTCCCAATAAATGCTACTCGCCATTAAATGATTGTTATCAATCCATATCACCAATAATGGTCATTGATGGTAATAAAAATCTCTTGAATTACGATTTATTGAGTTCTGAAGAACAAGAACCTCAATAACATATTCATTAAAAAATATCTAAACCTAAATAAAGAATGCACTCAATATAAAGAGTGTGTTTTTTATATCTTCATTATTTACTTCTAATAACATCCGTCTGAGATAACGATAAATAAAAAAACAGAATACTAGGCATCAAATTAAGTGATATTGATGCTTATAAAAGATAATTTACTAATGAAGTGCCATAAATAAATTTAACAACATGAAGAGTAGCTATTTTACTGCGGATAATATAACAACAGTAAGTAATGAATTATCGCTGGATCTCTCTCGATTCTCTTTATCAAGATATTGAAGAGAACGCACAAAATTACAGTGTTTGGTTTCGTTATATATTAAACCGGATGGGTATTGAGCAATTTTCTCGTTGGGGACAAGGTATTATTTAGCAATTATCTTATTAATACTCTAAATAAAATATGCGACTCATACCTTTAGTCTTTTTTCTATATAGTCACGATTAAATTCAATTAATTAGCGATTAATGTATGAGTTAAAAAACCCCAAACGCAAAAAAGCCAACCCATTGGGTTGGCTTTCTCGTCTTATTTAATGCCTGGCAGTTCCCTACTCTCACATGGGGAGACCCCACACTACCATCGGCGCTACAACGTTTCACTTCTG
>NZ_JBEEWH010000007.1:0-193254 GCF_040140305.1 Proteus sp. fly-1008
GGAATAGCTCAGTTGGTAGAGCACAACCTTGCCAAGGTTGGGGTCGCGAGTTCGAGTCTCGTTTCCCGCTCCAATCTTTCTTAGACAATTGTTAGTAGTATTATGCGACGCGGGAATAGCTCAGTTGGTAGAGCACAACCTTGCCAAGGTTGGGGTCGCGAGTTCGAGTCTCGTTTCCCGCTCCAAGTTTTCCTATTCTGTTTTATCAAATCTCATTTTTTAATCCTCATAAAGAAAATTTTAAGTTTTTCCTCTCGCTTTTTTAAATATCGACTACACTGTTTTAGGATCCTAAATTAGGGAATTTTACTTAATACACGTAAAGAGAGTGTGAGTGATTATTGTGCAAAAAAAGAAATGCCGTTAATGCATGTAAGATCAAGCTATTTTTTTGTGATCTATCTTTGATCTTTGCTTGCTTTTCTATTTTGACGGCACTAGAATGTGCGCCTTTCCTCATTTAAGGGGGAAATAAAAGGCGAGATCACTTTTTTGGTTTTAGGCCTTTATTCTGTTAAACACGCATTGAATAGTATTTTAGAAAAAAGAAAGGGTTTTAGGCGCTTTTCTTTAAAAAAATGTAATAAATATTCTACTATTCTTAAAATCTTCCCAAATTGATTTATCCACAGAGAGATGCTAATAACCACTGCATCTAAGCATTATTTATTTTTTTACTGCACAGAGTTATCCACAGAGACTTATCATTAAGTGATAAGAATACTATTCTCTTTAATAAATCAATTGGATTTTATATCTACTTGATAACTAAGTTTATTTTAATTTTTTTAAATTTGGGTCTTAGTTCGCTTGAATTTTTTTTTCATGTTGATAGGCAAGGGTTTTTTATTTTATTCACAGGTAAAATTAAAGATTACTCATTATATGTTTATTCTGTTAAAAACTAAGCATCTCTCGGTAAGCCTTTAGTTATTGCTCTTACTAGACGTTTTTGTTGCGAAGTCTGTATTTTTACCTCTTTTTCATTTCGTTTTGCTGTCTGCTGGGCTATTGCCCAATTCAAATGTTCATCTAAAACATCACTTAATCCAAAGCGCTCTTTCAAGGCAAGTATAATTTTATCTTGATAAGGTGCATTTCCTAACGCTACGCTAATATTTCTAAGCCAGCGTAAGTAACCAATACGACGGATCGGTGAACCTTCTGTTATACGAAGAAATTTTTCTTCACTCCATTGAAAAAGATCGAGTAATTCAGGTGTATGGAGTGCTCGGCGGGGAGAGAAATCTTCTTCACCTGTCAATGATGAGAAGCGATTCCAAGGACAAATAAGCTGACAATCATCACAACCATAGATGCGGTTACCCATTAATGGGCGAAATTCTTCAGGGATCGCGCCATCAAGCTCTATTGTAAGATACGAAATACACCGCCGTGCATCGATAGTATAAGGCTCGACAATGGCGCCAGTCGGGCACGTTGTCATGCAAGCGACACATTTACCACATTGTTCTTCGACAGGGCTATCTGTGGGTAAAGGCAAATCGATAAGTAACTCACCTAGAAAAAACCAAGAGCCAGCTTGGTTGTTGATAACAAGTGAGTGTTTACCAACCCAGCCAAGCCCAGCTTTAACCGCTAAAGGGCGTTCCATTATAGGTGCTGAATCAACGAAAGGACGAAAATTGACGATCCCTTGGTATTCATATTGTTGGCAATATTGTGTAATTTTTTCGCCGAGTTTTTTAAGACGCTGTCTTAATACTTTGTGATAATCCCGACCTAGTGCATAACGACTAATATAGCCTTGTTCTGGGTTATTTAATGTTCGAGCAAAAGCGGCATCTGTGGGAAGGTAATTCATTCTCACGCTAATAACCCGTAATGTGCCAGGCACAAGCTCAT
The DNA here is from genome assembly GCF_040140305.1 of Proteus sp. fly-1008. Lineage (NCBI taxonomy): Bacteria > Pseudomonadati > Pseudomonadota > Gammaproteobacteria > Enterobacterales > Morganellaceae > Proteus > Proteus sp. fly-1008. Next base: position 1,867 of record NZ_JBEEWH010000007.1, read on the forward strand.
GAGGTCTTGCGCGTGTCATGCCATATTTCGCCATCCATGCCATTTCGCCATGATATTGTTTATCTAACCAAGCTTGTAAGCGAGGCTCTTCAAGTGATAAGTCAGTATCACATATCCCTGTTTGTTGAAAACCTAACTCAAAACCCCATAATTTAATGTTTTGAGCGAGAAGATTAAGATCGAGTGATGACATGAATAAACCGAATCAATAGGTAAGAGGTGAGTCCTAAGAGCGCGCAGTGTATCATAGTGAGTCAGTAGGAAAAATCCTCGCAATAAATAGATTTATGGTATGGTTATTTGATAGTTATTTCGATAACTATTTGCCTTAAGAGAACATATAAAGCTTGGTATTTGAGGTTATCCAACGATCTCTCTTTATTAAGCCGTTATAACTTAACAATAGATTATATAAATATGAAAGAATGGGTTGTTACATTAGAAGATGAAGCGGCAACAGTTGAACTTGGGCGTACTGTTGCAATGGCGACTAATCATAGCGGATTGATCATTTATTTATATGGCGATCTTGGTGCTGGAAAAACAACCTTTAGCCGAGGCTTTTTGCAAGCGCTTGGTCATCAAGGGCATGTTAAAAGCCCAACATATACATTAGTTGAGCCCTATATGCTTTCGCCAAATCCTGTTTATCATTTCGACCTTTATCGTTTAGCATCAGCTGAAGAGCTGGAATTTATGGGAATACGCGACTATTTTGAGCAAGACGCGTTATGCCTTATTGAATGGCCATCGCAAGGCGAAGGCTTTTTACCTAATGCCGATTTAGAACTTCATTTAAGCTATGAAGATGAAGGTCGAAAAGCGCGTTTTGTTGCCCTTTCACAAAGAGGGAATACTGTTTTATCCCATATTCAGTCTGCATAAAGGAATATTGATTATGTCGAGTCTCATCACTATTGTGAGTCAAAGTCAGCGCTATTTTGTTGCCTTTCTGTTGGTTGTTTTATCTTTTTTCTTTGTGCAAATAGCGCAAGCTGCCACTGTGACAGAAGTAAAAGCAGAAAATGGTAGTTCAGTAACAACCCTCACATTCTCTTTTAGTGGTGGGAAGCCTAGCTATCGATATTATTCATTAAAAAATCCTGACCGTTTGGTGATGGATTTTAAACAGAGCACAAAAATTACAGGGTTGCCTGCAACATTAGGCAATGGGCAGTTAGTTCATAAAATTCGTGCAACGCAATCAAAAGATAGCCAATACCAAAGTATGGTCGTGGAACTTGCCCAGCCAGTTGTTGCGACTGAAAGGCTAATGAATGTAAGCGGAAATTATAAGTTAGTGCTTACTATCAAGCCAATAAATGCTCGACAAAATAATCACTCTCAATCCACCGTGAATGTGGTCGCTTTAGCACCGACAACAATGACGGCGTCAGCCTCAAATACAAATAGAGAAATGGCGCCTTTAACCATGACACCCAAAGCAGAGGTTGCCCCAGTTGCTCCTATTGTGAAACCACGTACCACTTCATCAAAACCACAAGTGGGCTCTCGTCAAATTATTATTGCGATAGATGCAGGTCATGGTGGACAAGATCCTGGTGCGATAGGCCAGAAAGGTAATCGTGAAAAAGATGTCACTTTAAGTGTGGCAAGAAAATTAGAAACTCGTTTACATAACGATCCGATGTTTAAACCTGTATTAACGCGTAATGGTGACTATTTTATTTCCGTTGCTGGACGTTCGGAAGTTGCCCGTAAGCAAAATGCGAATATGTTAGTTTCTATCCATGCAGACTCGGCCCCTAATCGCAGTGCAAGAGGTGCTTCTGTGTGGGTGCTTTCTAATCGTCGAGCAAACAGTGAATTAGGTAAATGGCTTGAACAAAGTGAAAAGCAATCTGAATTACTGGGTGGTGCAGGTGATGCTTTATCAGATGGGGCTGATCCTTATTTAAGTCAAACGGTACTTGATTTACAATTTGGTAATTCACAGCGTGTGGGTTATGACGTTGCAGTTGCTGTGTTATCTGAATTGAGAAAAGTGGGGTCTTTACATAAAAAGACACCAGAACATGCGAGTTTAGGCGTGTTACGTTCACCGGATATCCCTTCAATTTTAGTTGAAACGGGCTTTATTAGTCATGCAGCTGAAGAGCAGTTACTGATTTCTGATGCTTATCAAGAAAAACTTGCTGCTTCTATTCATGCGGGTTTAAGAAATTATTTTCTGGCTCATCCTTTACAAAATGCACCCAATTGATTGAGTAAAAGGAATAAAAGGTAATGGCGATAAATTTATTACCTCCTCAGCTTGCAAACCAAATTGCCGCAGGGGAAGTTGTTGAAAGACCTGCATCTGTGGTCAAAGAGTTACTCGAAAATAGTTTAGATGCGGGGGCGACTACAATTGATATTGATATCGATAAAGGTGGCGCCAAACTTATCCGCATTCGTGATAATGGATGTGGTATCACTCGTGATGATTTGAAGTTAGCACTTGCTCGCCATGCAACTAGTAAAATATCAAGTCTTGATGATCTTGAAGCCATAATAAGTATGGGGTTTCGTGGAGAAGCATTAGCCAGTATTAGCTCTGTTTCTCGCCTAACGCTGACCTCACGTACTCAATCTCAAGATGAAGCGTGGCAAGCTTATGCTGAAGGCCGAGATATGACCGTTACCGTTAAACCAGCAGCTCATCCTGTGGGGAGTACGGTTGAAGTCCTTGATCTGTTTTATAACACACCAGCAAGGCGAAAATTTTTACGCACTGAAAAAACAGAATTTGCACATATTGATGAAGTGGTTCGTAGAATTGCGTTGTCGCGCTTTGATGTCTCTATTAATCTTACCCATAATGGTAAACGTGTTCGTCAATACCGTGCAGTAAAAGATGAAAGCCAGCAAAATCGCCGTTTGAGTGCGATTTGCGGTAATAATTTTGTCAATCAATCAATGCATTTATCGTGGGAACACGGTGATTTAGCAATAAAAGGTTGGGTGGAACACCCCTTATCGCCAGTACAATGTAGTGATATTCAATATTGTTATGTTAATGGGCGAATGATGCGTGATAGGTTGATTAATCATGCTATTCGCCAGGCTTATGATGGATATTTGAAAGAAGAACAACAGCCTTCTTATATCCTCTATTTGAGCGTTGATCCTCATCAAGTGGACGTTAATGTTCATCCGGCGAAACATGAAGTCCGTTTTCATGAATCACGTTTAGTGCATGATTTTATCTATCAGGGTGTGTTGAGTGTTTTACGACAAGCCACGCAGACACCTTTATCACAGACTTTAGATGAAGAAGATAATGAAATCGCGTTGAGTTTTCCTGAAAATCGTCAAGTTGCAGGTGAAAACGTATTCTCACAGCCTTATCAAGCACCAGTTAGTCAGAACCCCGCCAATAGATCCCAGTCACATCAAGTTAATGAGCGGGAGACTCATCATCAAAAACAATCTCACCAATTCGGTGAAAATCGTCAGTTTGGTGAAAGCTATCAACGTACACAAGGTGCGCTTTATCAAAAAATGATGCAAGAAAGTGCTTCTACATTAAATGATAAAGAAAAAATACCATTATTTCCTGAGCGTGCCCCATTGAATTTAGATGAAATCGTTCATACAACTAATAATATTAAAGAAGATGCGATTTCGGTGATGCCTCGTTCTGTCAATGCGAAAGAAGGGCAAACTGATTATACTTTTGGGCGAGTATTGGCAATTTATCAGCAGAAATATGCGTTAATAGAATCTTCACAAGGTCTTGGGCTGTTATCATTGGAACAAGCTGATTTTCTGTTAAAATGTGCGCAATTATTGCCTAAAGATGAAACATTAAAGCCCCAACCTTTGTTAGTGCCTTTAAAATTAGCATTAAGTAAAGAAGAAATTAATGTATTCAATCAGTTTCACGCATTAATCAGTGAATTTGGTATTACTATTGAAATTTCACAAGGTAAAGCAACAATATATGCAGTACCGTTGCCTTTGCGTCAGCAAAATTTACCCGCGTTACTGACCGCATTATTGGCGTATTTGTCGATTGAAAAATTATGTACAAAACAACAGCTTGGGCAATGGTTTGCAAAACAGATAAGCGTAGAGCAAGCAATATGGTCACAAGCTCAAGCGGTTGGGCTATTGGCCGATATTGAAAGACTTTGTCCTCAATATGTCAGACAGCCAGCAAAAAACTTATTACAATTAATAGAATTACAACCGGTGGTAGCGGCATTAAATAATGAGCGATGTAAACATACAAATAAAACCTAAAGCTATTTTTTTAATGGGTCCTACAGCGTCAGGTAAAACAGCATTAGCAATAGCACTAAGACAAAAATTACCTGTAGATATTATTAGTGTGGATTCTGCTCTTATCTATCGTGGAATGGATATTGGAACAGCTAAGCCAGATGCGATAGAGCAATCGCTTGCGCCACATCGATTAATTGATATTCTAGACCCGGCATTACCTTACTCAGCAGCAGATTTTCGCCGAGATGCATTAAGTGCAATGGAAGAAATTACAGCTGCTGGGCGAATTCCACTATTAGTGGGTGGGACTATGCTATATTTTAAAGCGTTACTTGATGGCCTATCGCCTTTGCCTAGTGCCAATCCTGAGGTTCGTGCTGAAATAGAGAAAAAAGCAGCAGAGCAAGGATGGGAGGCAATACATAAAGAGCTTGGATTAGTCGATCCCGTTGCTGCGCAACGAATACATCCTAATGATCCTCAGCGGCTTTCTCGTGCGCTAGAAGTTTACCTGATTTCAGGTAAAACAATGACAGAGTTGACAAAAATATCAGGCGAATCTTTGCCCTATGATGTTTATCAATTTGCGATTGCTCCGAAAGATAGAAATGTTCTTCACCAGCGCATTGAAGCACGTTTTAAACAGATGCTAACGTGTGGATTTGAAGATGAAGTAAAAGCATTATATGAACGGGGTGATTTGCATGAAGATTTACCTTCTGTACGTTGTGTCGGTTATCGCCAGATGTGGTCATATTTATCAGGCGAAATAGATTATGATGAGATGGTTTATCGAGGGATCTGTGCTACCCGGCAATTAGCGAAGCGACAAATCACCTGGTTAAGAGGCTGGAATGATATTCACTGGCTTGATAGTGAAGAACCGAAACAATCTCTTGACACTGTTTTGCAGGTAGTTAGTGCATAGATGGTAGGTTTGTGTAAAATTGATAGTTGCCAAAGCGCAATTTTTGAGTAGTTCATTTTTCGAACCAATTGGGTTCTAATATAAAACAACAAAATAAGGAAAACATAGAATGGCTAAGGGGCAATCTTTGCAAGATCCTTTCCTGAACGCATTACGTCGTGAAAGGGTTCCCGTTTCTATCTATTTGGTAAACGGTATTAAATTGCAGGGTCAGATCGAATCTTTTGACCAATTTGTTATTTTGCTGAAAAACACAGTAAGCCAGATGGTATATAAACATGCTATCTCTACCGTGGTACCTTCGCGTCCTGTTTCTCATCATAGCAATACAGGTACGAATCAAACTGGTACAGGTTACAGCGGTAGCGCTACTCAGCAGGATGATGTTGCAGAATAATTATCCACTATTATTCTTGATATAAGAAAAACATAGGTAGGGAGACTTTACCTATGTTTTTTCCTGTTTTTATAAAGTCCAAGAGGTTTCGCCTTTGTTTGATCGTTATGAAGGTGGCGAACTCGCCGTCTTAGTGCACGTCTTCTTTTCTCAAGAAAAGGATGTTGATGATTTGCAAGAATTTGAATCCTTGGTGACATCTGCGGGTGTTAAGCCAGTTCAGATTATTACAGGAAATCGTAAAGCGCCTCATCCCAAATATTATGTGGGTGAAGGTAAGGCAGAAGAAATTGCCGAGGCTGTAAAAGCAAGTGGTGCAGATGTTGTTTTATTTAATCATGCACTGACACCGGCACAAGAACGAAATCTGGAAAGACTTTGTGAATGCCGTGTAGTTGATCGCACGGGAGTTATCCTTGATATTTTTGCTCAAAGAGCAAGAACTCATGAAGGAAAGCTACAGGTAGAACTCGCCCAGTTACGTCACTTATCAACTCGTTTAGTCAGAGGGTGGACTCACCTTGAGAGACAAAAAGGAGGGATTGGGTTACGAGGACCGGGTGAAACTCAGCTAGAAACAGACCGCCGCTTACTCCGAGGTAAAATTAGTCAAATTCTAATGCGATTGGGTAGGGTTGAGCGTCAGCGTGAACAAGGAAGACAAGCGCGGAGTAAAGCTGATATTCCAACATTATCCCTTGTTGGTTACACAAATGCAGGGAAATCGAGTTTATTTAATCATATTACCTGTTCTGATGTGTATGCAGCAGATCAGTTGTTTGCAACATTGGACCCCACATTAAGGCGTATTCAAGTTGATGATGTAGGAACAGTTGTATTGGCTGATACCGTTGGATTTATTCGACATTTGCCTCATGATCTTGTTGCTGCTTTTAAAGCGACTTTGCAAGAAACACGAGAAGCAACCTTACTTCTTCATGTTATTGATGCGGCGGATAGTCGTTTTGAGGATAATATTCATGCAGTTGAAAGTGTATTAGAAGAGATAGATGCTCAAGAAATACCCACACTGCATGTCATGAACAAAATTGATCTTCTTGAAGATTTCACTCCAAGAATTGATCGAAATGAAGAAAACTTACCCATTAGGGTTTGGGTTTCAGCACAAACAGGTGAAGGTATTCCTCTGTTATATCAGGCGTTGACAGAACGTCTTTCAGGTGAGATCGCACACTTTGAATTACGTTTACCGCCAGAAGATACAGGGCGCTTGCGTAGTCGTTTTTATCAATTACAGTCAATAGAACGTGAATGGATTGAAAAAGACGGTAAAGTTGGGCTAATCATACGTATGCCTATGGTAGACTGGCATCGCCTTTGCAAGCAGGAACCCAATTTATTGGATTACGTGGTCTGATATTCGGCCATAAAAAAGAACATTAACTGAGAGCTGGCGACGAAATCGGCTCTTAAGCCTGATAAATCTAATCATAATAATGGAGCTAGAACATGGCGTGGAATCAGCCCGGTAACAACGGACAAGACCGCGACCCGTGGGGTAACCGAAACAGCGGCAATAATAATGGCGATGGTAACGGTAACTCCAACGGCAATCAAGGAGGTCGGAATCGTGGAGCATCAGATCTCGATGATATGTTCCGTAAACTGAGTGAAAAACTTGGTGGTTTCGGCGGTAAAAAAGGTGGGAACTCCTCTTCTGGGCAAAATGGCGGGCCTCGTGGTAATGCTGGAAATCTTTTGATTTCTCTTGCATTAGGTGCGGTTGTCGTAGTTTGGGCTGCCAGTGGTTTTTATACCATTAAAGAAGCAGAACAGGGTGTTGTGACTCGTTTTGGTAAATTTTACCAAATCGTTGAACCTGGTCTGAACTGGAAACCGACTTTTATTGATGAGGTTCAGCCTGTTAACGTGAAAACTATCCGTGATTTAACCACGGGTGGCATGATGTTAACGTCAGATGAAAATATGGTTCAAGTTGAGATAAACGTGCAGTACGTTGTCTCTGATCCAGAAACATTTCTGTTTAACCTCACAACACCTATTAACAGCTTAGGTCAAGCAACTGACAGTGCTGTACGTGGTGTTATTGGTCGTTCAGAAATGGAAAAAATTCTGACTTCAAACCGTTCAGAAATTCGTGACCAGACGCGTCAAGAATTAGAAGAGACTATCCGCCCTTATAATATGGGTATCTCTATTGTGGACGTCAACTTCCAAGTAGCGCGTCCTCCAGAAGCTGTAAAAGCGGCATTCGATGACGTAATTGCGGCTCGTGAAGAAGAACAAAAAACAATTCGTCAAGCTGAAGCTTATAAAAACGAAGTGTTACCGTTAGCTAAAGGTAACGCACAACGTATGATTGAAGAAGCAACAGCGTATAAAACCAGTGTGGTGATGAGAGCAGAGGGTGAGGTAGCTAGCTTTGCTAAAATCTTACCTGAGTATCGTGCAGCTCCTGAAATTACTCGCGAGCGTCTTTACATTGAAACGATGGAAAAAGTGCTATCGAAAACACGTAAAGTCATTGCAAATGATAAAGGTAACAGCATGTTAGTGCTACCTTTAGAGCAAATGCTACGTCAGCCATCTCAATCGGGTGCATCAAATACCCTTGAGGCGCCGGCTCGTATGCCCGCACCAGCTCCAACTGTAAATCCAACACCGACACAAAAACCAGCAACTACGACTTATGGTAATGGTGGATATGGTAGTAATAATGGCGGTTATGGTCAGCCTTACGGCAATAATCAAGGAGGACAATAATCATGCGTAAAGTTATCGCTGTTGTTGCAGTTATTATTTTAGCGTTGTTGTACTCCTCTGTATTTGTCGTTCAACAATATGAGCGTGGTATTATTTTACGCTTCGCAAAAGTTGTTCGTGATGCTGAAAATAAACCTGTTGTTTATGAGCCAGGTCTTCATTTTAAAATTCCATTCATTGAGAATGTGAAAAAACTGGATGCGCGTATTCAAACTATGAATATCCAGCAAGACCGTTTCTTATCTGGTGAGAATAAAGACTTATTAGTTGACTCTTATCTAAAATGGCGTATCAGTGATTTCAGTACTTACTATCTGGCAACAGGTGGTGGTAATACAACGCAAGCTGAAACTTTACTGCGTCGTAAATTCAGTGACCGTTTACGTTCTGAAATTGGTCGTATGAGCGTAAATCAAATTATTACGGATTCTCGTGGTCGTTTAACCATTGATGTTCGTAATGCACTGAATGAAGGTACACCTTCGCGAGATACAAGTGCTGCTGATGATGCAATTGCCATTGCAGCGAAGAAAGTAGCTGAAGAAACTAAAGGTCAAGCTCCTGCTATCAATATGAACAGTATGGCGGCATTAGGTATTGAAGTGATTGACGTTCGAATCAAGCAAATCAACCTACCTATGGAAGTTTCTGAGGCGATTTATCAACGTATGCGTGCAGAACGTGAAGCGGTTGCTCGTCGTCACCGTTCACAAGGCCAAGAGCAAGCGGTGAAAATTCGTGCAGCGGCGGATAAGACAGTAACAGAAACATTAGCTGAATCTGAGCGTGAATCTTTACGTCTTCGTGGTGAAGGTGATGCACAAGCAACAAAACTGTTTGCTGATGCATTCAACCAAGATCCTGACTTCTATGCATTCATTCGTAGCTTACGTGCTTATGAGAAGAGCTTTAATCAAGACGGCAATGACGTCATGGTGTTAAGCCCAGATAGCGATTTCTTACGCTATATGAAAGCACCAACCAAAGCGCGTGCGATTGAAGAGTAATTAAAACGCGTTAGGTTGACTGAATAAATAATAAAAAACCTCCACCTTAATAAGTGGAGGTTTTTTTTGATATCAATAAGATAAAAAGAATTACTTAGTAGCAAAATAAATAATTGTGCTTATTAAGATGAAAAATTACCCTTAATGGTTTCCAAAATGGCTTTAGCTGGGATAGTATAAAGTGAAAATTGCATTTCAAGATAAACCTTCGGCAATTCCGAAGCGTCTTCTTCGCCATTTTCACTTTTATGTCACTCTGCTTCCTATTTTTGCGATCAAAACTGTTGATGAAAGTCACAATATGTTTGTGGTGCGGATTTTTCGGGCAAAAATATTGACAATGGCAAGATAATCTATTGCTTAAAAGCGGGGATGACATAATTAGATAAAATCTACTGTAACTCTTGATTTGAGATGGTAGAATCCTTTTTTAAGCAACCGAGTGTATTTTGAAATGAGTAATAACGTTGTCGTATTGGGCACCCAGTGGGGTGACGAAGGCAAAGGCAAGATAGTCGATTTGCTGACAGAACGCGCTAAGTATGTTGTTCGCTACCAAGGTGGCCATAACGCGGGTCACACTCTAGTCATCGACGGTGAAAAAACCGTTCTTCATTTAATCCCATCAGGCATTCTCCGTGAAAATGTTGTTAGCATCATAGCAAACGGTGTCGTTTTATCACCAGAAGCACTGATGAAGGAAATGACCCAACTTGAAGATCGTGGCATTCCTGTTCGCTCTCGTTTACTTCTGTCTGAAGCTTGCCCATTAATCCTTCCTTATCATATCGCATTAGATAATGCGCGTGAGAAAGCACGTGGCGAGAAAGCTATCGGTACAACAGGTCGCGGTATTGGCCCTGCTTACGAAGATAAAGTTGCTCGTCGTGGTTTACGTGTTGGCGATCTGTTTGATAAAAAAGCATTTGCACAAAAACTCAAAGAAATCATCGAATACCATAACTTCCAACTGGTGAACTACTACAAAGTTGAACCGGTTGATTACCAAAAAACCTTAGACGATATCATGGCAATCGCTGATATTCTGACAGGTATGGTTGTTGATGTTTCTGACTTACTGTACAAAGCAACACAAAACGGTGAGTTAGTGATGTTTGAAGGTGCACAAGGTACTTTATTAGACATCGACCATGGTACTTATCCGTATGTAACCTCTTCAAACACCACAGCAGGTGGCGTGGCAACTGGCTCAGGTTTAGGCCCTCGCTATGTTGGTTACGTATTAGGGATCATCAAAGCGTACTCTACCCGTGTCGGTGCAGGTCCATTCCCAACTGAACTGTTTGATGAAGTGGGTGACTTCCTGCGTGAGAAAGGCCAAGAGTTTGGTGCAACCACTGGTCGTAGCCGTCGTACTGGTTGGTTAGATATCATCGCTATTCGTCGCGCTGTTCAAATCAACTCACTGTCTGGCTTCTGCATGACTAAACTGGATGTATTAGATGGTCTGAAAGAAGTGAAATTGTGCGTAGGTTATCGCTTACCAAATGGTGAAGTGATTGATACAACGCCTTTAGCTGCTGATGATTGGGAAGGTATTGAGCCTATCTATGAATCAATGCCGGGTTGGAACGAAACGACATTTGGTGTGAAAGATCACGCTCAATTGCCACAAGCAGCACTGAACTACATCAAACGTGTAGAAGAGTTGACTGGTGTTCCTGTTGATATCGTTTCTACAGGACCAGATCGCTCCGAGACTATTATTCTCCGTCATCCATTTGATGCTTAATTTGCATTAAATAGGTTTGATGTGAAAATCGTCCCTGAAAATGACAGGGGCGATTTTTTCGTATCTGTTTGTTAGTGAATTAAAGACAAAAATACACGTTACATAATAAGATAAGACAGCTTTACACTCGGTTTTGCTTCTGTTTTGTCTGTAATGAGTAAAAACAATAAGACAATGTTATTATTGTAACGCCAGAAATAGAAAAGCGATCTGTTGAAAATCGACAGTATCGCTTTTTCTTTGCCTGTGATGTCGCTATTATTTTGTTAGTAGTCAAGTGAGAGACGGAAATGACTCACTTTTGAGCATATCTTTGCTAAATGTCCAAAAATTAAACATAATATTGCTTAATAAAATGATATTCTCATTACTAATTACTTATCCCTTAACACATTTAATAGGGAAAACCACTTTTCAGAGGTCATTGTGCAATTAACCAGTTTTACAGATTATGGATTGCGAGCATTGATATATATGGCTTCACTGCCAGAAGGCAAAATGACGAGCATCACAGAAGTGACGCAAGTTTATGGTGTCTCACGTAATCATATGGTGAAAATTATTAATCAACTGAGCCATTTGGGATTTGTTGAGGCTATTCGCGGTAAAAATGGAGGGATCCGTTTAGGCAAGCCTGCAACAGACATCATTGTCGGTGATGTTGTCCGTGCTTTAGAGCCACTTTCATTAGTAAACTGTAGTGCTGAGTTTTGTCACATTACCCCAGCTTGTCGGCTAAAACTGGTTTTAAATCAGGCGATTGAGCAGTTTTTGAAAGAGTTAGACCGTCACACACTCGCAGAGCTAGTTGAAAACAATAGCTCCTTATATAAATTGTTATTAGAAGATATTTGAGTCTACTATTTCATTAAATCTGATAGCTTGGAGGTCATAATGTCAAAAGATCCTTTTCAAGATAGAGAAGCTGAGAAATACGCCTCTCCAATTGCTAGTCGCGAATATATTTTAGAAGAAATGAAAAAACGCACGGCTCCAATGAGCCGTGAAGATTTAGCGCAGGCGTTAAAAATTTCTGGAGAAGAAGACCTAGAGGCGTTACGTCGTCGTTTAAGAGCGATGGAGCGTGATGGTCAGTTAGTGTTTACTCGCCGTCAGTGTTACGCATTGCCTGAACGCCTTGATTTATGGAAAGGTAAGGTTATCGGTCATCGTGACGGCTATGGTTTTTTACGTGCAGAAGGTCAAAAAGATGACCTTTATCTTTCACAAGATGAAATGAAAAAAACCATGCATGGTGATGTGATTTTAGCGCAACCTTTAGGTATGGATAGAAAAGGTCGTCGTGAAGGTCGCGTAGTGCGTGTTATTGAACCAAGAAATAACCAAATTGTTGGTCGCTATTTTATTGAATCTGGTATGGGATTTGTTGTACCGGACGATAGCCGTTTAAGTTTTGATATTCTTATTCCTAAAGAAGATATCATGGGTGCGCGTATGGGTAATGTGGTGGTGGTTGAAGTCACTACAAGACCAACGCGACGGACTCAAGCTGTAGGTCGTATTGTTGAGATTTTAGGTGAAACGATGGGAACGGGTATTGCGGTAGAAATCGCATTACGTACTCATGAAATCCCTTATACTTGGCCTGCAAAAGTCACAAAGGAAGTTGCTGATTTAAAAGAAGAAGTACCTGATTCTGCCAAAGAAGGTCGTATTGATTTACGTGGCTTGCCTTTAATTACAATTGATGGTGAAGATGCGCGAGATTTCGATGACGCAGTGTATTGCCAACGTAAAAAAGGCGGTGGTTGGCGTTTATGGGTCGCAATTGCTGATGTTAGTTACTATGTGCGTCCACAAACGGCATTAGATACAGAAGCACGTAGTCGAGGAAACTCCGTTTATTTCCCTTCTCAAGTTGTCCCAATGTTGCCAGAAATTCTGTCTAATGGGCTGTGCTCACTAAACCCACAAGTTGATCGTTTATGTATGGTTTGTGAGATGACCGTTTCTGAGCAAGGGCGTCTCTCTTCTTATAAATTCTATGAAGCGGTGATGAGCTCTCATGCACGAATGACATACACCAAAGTGTGGAAGATTATTCAAGGCGATGAAGAGTTACGTGAACATTATAAGCCTATCGTTAAAGATATTGAGCATCTATATGAGTTATACCAAGCGCTTGATAAAGCGCGTGAGCAACGTGGTGCAATAGGGTTTGAATCTGAAGAAGCGAAATTTATCTTCAATGCAGAGCGCCGTATTGAACGTATCGAGCCTGTTGTTCGTAACGATGCACACAAATTAATTGAAGAGTGCATGATCTTAGCGAATATCGCCGCAGCTCGTTTTGTTGAGAAAAATGAAGAGCCTGCGTTATACCGTATTCATGATAAACCGAAAGAAGAAAGTGTACTGAATTTACGTTCAGTCTTTAATGAATTAGGTTTAACATTGCCGGGTGGATTAACACCAGAACCAGCAGATTATGCACGTGTCATGAAAGAGGTTGAAGACCGACCAGACCGTGAAATGCTACAAACTATGATCTTGCGCTCAATGAAACAGGCGATTTACGATCCTGAAAATCGTGGACACTTTGGTTTAGCATTGAAGTCTTATGCGCACTTTACTTCGCCAATTCGTCGTTATCCTGATTTAGCCTTGCACCGAGCAATTAAATATCAAATTGCTAAACAAGAAGGTCACGGCTCACAGCGTTGGACCCCAACAGGCGGCTACCATAGTGATATGGATACTATGTTGCAATTAGGTGAGCACTGTTCTTTAACGGAGCGTCGTGCTGATGAAGCAACAAGAGATGTGGCTGATTGGCTAAAATGTGACTTTATGCTGGATCAAATTGGTCAACAATTTACCGGTATTATCACTAGTGTAACGGGCTTTGGTTTCTTTGTTCGCTTAAATGATCTATTTATCGATGGATTAGTGCATGTTTCTACATTAAATAATGATTACTATCAATATGATAATGTGGGGCAGCGTTTAATTGGCGAGTCTTCAGGACAAGTCTATCGTCTCGGTGATGAAGTTGAAGTTAAAGTTGAAGCCGTCAGTATGGATGAACGTACTATCGACTTCTCCTTAATTTCAACAACACGCACAGCGCGTAACCCTGGTAAAACAGCACGAGTTCGTGGCTTAAAGGGCGAAAAAGACAAGAAAAATGCAAGTTCTAGTAAGTCTCGACGTCGTGATGCAAGCAAAGATAAAAACTTTGAGCCAGATAGCGCCTTTAAAAAAGGAAAATCAGCTAAAAGTAATGCAAACAAAGACAGAGCTGTAAAAGACCAAGTTGCTAAAGATAAAGCGAGTAGTAAGCGCAAGAAAGCATCATCACAAACCAAAAAGATAGAAGCAAAGCTGAAAGCTAAGCGCGCGGCTAAACGCGATAAAGCATAAGATTTGTTCTTCTAGTTCTTTTTTAAAAGGCGGAGACCCCGCCTTTTATCTGTTTTGTACCTTTTATTTTTTTAATGAGTAATCACCGCTATGAGCGAAGAAATTATTTATGGTATTCACGCAGTAAAAGCATTACTTGAGCGTGATCCTGCACGATTTAAAGAAGTTTATGTATTAAAAGGGCGTGAAGATCGCCGTTTAACTCCCGTTATCCATGAATTAGAATCCCAAGGGATTTTAGTTCAAGTGGCTAATCGTCAGTGGTTAGATAGCCAAACGGAAGGTGCTGTTCACCAAGGTATCATTGCAAAAGTGAAACCTGGTCGTCAGTACCAAGAGCAAGATTTACCCGATTTATTAGCTAAAGTCGGTACACCTTTCTTATTAGTGTTAGATGGCGTAACAGATCCGCATAATTTAGGCGCATGTTTACGTAGCGCAGATGCAGCCGGTGTACATGCTGTCATCGTTCCCAAAGATCGTTCCGCACAATTAAATGCTACAGCGAAAAAAGTCGCATGTGGTGCAGCGGAAAGTGTTCCTTTAATTAAAGTGACTAACCTTGCTCGTACATTGCGTTTTTTGCAAGAAGAGAACGTTTGGATTGTTGGCACAGCAGGGGAAGCAGACCATACTTTATATCAAAGCAAACTTACCGGTCCTATGGCTTTGGTGATGGGGGCTGAAGGTGAAGGAATGCGCCGTTTAACGCGTGAGCATTGCGATGAACTTATTAGTATTCCAATGGCGGGTACGGTGTCTTCGCTCAACGTTTCTGTCGCAACGGGTGTTTGCTTATTTGAAGCAATGCGTCAGCGTATTATTGTGAAATAATCGCTTAGCTTATTTTATTCTCTATACTCCCTTGAGTTTTATTGGTCGCGGGGGTATAGTTACGCGTCAATTTTTTCAGTCACAACTTAAACAAGTTCCTTGCCTCCATGGGTGGTGACTGACCCTGACAGGAGGCTGATAAATCCGTAAGGAGCAATATCAAATGCGTCATTACGAAATCGTTTTTATGGTTCATCCTGACCAGAGCGAACAAGTTCCGGGCATGATCGAGCGTTATAAAACCGCTATCACTAATGCAAATGGTCAGATCCACCGTCTAGAAGACTGGGGTCGTCGTCAATTAGCTTATCCAATCAACAAACTGCACAAAGCACACTACGTTCTGATGAACGTTGAAGCTCCGCAGGAAGTGATTGATGAACTGGAAACTACTTTCCGTTTCAACGATGCCGTTCTCCGCAACATGATCATGCGTACTAAACACGCAGTAACTGAAGCTTCTCCAATGGTTAAAGCAAAAGACGAACGCCGTCGTGATATCGCTGATGACCTCGATGAAGAAGATGAAGTTGATGATGTAGCAGAGGATTCTGAAGAGTAATTAGTGCTGTGACGGCTAATAATCATTTGGTGCTAACTGGCACAGTGTGCAAAGCATTAATACGAAAAGTTAGCCCCGCTGGGATCCCGCACTGTCAATTTGTTATTGAACATCGTTCAATGCAAGAAGAGGCGGGATTAAAAAGACAATCATGGTGTCGAATGCCCATTATTGCTAGCGGGAAAGCGTTACAAGCAGTTACTCACAGTATAACGGTCGGCAGCCAAATCACCGTTTCAGGATTCATTAGTAGCCATCAGGCGCGAAATGGATTGTTTAAATTGGTGCTTCATGCCGAGCAGATTGAATTGATAGATTCTGGAGACTAGCCATATGGCACGTTATTTCCGTCGTCGTAAGTTCTGCCGTTTCACAGCAGAAGGCGTACAAGAGATCGATTATAAAGATATCGCTACGCTGAAAAACTATATCACTGAAAGTGGTAAAATTGTACCAAGTCGTATCACCGGTACTCGTGCAAAATACCAGCGTCAGCTGGCTCGTGCTATCAAGCGCGCACGCTACCTGTCTTTATTACCTTATACTGATCGTCATCAGTAATAGGTATATAGTCCATTAATGACTTGTAGAGGATAAGGTAATGCAAATTATTCTGCTTGATAAAGTAGCGAATCTGGGTAGCCTGGGTGATCAGGTTAACGTAAAATCGGGCTATGCTCGTAACTATTTAATCCCACAGGGTAAAGCTGTTTCTGCGACTAAGAAAAACATCGAGTTTTTCGAAGCGCGTCGTGCTGAGTTAGAAGCTAAATTAGCTGAAACTTTAGCAGCAGCTGAAGCTCGTGCAGCGAAGATCAATGCACTGGGTTCTGTCACTATCAGCTCTAAAGCGGGTGACGAAGGTAAACTGTTTGGTTCAATCGGTACTCGTGACATCGCTGATGCAGTAACTGCAGCTGGCGTTGAAATGTGTAAGAGCGAAGTTCGCCTGCCAAATGGCGTTCTGCGTACTACTGGTGACCACGAAGTTCACTTCCAAGTTCACAGTGACGTATTCGCTGAACTGAATGTTATCATCGTTGCTGAATAATCTTTGATTAAACAGTGAATGTTGATAAAGAAAAACGCCAGCTTAGCTGGCGTTTTTTTTAACTCAATTTTTGACTAAGGTGTTCGGTAATAACTACCATCACTTAAACGTGTATAAGTGATAACTGTGCCAGCACTGTTTGTGACTTCCAGCATACTTACATCACCTTGTGGACTACGTTGTAATCGAATTGCCTGCCCTGAACGTAGTTGGCTTAATGATTTTTGTTGATCTTCAGATTTTGCCATAGAGAAAGCATCATTTACTGGAAGTTGATTATCTCTAAAGAGCTGCGCTAAGGTCTGCCCTTCTTTAATGGTATATGTTTGCCATTTTTGTGCGGATATTGAAGCAGAACCTTGTGGTTGTGTTGTTTGAGCAACACCTTCATCTATATTGTTTGTCGTTGAGTTCTCATTAGGAAGCTCCGTTCTTTGATCGGCATCTAAGCTATCTTGTGCTTGAGGGATCGGTGCTTGATAAATTGGATCATCGCTAGTGACTGATGGTGCAATGGGTACCGGAAGATCTTGCGTCGATGATGACGGTTGAGGTGGCTCACCGTTATTTTCACTTGTTGGCCAAAAAAATACGACCAACAAAACCACGGCAATAACCAGTATTGCTCGACGATGTAAGCCAGGGAATTTGCCCATATTCACCTCATTATTGATCTGTGAATCAGTATTATGAATTGCTGTAACATCTTTTTTATTCCTTGTAGCCATACTAGCACGAACCATGATCCTAACCTGCTCCCTGAATTCTTTTCAGAATTATCTATTCACTCTAACCATTAATGTTCTTCGTTTCCTTGATGGTTAACTAAAAATAACTTTATACGTTGATAAGCATTTTTATCGGTTTCTATGGTTAAGGCTTGTGTTAATTCACCATAAAGATCATGAGGCAATAAAGTATCAGACCAAGTTGAAAGAACATTTAGCGCCATATTTCTATCACGCAATGTCGGGCTACGTAACTGCCGTTTGATGAGTGACCAGCCGATACCAGGAAAACCACCAAGATCTTGCATAATATATTCAACGGCATGATGGGGCTGATATTCAGAGTAGGTAGTTATTAATGGATCATCTGTGCTATCGAATGCTGTTAATTCAATTTGTTGTTCTGCAAGTTTAACTACTCTTTCTATTTTATGAGAAGCATCTGTTTGCATTAATTGATGCCACCAGTCTGCATTGGGATTATCTTTTTGCAGTGAAAAGAGCAATTCCCAAATATCAAGGCGAAGAGATTTTGCAACCAAACTTGCTTGGTAATTTTTTGAGCGAGAGGGATGTTGTAATGCTTCAATAATGAGTGTTGACCACTCTGGTTTTTGAATAATATTTTGTGAAACAGACATAATTTGCTGTTGGCCATGGTCATCCCACCCTAATGTTTCGAGTAATAACCAATCTTCACCACTATTTTGTACAAAATCAGCGATTTCACAAACGCAATGAAGCAATTTTAGCTCTTTGGGTGGCAACACATCGACTTGTGAAATAAACGCTTTGCAAACCTGAGCTCCTTCAATGTAATCATAAATATCTTTTGCTGGGCCACCATTAAGCAATGCACGCAGTAAATCACTACAACCTAGTAGCAGTGTGTTATCTAAAGGATGCGTATGGAGCATCTCTAAAAGTTTGCCTTTCGTTACACAGTCATAGGCAACATATTCTGTCATTACATTATTCTTATAGCCTTCCGTGAGTAACCAATAACGGTTATTCACCGAAAGCATTGTTGGCAGATATTCAATAAATTGAATTCGTCCCCAACCCTTAGTACGTTGACCAAATGAATATAAAAAAGGCTCAAATTCTTCACAGGGAAGGCGTTTTTTTAGTGAACGAATAGCATAGAGTGTAAATTCAGGATGAAGAGCAAACAATAAAAGTAAACGTTGAGATGTATTATCACGAAATGATCTTAATAATCCTAAAGCGATTTTAACTGGATTCTTATCAGGGCTCAGTTTCAAGATCCATAAGATCAACTGAAAATAGATCTCATTTTTAAACAGTGCTTCATCTTGTTCTATTTGCTCGTTCAACTGGGAAAGATAAGTTATCGGGGCGAGTTTATCCTGACAGGCAATTGCATAAAAAGAAGTAATATGATCTTTATCGGGTAAAAGCACAACATGTTTGATGGCGTTATAGAGTGATAGGGCAAATTCCTCACATGATTGTTGTGAAGGTTGCTGTTCGATCGCACGACCTATCCGTTGATGCAGAATAATGCCTTCACGAGCTCCTGCTGACCAACTGAAAGGAATAGACTCATTATTTGATTTTTCTTTTAAGTGGCTTTCTGACAATAGATTTAATTCATCAGGTAAAGGTACATCGCCTATTTCATAAGGAATTAATAGTGAAAAAAGTGAAGGAGTAGAAGCAGGAAAAACATTAGGAAAGTCTATGTTGAGATCGATAGACAGAGGTGACTTACTGAAAAGCTTATCGCGCCAATTAGTCATAATATGTCCTATTTGTTTTGCCGTCTTAGTATAACTCTAGCGGAAAATAGAAAAGCTGGATAAAAAAAGGCCAGAAAATCCACTTATATCACTTAAAAAGTACATACCTAAAACAACCTACTTTTTCCTAAGATAAAAAACAGACTAAAAAAAACTGGTCAAGGAAATTAAAAAGCGCTACATTACTGCAATTCAATATTGTTACATTATAACATTACATGTATGAATTGGAGTTTTATATGAAACCAGGCATTCATCCACAATATCGAACTGTCATTTTTCATGACACAAGTGCAGATGCTTACTTTAAAGTTGGTTCAACCATTAAGACGGAAAAAACGGTAGAGTATGAAGGGCAGATGTATCCTTATGTCACGTTAGATGTCTCTTCTCAATCTCATCCATTTTATACCGGTAAGCAAAAAACACATTCTCAAGAAGGTAATGTGGCGCGCTTTAATAAACGTTTTGGCCGTTTTGTTAAATAAAAAGGAAAGAAAAATGCAGGTATTAAGTTCATTAAAAAGTGCAAAACAGCGTCATCCTGATTGTAAGGTTGTGCGTCGCCGTGGTCGTCTTTATGTGATTTGTAAGTCAAATCCACGTTTTAAAGCAGTTCAGGGGTAAGATTATGCAAAGTCCGATACTTTCTTGTGTTTTAATTATGGGATTGTTGAGTAGTGCGATGTCTGTTTTAGCTCATGGGCATCATCATGAAAAAGTAAAAACACAAGCACAACGCGATGCTGCTAACGGAATTTTTGAGGACAAGGATGTTCTCAATCGCCAGCTTAGTGACTGGGAAGGTGTATGGCAATCAGTGGAGCCTTACCTTCATAGTGGCGAACTCGATATTGTCTTACAGAAAAAAGCAGAAGTGAAAAAAGATAAGACAATTGAAGAATATCGTGCTTATTACACACAAGGGTATAAAACAGACATTGATATGATTGGTATTGAAAATAACATCATTGAATTCCATCGTGGTGAAAACGTAGATAGCTGTGAATATCACTATGACGGTTATCGTATTCTACATTATGAATCAGGTAAAAAAGGAGTACGTTATCTTTTTCGCTGTGATGATGCCAAAAGCCAAGCGCCCAAATTTATTCAATTTAGCGACCACATTATTGCACCAGAGAAAGCAGAGCACTTCCATTTATATATGGGCAATACATCGCAAGATGAATTACTTAAAGAATTAAGCAACTGGCCAACATATTACCCTTATTCAATGAAAGCAGATGATATTGTTCATGACATGCTTTATCACTGATTTAAGCAAAATAAATAGAAAATAAAATAATAAAAAATCTTTAGCAAAGGAATGCTAGATTTTTTCGATAATAAGAGAAAATAGTAAAGGAAAAAGCAGTAGCATCCATGCTGACTTACTTTTATAGGGGGGATAGCGATTATTTATAATCCTTGGCAGAGATATTTCATCTCCATATAGTCTTCAATGCCATGTTCAGAGCCTTCACGACCTAAACCTGATTGTTTAATACCGCCAAATGGTGCCACTTCATTGGAAATTAAACCGGTATTAATTCCCACCATGCCGTATTCTAAATTTTCAGCAACACGCCAAATACGTTGTGGGTTTTCACTGTAAAAATAAGCAGCTAAACCATAAATAGTGTTATTGGCTAAATGCACCACTTCATCTTCATTTTCAAAAATAACTAAAGGTGCGACAGGGCCAAAGATCTCTTCTTCAAGAATATGGCTATCAGCCGGAACATTGCCGATAACAGTAGGTTGGAAAAAGTTTTCACCTGCTTTATCACGTTCTCCACCACAAAGCAGTGTTGCACCCCGTTTTAGTGTGTCGGCAAGCAATGATTGTGATTTTTCAATAGCTTTACGGTTAATTAGAGGCCCAATAGTGACTCCTTCTTCAAAACCGTTACCGACTTTAAGTTTTTTAACAGCTGTGACAAAACGTTCACTAAATTGTTGGTAAACATCTTTATGGATATAGAAACGGTTAGCACAAACACAAGTTTGCCCTGCATTACGGAATTTAGCACCCATGGCTCCTTCAACCGCTTTATCAATATCTGCGTCATTAAACACGATAAATGGTGCATTACCGCCTAATTCTAAAGAGACTTTTTTGACACTATCAGCACATTGGCGCATTAATAAACGTCCAACACCCGTAGAACCAGTAAAACTTAATTTGCGAACACGATTATCAGAGGTAAAGACTTCACCAATTTTAATAGCATCACCAGTGACAATATTAATAACACCAGCGGGAATACCGGCTTGAGTTGCTAATTCAGCTAAAGCTAGTGCGGTATAAGGTGTTTCATTGGCTGGTTTAATTACCATAGTACAACCCGCGGCTAATGCCGGTGCGGCTTTACGGGTGATCATAGCAGCAGGAAAATTCCAAGGTGTGATGGCGGCACAAACGCCGATACCTTGTTTTATCACCATCAAACGTTTATCAGCAGAAGGTGAGGGGATGATTTCACCGTTGGTTCTTTTACCTTGTTCAGCAAACCACTCAATAAAAGAAGCCGCATAAGTAATTTCGCCTTCAGCTTCAGCAACAGGTTTTCCTTGCTCAAATGTCATTAACTCAGCAAGTTTTCTCTTGTTTTCAGTGATTAATTTAAACCAATTTTGTAATAATGCGCTACGTTGATGGGCTGTTAGTGCTCGCCATTCGGGTAAGGCTTTTTGTGCAGCATCAATCGCCATTATTGCTTCTTGTGTTCCCATATTAGGAACAGTACCCAGAAGTGTGTCAGTTGCGGGATCAATGACATCAACCGTGTCGTTATTTTTAGCGTTACACCAAAGGCCATTAATATAGCCTTGTTCGCGGAAATAGGGGTTTGTCGTTATCTTCACTTAATACCTCTCTGAACACATCTATACTTGTCATACTTCAAACTCCAGGAGGATTGACTATGCTTAGTGAGACGAATGACATCGTTTTCTATGCACTCCCACCTGACTACCACTTGAATTATTTAGAGTATATATATTGATATTTATAGATTTAGGCAGTTTTGAGCCTATTTATAAGTATATGCCTGTGTTGCGATGTTGTGAAAATAAGTATGACAAATCACACTAAAAAAGTGCTAAAAATAGGATAAATAGAGTCAATTGTTTAGGTTTTTAATGAATAATTCCCATTACTCAAGACAGAAGGTTTACGCTGTACCTTACCACTGTTATTCTTGGGACTAACTTTCATAAAAAACAGGTATTTTTCATGTCAAAACCATCATTTGATTCTATCGAATCACAGGCAAGTTACGGTATTGGTCTGCAAGTCGGTCAACAACTGACTGAATCAGGTCTTCAAGGATTAGAGCCCGCAGCACTGTTAGCTGGCTTGACCGATGCATTAGAAGGTAATGCGCCTTCTGTACCTGTTGAAACATTACACAATGCCTTACGTACTATGCATGAACGTGCTGAAGCTGTTCGTCAAGAACGTCAAGCTGAGCTGGCTGATGCTGGTAAAATTTTCTTAGAAGAAAATGTGAAAAATGAAGGCGTTCAAGTTACAGAATCAGGTTTACAGTATAAAGTACTGACAGCGGGTGAAGGTACGATCCCTGCACGAACTGATCATGTTCGTGTTCACTACACTGGTCGTTTAATTGATGGCACTGTATTTGATAGTTCTGTTCAACGTGGTCAGCCAGCAGAATTTCCTGTAAATGGCGTTATCGCAGGTTGGATTGAAGCATTAACATTAATGCCAGTAGGCTCTAAATGGGAACTCTATATCCCTTATCAATTAGCTTATGGCGAACGCGGAGCAGGTGCGGCTATTCCTCCATTCGCAACATTAGTATTTGAAGTGGAATTATTAGAAATTTTATAATTTCTTATTCTGCGGTAAATCAGAGTAAAAAAATAGCCGGTTTTGCCGGCTATTTTTGTCTCTATACTAAACTAAAGAGATCGTAGGGTAATTGATTTTTATAAGAGAAGTGATCATGCTTATAGAAATAAGAGAGGTGCATTATGTTAGAACAAGTCAGCAAATTAGCTCGCCAAGCCGGTATGGCGATAATGCAGATTTATCAGCAATCCGAGCCAATTCAAGTGCAGGAGAAAAGTGATAATTCACCTGTTACAGAAGCAGATTTAGCAGCTCATCAAATTATCAAAATAGGACTTGCTTCTATTGCTCCTGATATACCTCAATTATCTGAAGAAGATCCACCTGAATGGGAAGTTCGCCGTCATTGGGAGCGGTATTGGCTAATTGATCCACTAGATGGTACTAAAGAATTTATTAGTAAAAATGGTGAGTTTACGGTGAATATCGCCTTAATCGAAAAAGGCATTCCTGTTTTAGGGGTAGTTTATGCACCAGTGCAAAATGTGTTATATGCAGCTGCCAATAAAAAAGCGTGGAAAGAGGAGTGTGGCCAGCGATTACCCATTCATGCAAGTCGAGCAGAACCCCCTGTGATAGTGATCAGTCGTTCTCATCAAGATGACGAGTTAAAAGAATATTTATCACAGCTAGGTGAACATCAAACGGTCGCCGTTGGTTCATCCCTAAAATTTTGTCTTGTTGCGGAAGGTAAAGCACAGCTTTATCCTCGTTTTGGACCAACACATACATGGGATACGGCGGCAGGTCATGCCATAGCGATTGCTGCTGGCGCACATGTCACAGATTGGAAAGGCATAACGTTGGATTATTCTCCTAAAGAGTCTCTGATTAACCCGGGGTTTAGAGTTTCAATATTTTAGTGTAATAAAATGAAGTTGGAGCCCTTTGTTTCATGAGGGCTCTGACACAGAAAATTACTCTTTTATTAAATCGTTGATAAGATTAATTGCCGTCGTTATTTCAGCACCACTCAAAACACCTTCTTTAGCAAAGCGGACTTTACCTTGTTTATCAAGTACGACAATCATTGAACTCTCTTTTTCTAATCCCCATCCTTTTTGTGCAATACCATCAGCATCAACAATAAATTGTGACCAAGGAAACTCTTTTTTGCTGTCTTCAACACTGCCACGTACAAAGGGACCGGTACCAAATATGGCATCATCTGTATTAATGATTGTCGTTGTTTGATAACTCGCTTGCGGGAATTTGGCCAATTTAACCGCTTCAATAAACGGTGCATTCATCTCCTTTGCCTTACTACGTCCTGCTATATGCTGAACTGTTCGTACTTTTCCACTAAGCAGACCACTGTTCCAATTTTGGTAGCTAAACTTATCTTTAGTTGTGTCATAAAGCAGTTCACCTTTGTCATTGATGGTGACTGCTGGTAGTACGGTATTTTCAGTGATGTTATGAGCAAATCCCCATGTTGATGTGCTAAGTAAAAGTACAGCTAAGGTGAGTTTGTGCATAGCCATTGTCCTATGATTGAGATGACGTTAGGTTCTATTTAAGCATAGAAGCTAGTGAAGAATAATACTGCATTTTTGATACATTTATTTAACATTGAGTGGGTAAGATATTGCTTACGTTATCTTGATTTATATTCTTTACTGTCAATAAATGTAAAAATAGATAAGAAATTTAAATAAGTTGAACCTAGTACTTATAATTAGGTCTTTAAATTTGATATATAAAGATAAGTCTTTATGACTTATTAAACTCAACAACGAGCATGGGAGACTAACTGAAAGATGAAAATCTTCAATCGCTATAACCCTGAAAAAATTGCTCTCTACGTTAAGACGTTATTTCGTGGACGGTTTTACATCAAAGGAATGGGTGCATTTGAATTTGATTACGGCAAAATTTTACTGCCTAAAATAAAAGATAAGCTACATTTTAATGTTATGAGTGAAGTAAACCAGCAGGTTATTTTGCTTAAGGCTGAAATGGGTTAACTTTATCTGATAGATAACTGAGTCTTTCTCTTTGAGTTTTCAGATAAGACTCAGTTATTAATTTCATTTAGTTACTAATCTGCAATTTTATTTTCATCTTTTTTGATTTCTACTTCCGTCGTTGTTGTCTGTGTAACAGGAACATGCTCTTGTAAGACGGGTTTAACGGGAGGAATATCATCAATTTTTGTCACAAGTAATTGATCAATTTTATAATTATCAATATCGACAACCTCAAACTTATACCCTGAGAACTTCACATAGTCTGTACGTTTTGGGATCTTGCGTAAGCGAAACATCATAAAACCAGCAATAGTTTCGTAATTACTTGAATCAGGGAAATCATCAATATCAAGTGCGCGCATCACATCATCAATTGGTGTACCACCTTCAACTAACCATGAATGCTCATCACGACTGACAATTTGCTCTTCTTGTCCTGGTCCAATTAAATCGCCCATCAATGTTGTCATCACGTCATTTAGCGTAATAACGCCCATTACCATGGCATATTCATTGAGGATGATGGCAAAATCTTCACCTGATGTTTTAAAACTTTCTAACATATCTGAGAGTGTTAATGTATCAGGAATAATGAGTGCTTTGCGGATATGAACACCTTCATTGAGATTTAGGCTTTGTCCATTAATAACTCGATTAAGAAGCTCTTTAGAATCCACATAACCAATAATATGGTCGATATCACCTTCACAAACTAAAAATTTAGAGTGGGGTTGGGTGGCAATTTTTTCTTTAATATCACTTTCAGTTTCTTCGCGATCAAAATAAACCACATCTTCCCGAGGAGTCATTGCCGAAGGAACGGTGCGTGATTCTAATTCAAAGACATTTTCAATAAGTTCATGTTCTTGTTTACGTAAAACCCCTGCAACAGCGCCGGCTTCTACAATGGCAAAGATATCATCAGAAGTAATATCTTCATTTCTGACCATCGGGATTTTAAACAGCTTGAAGATGAGATCAGCCATGCCGTTGAATAACCATACCAGAGGACGGAAAAAGGCAAGGCAGAAACGCATTGGATTCACAATTCTTAATGCGATGGCTTCAGGCTTAATCATACCAATACGTTTTGGGGTTAAGTCAGCCAGTAAAATAAACATTGATGTGACAATAATAAAAGAGCAGATAGATCCAAGTTGTTGAGCTAGAGGCTCTTCAAAAAATTGTAGGTAGAAACTTTTTAGTGAAGGAGAGAATGCAGATTCGCCAACGATACCCGCCAAAATGGCAACTGCATTTAATCCAATTTGAACGACAGTAAAAAACATGCCTGGCATTTCTTGCATTTTTAAGACGCGGGCAGCGTTAATATTACCTTCATCAACGAGTTGTTTGAGTTTAATTCGACGAGAGGCGGCAAGAGAAATTTCAGACAGCGAAAAAAAGGCGCTGATGGCACAAAGCAAAAGCACAATGAGTAAACTATTAAGCATATAAGGCTCACATCACCCCGAGTATTCAATCCAAAGGGCAATACTAGAGTGTTAAAAATAGAAGATAAATCAATATATTGTGATGAAATTATTCACAAAGATAGATAAGAGGGCGTAATTATATCATCGCCCTACTATTTTCTGCTAGTGTTACTTTTCAGGTGGAAAACAGATACCAATCCCGCCCAATCCACAATAACCTTGTGGGTTTTTGTGTAAATATTGCTGGTGGTAATCTTCAGCAAAATAAAAAGGGCCAGCTGGCTGTATTTCTGTCGTAATTTCCGTTGTTGCACCTTGAGCATTCATTGCTTGTTGATAACGTGTTTTTGACTCAATGGCTTGTTTATATTGCTCTGCGTTAACAGTATAAATGGCAGAGCGGTATTGGCTGCCAATATCATTACCTTGGCGCATACCTTGTGATGGATTATGATTTTCCCAAAAAAGAGCTAGAAGTCGTTGGTAGCTAATTATTGTGGGATCAAAAACAACTCTCACCACTTCACTATGGCCAGTTAAACCTTGGCAAGCTTGTTGGTAGGTTGGATTTTCTGTTACACCGCCGCTATAACCTGCACTTGTTGAGTAAACACCGGGTTGTTGCCAAAACAGACGTTCTACGCCCCAAAAACAACCCATGGCAAAATAAGCGACACTCATCTTTTCAGGAATGTCATTAATAGAATGCCCATTTACTGCATGATTAGCAGATATTTCTAATGGTGTCGAGGTACCCCTTAAGGCATTCTCTGGTTGGTAAGCTTTATGTTGCAAGGTAGACTCCATTTTTTATATTTGTAAACGCTTTACTATGGTAAAGGCTTAATATTGTTATAAACTAAATCTACAATAAAGCTTAAAACAGTTTGTCGTCAATTTATCACATGGATTAAATCATATTGAGGAGAAAACGTGCCGAGATACTCCGTTATCTACGTTCTCTGTCTGTCTTTTATCGCACCTGTTGCTTATGGGGCAAGTTTGCGTTTAAAAGTAGAAGGTTTAGAAGGGCAACTCGAAAAAAATGCACGAGTCCAGCTATCAAACATTACAACAGAAGAAGTTGCACCTGACGGGCGTTTTCGTGCGCGTGTTGAAAAAGCAATTCAAGAAGGACTTCGCCCTTTAGGCTATTATCAGCCTAGTGTGACATTTTCTTACCAAGAAAATACACCACCAACGCGCTCTGTATTAACCGCTAAAGTTGAACCAGGCATTCCTATTTTACTTAAAGGGGTCGATATTGTTCTTGAAGGTGGTGCTAAAACAGACGAACAATACGCAAAAGTAATTAAAGAAAATACTCCTCCTCTTGATAGTGTTTTAAACCATGGTGATTATGAAAAGCTCAAAGGTTCATTAACAGGACTTGCTATCCGTCGTGGTTACTTTGATGCAGAAATGGATAAAAGCCAGCTAGGCGTCTCGTTAGATAACCATGCATCATATTGGGATTTTGTCTTTAATAGTGGTGAACGTTATCGTTTTGGCAAAGTAAATTATACTGGCTCTCAAATCCGCGAAGACTATTTGCAAAATATTGTTCCTTTTAAAGAAGGACAGTATTACGCCTCTGAAGATCTGGCTGAATTCAACCGACGCTTAGCCGCAACAGGATGGTTTAACTCTGCGGTTGTTACTCCTGATATTGCAAAAGCACGGGCTGAAGGTTCTCATCTTTTACCGATGAGCGCAGTTGTAACACCTCGTTCTCGTAACTATGTAGAGCTTGGTGGCGGTTATGCCACCGATGTTGGTCCTCGCCTTAATATGCAGTGGGATAAACCATGGATGAATTCGCGTGGCCATAGTTTAACCTCCAACATTAGTGTTTCTCAGCCTGAACAATCTATTGGAGCAAACTATAAAATTCCACTTAAGGTCAATCCATTAGAGCAATATTATGGTGTTCAAGGTGGTTTTAAAC
This sequence comes from Proteus sp. fly-1008, assembly GCF_040140305.1. NCBI lineage: Bacteria > Pseudomonadati > Pseudomonadota > Gammaproteobacteria > Enterobacterales > Morganellaceae > Proteus > Proteus sp. fly-1008. The sequence continues at coordinate 30,486 of NZ_JBEEWH010000007.1, forward strand.
GTACTGATTTAAATGATACTCGCTCTGATACCACAACGTTAAATGTGTCTCGTAACTGGGATATGTCTACAGGCTGGCAATACAGTGTGAATACACGTTGGAGTCTCAGCCACTTTACCCAAGGTGAAGTCACAAATACCACCATGTTGCTTTATCCCGGTGTAACTGCCAGTCGAGTACGTCAACGTGGCGGTATGATGCCTTATTGGGGAGATAGCCAACGTTACTCATTAGACTACTCCAATAAAATATGGGGTTCAGATGTTGAGTTTGCTGCATTCCAAGCGCAACAGGTGTGGATACGTACACCATGGGAAGGGCACCGCTTTGTTGTAAGAGGCAATTTTGGTTGGATTGAAACCAATGCTTTTGAACGAGTACCTCCTGAATTACGTTTCTTTGCAGGGGGTGATAGAAGTGTTCGAGGCTTTAAATACCAAAGTATTTCACCAGAAGATAGTAAAGGTAATTTAACAGGGGCATCAAGGATGCTCGTTGGATCGGTAGAATATCAATATAACGTTACGGGTAATTGGTGGAGTGCTGTCTTTATTGATAGTGGTGAAGCCGTTAATGATTTTACTCGCAGCGATTTTAAAACCGGTGCTGGTGCAGGTGTACGTTGGGCATCACCTGTTGGGCCAATTAAATTTGATTTAGCACTACCTGTGAGTGACGTTGATAAACGTAGACTCCAGTTTTATATCGGGTTAGGAGCAGAGTTATGATAAAAAAGTGGTTGAAATGGATTGCGTTAACACTCCTTATCATTATTTTGCTTACATTTGGTGCTGTAGCTTGGATCTTAGGAACACAATCAGGTTTGCATTTTGCCATTAATAGTGCGGCTCGCTGGGTTCCAGGCTTAGTTATCAAAGATGTTAATGGTGGCTGGAAAGATCTGCGTTTAACGGGTGTTGAATATCAAATGCCCGGAGTTGATGTGAATGTGGGTGAGTTATCGTTAGGATTACGTTTAGCATGCCTAACGGATAAACAAGTTTGCATTGATACATTGGCGACACGCGATGTGGTTGTTAATGTTGATACTAGTGCTTTCCCACCCTCTGAAGAAACCCCACCATCAGATCCTTTAACTGAGCTTAATGCTCCGTTACCTATCTATTTAAACTCGCTCTCATTAGAAAATACGCATGTGAAGATTGACGATATGGCAATCTCGCTGGATGAGTTTAAAACAGGTGCACAGTGGGAAGGTCGCCAAGTCACATTAAATCCAACTGTTATTAATGATTTGCTGGTGGCGTTACCTAAGACTCCGGAAGAAGGTAGTGTTGAAGCGGTTACCCAAGATGTAAAAGAAGTCGTAACTGCAAAACCTAAAGCTGAACCTAAAACACCAGAAGAAAAAGAACAGGCATTAGCAGACACAATTAAAACGATCTTTGCTAAGCCATTATTGGCTGAATTACCTGAAATTATTATTCCTGTAGATATCAATATTGAAGGTATTGAAGGTAAGCAATTACAAGTGAGTGGGGATGCCCCAGTTACTATCAAACAATTATCTTTTGAAGCGAATACTCAAGGTAAGCAAGTTAATCTCACTAAATTACGTGTTGATGCGTCAGAAGGTGAGGTCAGTTTAAAAGGGGGGATCACGCTTGATAAACAATGGCCTGTTAATTTAGATATCAACGCTACCATTCGTGATGTTGTGGGCTTGGAAGATTTTAAAGATCAAAAAGCGACACTTTCTTTACAAGGTGCGTTGCTCGAAGAGCTTAAATTAGCACTTTCTTTAACTGGAACAGTAACTGCTACACTTGATGCACAGGCTGAGCTCGCCAAGCCACATCTTCCATTAAAACTGACCTTAGAGAGTCAAAAAGTACGTTGGCCATTAACTGGGGATGTACAGTATCAACTTAATGACACTCGACTACGTCTCAATGGTCAGACGGATAATTATACCCTTTCATTGCGTTCTGATATCCAAGGTCAGGAGATCCCGCCAGCCAAATTAATGTTGGATGCAAAAGGTAATGAAGAAAAAATAGAGTTAACACGCCTGCGTTTAGCTGCATTACAAGGCCACGCTGATATCACAGGTGTGGCTGATTGGAGTAAAGCAATTAGTTGGAATGCGTTGCTCACTATTTCAGGAATTAATACCGCAAAACAGTATCCTGATATGCCTGCCAAATTAGATGGGCGTATTGCTACAACGGGAAGCCTGTATGGTGGAAGTTGGCAATTACGTGTTCCTGAAATTACGTTAGATGGCAATATTAAAAATAATCTTATCAAGGCGAGAGGGAATGCCTATGGTAATGATTCTGGGCAATGGAATATTCCTCAATTAAATCTGATACTGGGTAAGAATAAGCTTGATATAGAAGGACATCTAGGTGACAAGTGGGCATTAGATGCCAATATTAATGCACCAGGATTAAATGGTTTAGTGCCAGGACTTGCTGGTGTTGTAAAAGGTAAGGTGAATATTCGAGGTGACATTAATGCACCGAAGATTATTGCTGATATCAACGCTCAGGGCATTAAATGGCAAGATCAAGTGAGTGTTGGATCTATTACGATTAAAGGCGATGTTCAGTCTGATAAAGAGATTGGTGGCAAACTGGCTATTACTGCACGTCAGTTAAGACAAGCAGATTTAATTATCCGTAATTTAACGTTAGATGCAGCAGGTACAGAAAAACAACATAAACTCACGTTGAAAATGGATGGCGAACCTGTTTCTGGTGGGCTGACATTAGCAGGATCATTCGATAAGGAGAACCAACAGTGGAAAGGAACGCTAAATAATACGGCTTTTGATACCCCAGTGGGTGAGTGGCGTTTAAATAAAGCAATGGCGCTGAATTTGTTGGCAGAAAAGCAAGAGATTACGATTGGCTCTCATTGCTGGGTGAACCCAAATGCACAAGTCTGTGTTCCTAAAGCGATAACTGTGGGTGAAAGTGGAACTGCTGCAATTACGCTAACACGTTTTGATTTAGCAATGATAAAGCCGTTCTTACCACCTGAAACTTCTGTTCGAGGCGTATTTACAGGGGATGCCACTGCAACATGGAATTCAAAAGGTGGATTACCGAAAGCATCTGTCAATCTAAAAGGGCAAGGTGTTGCGGTAAAACAGAATATTGAAGGAACGATTTTACCTATTGATTTTGATGCTATTACCTTAAATGCAGGTATGAATAATGGTAAAGCCACATTGCAATGGCTGATTAGCATTGCAGGTAATGGTGATTTTAAAGGTAACGTACATGTTGCCGATCTTGAGAAAAAGCGCCAACTATCAGGTACGGTTGATATTGATAATTTGACATTAGATTTAATCAAACCGTTCTTAGGTAAAGGTGAAATTGCTCAAGGGAATATTGGTGCCCAATTACGTTTAGGAGGAAGTGCTCAATCGCCACTGTTATTTGGTCAATTCGGGATTAATCAATTAAAAGTGGTCGGGCATTGGATCCCATTTGATATTACGAAAGGTAATGTTGATGTTCGATTCAATGGCGCAACATCGGACTTAGGCGGCAGAATTGAGACACCAGAAGGTTACTTAAACCTTACTGGGAATGCAGATTGGCGTCAGTTAGATGAATGGCGCGCAGTGGTAGCCGCTAATGGTAATAAACTACGCGTGTCATTACCTCCAATGGTGCGTATTGATGTTAATCCTGATCTCGTCTTTGAGGCTAGCCCTCATTTACTGAAATTAGATGGTCGTATTGATATCCCTTGGGCTCGTATTGTGGTTCAAGAATTACCAGAATCAGCAGTATCGGCATCTTCTGATGAAGTGATGCTAGATAAAAACTTACAACCTATAGCACCAAAAGAGGCATCGATTCCAATTCAAAGCAATTTAGCGATTAATATTGGTGATGATGTGACGCTGGACGCATTTGGGCTTAAAGCAAGATTGACGGGAACACTTAAAGTCAATCAGAATAAACAAGGACTAGGTTTAAATGGGCAAGTTGATATTCCAAGAGGGGAATTCAAAGCCTATGGGCAAGACTTACAAGTCCGTAAGGGCCAAATCTTGTTCTCTGGACCCGTTGATCAACCTTACTTAAATATCGAGGCTATTCGTAACCCAGATAATACCGCAGATAATGTGATTGCGGGGGTTCGAGTAACTGGGCTTGCTGACCAGCCTAAAGTGGAGATTTTCTCTGAGCCTGCTAAAACACAACAAGAAGCATTATCTTATTTGTTAAGAGGCGAAGGTCTAGACAGTGGTGATGCTGATTCATCACAAATGACAGCAATGTTGATAGGATTAGGCGTTGGCCAGAGTGGCCAGCTTGTAGGGCGCATAGGTGAAACCTTTGGTGTTTCGGATTTAGCGCTTGATACACAAGGTGTGGGGGATAACTCACAAGTCGTGGTCAGCGGTAAGATAACGAACGATCTACAAGTGAAGTATGGAGTGGGTATATTTGATTCGCTAGCGACGTTAACCTTACGTTATCGCTTGATGCCCAGGTTGTATTTACAAGCAGTGTCTGGTATGAATCAGGCAATAGATCTGCTTTATCAATTTGAGTTTTAAATTATATGCGAATTATTGTTTATGGAAGTTTACGGCAGAACCAAGGTAACCATCACTGGATGACGTATGCGCAACTTTTAGGTGAGCATACGTTAGTGGGGTACAAACTCTATGATTTAGGGTTCTATCCTGCGGTTGTTGAAGGTGAAGGAGAGATAGAGTGCGAAGTCTATCGGATAACTCCCTCTATCTTGACAGAGCTTGATGAATTGAAAAAGAATGATCAGGATTACAAGCGACAATTGATTTCAACGCCTTATGGCAGTGCTTGGATCTATCTGTATCAAAAGCCAGTTGATGGGTTGAGAGAAATCAAAAGCGGAGATTGGCTAAAACGTCACGAAGAAGAGTAATTGGCGAATTTTAGCTATTACGATAGATGACTCAGTAATGATAGAAAGCGCGATATTTATATCGCGTTTTTTATTTTTAGTGAAAATATAATTTCTATAAAATTAATAATAAGCTTTAATTTTTATTACTATTTTATTATTTATAGTAGAGGTAGTCATATTTATAATGCTCATAAATATTTATATTGTTTTACTTTAAAATTTAAGTTGGTAATTATTTATTTTATTTTTATCTATAATGATATGAATATTATTAATAGTAGACCCGATTGACAACAAAATAAATTTAATGTTAAAACAGTTTTGCTTAAGAGGAACAGAGATAAATCTCCTATTATTAATATAGTGAAATAAGGTAATTTTATGGATAAATTAAATGATATTACTCAACTTTATAATAATCCACCAAAAGACGTAAAACATAATATAGTAAATAATCGTTTTACTGACATGATATTACAAACAAAAACGGTAACAACAGATGCATTAGATAAACTCGCCTATCTTGCCGGTATTAAAAATGCACCCGCCGATGATAAGTATTTAAAATTAAATACAACTAATTTAGATGCATTAAAAAAAAGTGCAAAGTTACTTGGATATGATATTGAAATTGTCAGTATTTAATAAAAAAAGCAGCCATAAGGCTGCTTTTTTAACTGCATAGGAGGCAGTAGTGAATAAGGATATTAATGAATTAAATAAAAATATTAATATTGTAGGATTATATTGGATTGCTCGCTGGCGAGTAAATAATGGAAAACAACAATCTTATGTTATTCCTTTCGCAACAACCTATCCTATTAATATTGTTTACCATGGTAAAAGTGAATTTAACTATGGGCAGTATGGCATTCATCTTGGTCAACAAGATACATTAACTTTTTTAGGTGATGAAAAACAAAAAATATTAGCTAAATTTATTGATTGTCGTAAAAACTCACCAACATTTAAATCAGAATTAAGTTTTGAGATAACGCCATCATCCGCAAGAACACTCATTATTCCCCCTGGGGTCGCTCATACTTTTTCTCATCTAGAGAATGTTTTTACCTTAAATAGCTATTCTCTTTTTTTACCCACAATCGAGCAATTAGCAAATGAAACATTAAATTGGTCACCTAATAATGATGTGATAAACCTCCCTGAAAATGTCGATATTAATGAGATTGAAGGCTATGAACCAATGACAGAAGAAGCCTCTGCGCTGGTCTATCATCGGATTGCAGAGATACAACAACAATGGTTAAGTCAACATCGATTTCTACACTCTGAAACCCGTAAAATCCGCTTAGATAATGGCGATGAGATTAATTTAAGGTTTCGAGAAAAAATGGTAGATGCTCAAAAACAACAATTACCTATATCGACTATTTTAGGTGTTAAATTTTGTAAAATGGCGACTCTACATACTGGCAAAGAGAGTGGGATTGTCCCATTAACGCGGCAATCCCCTATGTATCTGGTTGAGCATGGTCATGAGGATTATGATTTTGACTCTTATGGATTACATTTAGGGCAAGAAGATCATTTAACTTTTTTAGGCGATATATCTCATGAAATTACCGTTAAGCTGGTGGATATGCGTGAAAATTCACCCACGCTTTTTTATGAAGATAAAATTGTTTTTAATCCTGCACCAAATATTGAATTAGTGATCCCCTGTGGTGTTGCTCATGCTTTATTTAATATGGCGAATATTATTACTGTTAATCGGCCGGTTATCTATTTAGACAAAGAAAAAGAATATATTCCAGGCCATGATGTGATCGACTGGAAAATTGCTAATAAAAATTATCAATCTTATCGTGTTAATAAAATAGCAGCAGATTTAAGTTATTATCAATTCCTTGTTTCTAAACAACAAGAGTTAATGAAACATAAGCCCACTCATCATACGCCAAAATCAATTATTGTTTATGATGAAAATAACCAGCCAATTAAAGTGTTAATTAAAGAAAAGGTTTAGTATTCATTATGCGTATTGTCTTTTTTTATATGCTTTTTTTTGTATTAACTGCTGATGGGTTAATGGTTTTTCTTACCCCTGTTATTGTCTATCAGTTAACAACGAGTATTGAATATGCAGGATTGACATACGCACTATGGTGGTTACCTCGGATTTTTTTAATTCCTCTGCTTGGTAAATATATAGATAGCCTAGGTGTTCGTCCTATATCTATTATTTCTGATGGTTTTAAAATAACAGGATGCTTATTTTTATTATATGCAGATTTTACGTCTGAAATGATGATAGCAGTAAGTTTTGGATTAGTTGGAAGTTTAATTTCGATTGGAAATTCTCAAACGCTTATTTCGTATGAAAAAATCATAGCATCGATAAGTAATAATAAAGAACACCATATTAATATGATGTCTAGAATGGATTTCTTAGGGATGATTATCGGCCCTCTCATTGGCATTTTTTTTATTGATTATGGCTATAAATATTTACTTGTTATACCAATTATATTTTATTTTATTAATGCTTGTTTCTTTTTGTTCCTTTATAAGGAAAAAAATAGAATTAATGAAAATAATTCTGAAAAAATAACTTTTTCTAATAAGGTGATTACTTACATTATATCATCACCGATAATTCTATTTTCTATTTTTGTTGCTCTTGGTAACAATATGTTTGATGGCTTAATTGAATCTAGTGGTACAGCGTTAATTGATCGCTCTATGAAATTACCTATAAAATATTATGGTTTTATTGATATTGCAGCGGGGATCTGTGGTGTATTAGGTACATACTTATATAGCTATTTAAGTAAATATATAAGTAGAAGGCCACTCACCATTATTTCAATTTTGATTATTGCTATCAGCTCTTCTTTCCTAGTATTTTTCCAAGGTTCCATGATCTTGTTTTTTATTAGTTATGCAATTTCAATTATTGGGAAAGTCTTTTCAGGAAATATTTTAAGAATGCTTAGAATTGAGATTATTCCTCTCAATCAATTAGCAAGTGTGTCATCTCTAATCATCTTATTGAATCAATTGATCTTACCGATTGTGGGAGGACTTTTATTTTTTTCAACAGGGGATGTTTCAGTGGTTTATACATTAATGATAGCCGCCATTGCTATTACATTGATAAGTGGTGGATTGCTTATAATGTGTTTGAAGAAAAGAGTCGTACCATAATAAAAAGCTCTTCAATAAAATGAAGAGCTTTTTCATCAGTAAATTATTAAATAATAACTTACTTAGTTATTCTGATAGTGTCAGAATTATTTTTTAGCGCGTTCGAAAGAAGAAAGAATTTCAGCTTTAGCAGCTTCTACGCCTTCCCAACCGTCAACTTTAACCCATTTGCCAGCTTCTAAATCTTTGTAGTGCTCAAAGAAATGTTTGATCTGTGCTTTTAACAGTTCTGGTAAATCAGTCACATCTTTAATGTGATCGTATTCTTTGCTCAGTTTAGTGTGTGGTACTGCAACCAGTTTTGCATCTTCACCTGATTCGTCAGTCATTTTCAGTACGCCAACAGGACGGCAACGAATAACTGAACCTGGTTGTAATGGGTATGGAGTTGGAACCAGAACGTCTACTGGGTCACCATCTAAAGATAATGTGTTGTTGATGTAACCGTAGTTGCATGGGTAGAACATTGCGGTTGACATAAAACGGTCAACAAACAGTGCGCCACTTTCTTTATCAACTTCGTATTTGATAGGATCAGCATTTGCTGGGATTTCAATAACAACATAGATATCTTCTGGTAGTTCTTTACCAGCAGGAACATGATTCAGGCTCATAAAAAATTTCCTATAAAAAAATTAATTTTACGTGGCCTGTAGTATAGCGAAAAGTTTTTAACAATACCCGTTTTTTGCCGAACATGTTGCGTTATGACGTAAAAATAAGCAGTAAATAAAAAGAAGTTCTATTTTCAAAGATGAAAAAACCGGACGAAAAAGAAGCCCGGTTTATCTATGTTGGTGCTAGACCAATGAATTATTCTTCGTCTGGATATTGCGCCATAAAACTTTCAGCTTGCTCAACCATCGATTTAGTACCTACAAAGAAAGGCATACGTTGGTGAAGCTCTTTAGGTTCGATATCAAGAATACGTTCTTTACCATTACTTGCTTTACCGCCAGCTTGTTCTGCTAAAAACGCCATTGGGTTACATTCATAGAGTAAACGTAATTTACCAGTAGGGTGGCTTGCAGTGCTTGGATAGATATAAATGCCGCCTTTTAGTAAGTTACGGTGAAAATCAGCGACTAAAGAACCGATATAACGAGTGGTATAAGGGCGATTAGTGGCTGCATCTTGTTCTTGGCAATACTTAATGTATTTTTTGACACCTAATGGGAATTTGATGTAGTTACCTTCATTGATAGAGTACATATTTCCTGTTGGTGGGAAATGTACACTTTCATGAGATAGGCAGAATACACCTAAAGAAGGGTCATATGTAAAGGCGTGAACACCACAACCTGTTGTATAAACTAACATGGTTGATGAGCCATAAACGACATAGCCAGCTGCAACTTGACGATGACCAGGTTGTAAGAAGTCATCTAATGTTACAGATTGGCCAATAGGCGTAATACGGTGGTAAATAGAGAAAATTGTCCCGACGGAAACGTTTACATCAATATTCGACGAACCATCTAAAGGGTCCATTAGTACAACATACTTAGCATTTTCAGCACGATCACCTTCAAAGATTACAATATCATCTTCTTCTTCTGATCCGATACCCGCAACTTCACCACGTGCTTTTAATGCCGCTTTTAGTTTCTCATTCGCGTAAAGATCCAGTTTCATCTGGGCTTCACCTTGAACATTAGAAACACCGTTAGTACCCAAAATATCGACTAACCCTGCTTTATTAATATCACGGTGGATAATTTTAGCCCCAAGCTTAATTGCCGAAAGCAATGCAGTAAGTTCGCCAGTTGCATGGGGAAAATCTTGTTGTTTCTCGACGATAAATTCGCCTAATGTTTTCATGACGCAGGTCCTGAATGTGAGTGGGTAAAGTAAAAAAGGAGGAAAATCTCCTTGGTGGTGGCAAGTTTAGCCAAAGAATCGAATGATTCAAAGGTTAATCCGTTCCTTATCTGCTTTTTGATCGTTAGAATAGTGACCAACTTCATGCTATTGGACAGAAATTCATGCACATTCATATTCTTGGTATTTGTGGCACCTTTATGGGAAGTCTTGCCATTTTAGCTCGAGCGAAGGGACATAAAGTCACAGGCTCTGATGCTAATGTCTATCCACCAATGAGTACCTTATTAGAAAAGCAGGGAATTGAACTGATTGAGGGATATGACCCTAAACAATTAGAACCTGCTCCTGACATGGTAATTATTGGTAATGCAATGACACGAGGAAATCCTTGTGTTGAAGCTGTACTTGAAAAAGGTCTGCCTTATACTTCGGGCCCTCAATGGCTACATGATTATATTTTACCAGAACGTTGGGTATTAGCGGTTGCAGGAACCCATGGCAAAACAACAACGGCAGGTATGTTAGCTTGGGTTTTAGAAGATTGTGGTTATAAGCCGGGTTTTTTGATTGGTGGTGTGCCCGGTAATTTCCAAGTTTCAGCGCAATTAGGTGAAAGCCCTTTCTTTGTGATTGAAGCCGACGAGTATGATAGCGCTTTCTTTGATAAGCGTTCTAAATTTGTGCATTACTCGCCTCGCACACTGATTTTAAATAACCTTGAATTTGACCATGCCGATATTTTTGACGATTTAGCGGCAATTCAAAAACAATTCCATCATTTAGTTCGTATCGTTCCTGGCAGTGGGAAAATCATCATGCCTGACAACGATATGAATTTAAAACAGACCATTGGAATGGGATGTTGGAGCGAACAAGAATTCACGGGTGAAACAGGCGATTGGCAAGCTAAAAAACTCACTAATGACAGTAGTCATTTTGAGGTGTTTCATAAAGGCGAGCAGGTTGGAGAAGTGTGTTGGGGGCTTTCTGGAGAACACAACATGCAAAATGGCTTAATGGCAATAGTTGCTGCGCATCATGTTGGTGTTTTACCTGCTGACGCTTGTGAAGCATTAGATAAGTTTGTTAATGCGCGTCGTCGCTTAGAGTTACGTGGCGAAGTAAACCAGATCAGTGTCTATGATGATTTTGCACATCATCCTACGGCGATTTTAGCAACGCTTGAAGCACTACGCAGTAAAGTCGGTGGAACCGCGCGTATTATTGCGGTGTTAGAACCTCGTTCAAATACCATGAAAATGGGAATTAGCAAGGATGATATCGCTCCAGCATTAGGTCGAGCTGATGAAGTGTTTCTATTCCAGCCACCGAATATTCAATGGTTAGTGAGTGATATTGCAGAGCATTGCGTACAACCAGCTCGTTGGAGTACTGACCTTGATGCCTTAGTGGATATGATTGCGAAAGAAGCCCAAGCGGGCGATCATATTTTAATTATGAGTAATGGTGGTTTCGGTGGGATACATGAAAAGCTGCTTAAAAAATTAGCTCAGCCTAAAGGATCAGAGGATCAGTATTAGTCATAAATAAAAATAAGCCACTGAATGTTTAGTGGCTTATTTTAGGACGTTAGAGTAAAGAGATTATAATTCCTGATCAAACAGGTTTAGGATCGCATCTCGCAACTCTTCTGTTGAAAATCCAGGCGCTGGTGTTGAGAATATAGTGTCATCACCTGCAATACTGCCGAGGATCCCTTCTGCTTTGCCTAATGAATCTAATAAACGTGCAATAAGTTGTGCCGCACCTGGACTAGTTCTTATCACCACAACCGAATGGTTATGGTCGATATCGAGTACCAGATTTTTTAATGGGCTACTTGCTGTTGGCACGCCAAGTTCAGTTGGAAGGCAATATACCATTTCCATTTTGGCGTTTCGGGTTCTTACTGCACCAAATTTTGTTAGCATACGAGAGATTTTGGATTGGTTAATATTATCAAATCCAGCCTCTTGCAATGCCGTCACAATCTCGCCTTGTGAACTGAATTTTTCTTCTTTCAGCAGGGCTTTAAACGCTTTAACCAAGTCTTCTTGCTTAGAAGGAACGCGCATAGTTCACCTTTAGTGAGTTATCAATAACCTGCGTATTATGCAGAGGAGTGAATTTTTATGCAACAAAAGACGATGAAAGGTGAGAGGTAATCTACTGAAAATTGTAAAGTAGAATGTACTACAAAAAAATTTTATTTATCGACTTTGAATGTGATAATTTAAGGAAGTGAAATATTTGTTAAATAAATGATAAGCTTAAATGATTATCGTAAGGAGATAGAGCCACTTAACACTTTGCCCAATTTATTGGAATTATTTATCAAAAGAGTGCCCGCTATCTCATTAACAGATAAGCAATTTGTTTAGAATAACCCAAGTATTATTTTCCACTGTAAATGCCTTATTATGCAATATTGCTGTTAAATAATTGTTTTTCAAAAGGTGTATTGCGTAATAGTGAGTCTCTCTAAGGCGTTCCACTATCTCGTAACTAAGGAGTATCAGAATGAAAGTAGCAGTTCTCGGTGCAGCGGGTGGTATTGGTCAGGCACTGGCACTTCTTCTTAAAAATCAGCTTCCAGCTGGTAGTGAACTCTCTTTATATGATATCGCTCCCGTCACACCGGGTGTCGCAGCTGACTTAAGCCATATCCCAACTCAAGTGACTGTAAAAGGTTTTGCCGGCGAAGATCCATCTCCTGCATTAAAAGGCGCTGATGTTGTTCTGATTTCTGCGGGTGTTGCACGTAAACCTGGTATGGATCGTTCAGATCTTTTCAATGTTAACGCAGGCATTGTGCGTAACTTAATTGAAAAAGTAGCACAAAATTGCCCTAAAGCACTTATCGGTATCATTACTAACCCTGTAAATACGACAGTTGCTATTGCTGCTGAAGTGCTTAAAAAAGCGGGTGTTTACGATAAAAAACGTCTTTTCGGTATCACCACACTTGATATCATTCGTGCTAATACTTTTGTTGCTGAATTAAAAGGCCAAGATCCTCAGAAAACCAATGTTCCTGTTATTGGTGGGCATTCGGGTGTCACTATTCTTCCGCTACTTTCTCAAGTTGCTGGTGTATCATTTACAGATGATGAAGTCGCAGCACTGACAAAACGTATCCAAAATGCAGGTACTGAAGTTGTAGAAGCAAAAGCTGGTGGCGGATCAGCAACATTATCAATGGGACAAGCAGCCGCTCGTTTTGGTCTTTCATTAATTCGCGCTTTAAATGGCGAGAAAAATGTTATTGAATGTACCTATACAGAAGGTGACGGAGAATATGCCCGTTTCTTTGCACAACCTATTCTTTTAGGTAAAAACGGTGTAGAGGAATATTTATCTATTGGTAAATTAAGTGATTTTGAAAAACAATCTCTTAATGGCATGTTAGACGTATTGAAAAAAGATATAATTCTTGGTGAAGAATTTATTAATAAATAAAGATATACTTTTTTTGCTATAAAAATAATGCAAAATTAAATAAAAACCGCTGATATAGTATCAGCGGTTTTTTTTATTAATTATAATGCATGTAATTATTAGTTAATTATTAGTTAATTATTAGTTTTGTCACGTATCTTTCGTTCAAGTAATTCTCCTGTTTCAGGATGAAAATAACGGCTTGGCCAAATTTCAGAAGGGGCAACACCAAGATAATCAGCAATGATTTTTTCTCCTTTAGGCCAAGGGCGTGACAGTGCATTAGCGAGTGTTGAAGAGCTTAACCCTGCTTGGCGAGAGATGGCAGCAAGTGTTGTTCCTCGTTTTCTAAGTGCGGCAATAATATCGGCAGGATGCCAATCAGATTTCCTTGAAATCATTTTTAATCCTTTTTCTATAAAATTAATTGCTGTGTTAGTGGTATAAATAACAGTTTATTAGAAATGTCTTAAAGCATTTAAACTGATTATTTAGAAAATAAAATAACATTATTTTTCTAAAAAGATTTCTGATTTTTTTCTTAATAATTTCTTTTTTGAAGTTGATAACAATTTTAGAGAAACATAATGAAAAAAGAGTGGTATACGGCAAAGGAATTGACGGGTATAGGTGGATTACCTAAATCACCACAAGGTGTAAATGCAAAAGCTAAACGTGAATTTTGGCAAAAACAAAAGATAAAGAATAAGCAAGGTAATGGTGTTGAATATCATTATTCTTGTTTACCAGATAAAACTTTAATTGCTCTGGAACTTTATGAACCATTAGCACATTACAAACTAAATAAAAAAGAGGAGCCACTCGTTATCTGGGTGAAAGCATTCCAACAACTAAATGATGGTGAACAAAAAACATTAACAGAGCTGATATTGCGGGATGGTATTAGAAGTTTTTTAGAAAAACTCGTCAATGATTAGGCGAGTTTAAAGAATCTATTATTGCGTTATCCGCAACAGATATCTATCTGACTAACCTCTTAGTTGAATGTGAGATGAGATCATGAAAAAAGAATGGTATACAGCGAAAGAATTAGTGGGGCTTGCGGGGTTACCTAACTCACCGCAGGGAGTGAACTTGATGGCGCGTCGTGAAGGGTGGGAAAATCGCCGTAAACGAGGTGTGCAGGGGAAAGCTGTCGAGTATTCAGTGAAAAGCCTACCTGATGAGGTTATTGGTGTATTAGCCGCACATGAACCTCCCGCCGAGTATTTATCAAAGCGTCAGGATGCTTTTTTGATTTGGGTTGAAGCGTATTATCAATTAACTAAATCAGAACGTGAAAAAATTGTGAAGTTTGTGCTTCGAGAAGGGTTAGCAAAGCTCATTAGCTATATTGATGCTGATAATCAAGATGCAATTGAGCGAGAAAATGAAGAAGTGCTCAATAAATTAAAAAACCCACCAGAGTCGACATAGTCGCTCTGGCTGGCTTTTCTATACCATTAATGGGGTAGTGTTATTAGGATTACGATTGACGTTGTACAGCAACGTGAGCAAGCCCAATAAGCGCTTCTTTATAAGGTGAATCAGGTATGATAGATAAAGCTTCAATTGCTTTGTCTGCTTCTTCTTCTGCTTTTTGGCGGGTATATTCCAAAGATCCACTTTGTTTCATGGTCTTTAAAACGGTATCCAATAAATGGCGACCATTACCTTGTTCAATCGCTTGGCGAATTAATTGAGATTCTTCTTCATTACCATTATGCATGGCATGAAGTAATGGCAACGTAGGTTTGCCTTCATCAAGATCATCGCCTGTGTTTTTACCCAACTGACTGTTGTCAGCATCATAATCAAGCAGATCGTCAATGAGCTGGAAAGCAGTACCAAGATAACGTCCATAATCTTGGAATGCTTTTTCTTGCTCAGGTGTTGCTCCAGAAAGGATGGCTGACGCATGAGAAGCTGCTTCAAATAGGCGCGCTGTTTTACTGTAAATAACTTGCATATAGTCATCTTCAGAAATGTTAGGATCATTACAATTCATTAATTGTAAGACTTCACCTTCGGCGATCACGTTGGTGGCGCTAGACATTAATTTTAATACACGCATTGAATCAAGATCCGTCATCATCTGAAAAGATCGTGTATAGATAAAGTCACCAACAAGCACACTTGCTGCGTTTCCAAAGACAGCATTTGCCGTTTGTTTTCCTCTGCGCATATCAGATTCATCAACAACATCATCATGTAACAACGTTGCAGTATGAATAAACTCGATAAGCGCTGCGACCGAGATATGTTTGTCACCTTGATAGTCCAATGCTCGTCCAGTGAGCACTGCGATCATTGGTCGGATCCTTTTACCACCACCACTAATGATGTAGTAACCAAGTTGGTTTATCAAAGAAACATCTGAATTAAGCTGGTAAAGGATTGCCTCATTTACCGCAGCCATATCAGCGGATGTTAGTTTTATAATAGATTCTAAATTCATGTTTTTTCGACTTTGGCTCGCCAATGAGCGCGTTATTATTAATAAAAAATGATCATGCCATAGATTTTACTCTCTTATAATTTAGATTGTACTTTAAAAATGGCTGAAATAAATATCGTATAAAAAACTCTTTTTTTTAACGCTAGTTTGCGATCTGTACTTGTCATCGGCACTAAATTTGCGTAGAATTCGCGCCCTATGTGAATATTTTAATTGTGCACTCAAATTATACATATTGGGAGTGTGCGGAAAGCGGAGTTTATATGTACGCGGTTTTCCAAAGTGGTGGTAAACAACACCGAGTCAGCGAAGGTCAAACTATTCGTTTAGAGAAACTTGAAGTAGCTACTGGCGAAACAATCGAGTTTGACACTGTAATGATGGTCGCTAATGGCGATGATATTCAAATTGGCGCTCCAATCCTTGCGGGCGTTAAAGTTAAAGCGGAAGTGGTTGCTCACGGTCGCGGCGAGAAAGTTAAGATTGTTAAGTTCCGTCGTCGTAAACATAGCCGTAAACAACAGGGCCACCGTCAGTGGTTTACTGATGTTAAAATCACTGGTATCGCTTAAGGTTTAGGAGAGTAGTTCAATGGCACATAAAAAGGCTGGCGGCTCGACTCGTAACGGTCGTGATTCCGAAGCAAAACGTCTGGGTGTTAAACGTTTCGGTGGTGAAGCTGTATTAGCAGGTAGCATCATCGTTCGTCAACGTGGTACTAAGTTCCATGCAGGTACTAACGTTGGTTGTGGTCGTGACCACACCCTGTTTGCATTAGCTGACGGAAAAATTAAGTTCGAAGTTAAAGGTCCAAACAACCGTAAATTTATCAGCATCGAAGCTGAATAATTACCGGTCCTTTAATCACCGAGTCAAAAGCCCTGCAAGTCTGTTGCGGGGCTTTTTATATTTAAAAAAGGCCATCTCTGGGTAATTTCGGCCATCCAGCACGTTAATGGCTACTATACGGAGTAAAATCATGAAATTTGTTGATGAGGCCAAGATCCTGATCGTCGCGGGCGATGGTGGTAACGGCTGTGTGAGCTTTCGTCGCGAAAAGTATATCCCTAATGGGGGACCAGACGGTGGTGATGGCGGTGATGGTGGTGATGTCTACATGATTGCAGACGAAAACCTCAACACTCTAATTGATTACCGTTTTACAAAATCTTATCGCGCAGAACGTGGTGAAAATGGTCACAGTCGTGACTGTACCGGTAAGCGTGGTCAAGACATTACAATTAGTGTTCCTGTTGGAACACGTGTCCGTGATTTAGCCACCAATGAAATTATTGCTGACTTAACTGTTCACGGCCAAAAACAGATGGTCGCTAAAGGCGGCTTTCACGGTTTAGGTAATACTCGCTTTAAATCTTCGGTTAACCGTGCTCCACGCCAACGTACTATGGGTACTCCGGGTGAATCTCGAGAAGTTCTTTTAGAGCTAATGTTATTAGCCGATGTTGGTATGTTAGGTATGCCGAATGCGGGTAAATCAACGTTTATTCGTGCAGTATCAGCAGCAAAACCTAAAGTTGCCGATTATCCTTTTACCACCTTAGTACCGAGCTTAGGTGTGGTGCGTATGGATAATCATCAAAGCTTTGTTGTTGCTGATATTCCTGGGTTAATCGAAGGTGCTGCTGATGGTGCAGGTCTTGGGATCCAATTCTTAAAACACTTAGAACGCTGTCGTGTGTTATTACACTTGATCGATATCGATCCTATTGATGGATCAGATCCTGTTGAGAACGCGCAAATTATTGTCTCTGAATTAGAGAAATACAGCGAAAAATTAGCACAAAAACCACGTTGGTTAGTATTCAATAAAGTGGATCTTCTTGATGCCGAAGAAGCAAAAGAGAAGGCAAAAGCGATTGTTGAAGCACTGGGTTGGGATGAAAACTATTACATGATAGCGGCCATTAACCAAGAAGGTGTGAAAAAACTTTGCTGGAATATCATGGAATTCCTGAACGTAACACCACGTGAGCAAGATTTAGTGGCGACAGTTGCAGAGCCAGGAAAAGTTGACTTTATGTGGGATGATTACCACAAAGAACAGCTTGAAAACCCTGATTTTGAAGAAGATGATGATGATGATTGGGATGAAGAAGATGATGATGGTATAGAGTTTATCTACCAACGTTAATTATCATTATTATCATAATAAAATAAAAAAACGCCTGATTAATCAGGCGTTTTCTTTTATCTGATATTATAGACTTAACGGTTATTGTACATATCTTTATACAGATTAGTTTCAAAACGTACTAAATAGGCGCGCCCTGCATTACGATTTTGCGTTGGTGGTGAATATGCAGATATATACTGAACAAAAGCAACTTTTTGCCCATTAGCTGTCGTCATAAAGCCTGCAAGATTATAGACCCCTTTTAGAGAACCCGTTTTGGCAGAAACTTTGCCATCGACACCCGCTTCATGAAAACCACCACGGTATTGCAACGTTCCATCATGCCCAGAGAGGGGAAGCATAGTAATAAAGTTGAGTTCACTGTCATGTTGGCCAATATATTGAAGGACTTGCATCATTATTGCAGGTGAAATGAGGTTATGGCGAGAAAGGCCTGAACCATCAACCATTACTGTATTACCTAAGTCAATTCCTGCTTTTTGTTTTAAAATCGTACGAGTTGCTTCCGCGCCTGAACGCCACGTTCCTGCAACACCATAATATTCACGTCCAATGGTTCTAAATACAGTGTCTGCAATCATATTGTCAGACTCTTTTAACATTGTAGTGAGCAAATTATGTAGAGGCTTAGATTGTGTTTGTGCTAATACAGTAACAGGTGCTTTAACGTAAGAGCGGCGTTTTATATAACCATCAAGTTCAATATTAGCTCTTTGTAACTCTTCTTTTAAAATTGTGCCTGCCCAATGCGCACCGTCTTGAATAGAAAACATTAAAGGCACTGCATCGTCACGTTTAGGAATACATCCTGTTATCACATAGGTATTTAAATCACGGACAGTGACATCTAATTCGCAAAAACGTGTGCGAGTTGAGCCTTTCTCATAGGTTTCAACTTCGCTTAAAACGGTAACTGGGTAAAATGAAGCTTTGCGTATTGTTGCAATATCGCCATCTTTATTGCCACTTTGCAATAAGACAGAAAAACAGTTTTTATCAACAATTGCGGCACTAGGTGGTGCACTAAAACATTGAGTCATATCATTCCAAACCCAACCTGGCGCTTTGTCATGACTCGAAAAAGCAGAAGTATCAATCAGTAAATCGCCATGAACTTTAGTGACGCCGGATTGTTTTAATACAGCGATCATTCCTCTTAACTGTTGGCGAGTTAATGTTGGATCACCGCTGAAACGAAAGATCAAATCTCCATTGAGTTGATCATTTTTTATTTTGCCTTCCGTCTCCATTGTTGTGGTGAATTGGTAATCACCCCCTAATTGAAGTAATGCAGCCAAGGCTGTAACTACTTTTTGAGTACTGGCAGGAAGAGCTAATTGATCTGCATGATAATTGAGATTAGGAGAAGCTGCGCCCACAGGCTGGGTAATCAAACCCACTTGTGTTCCTTCAGGAAGAAGGGATGTATAGTTTTCAACGGGTATTGCTTGGGTTGAAAAACTGATGATACTTAATGTGTAAAGTATCCGTCGAAATGTTGATAATAAGCGCATAATTTCTCTGTCCGTGACTATAGCGTACAAACGTTACAGTATTGATTGCCAGAGGCTAATACTAAAGGGCAATGAGGGCAAAAGTAAACGATATAACGAGTGATTACTGCATTATCAGAAAATATCTGTTTATTGATTTATAAAGAGAGATAAGGCGTGAAGCAATGCGTCTGTTGTGTTAGATTTAGTTTTAGGTATGGGGGCTAAGTTTGCTTCCCAACAGCATGAATAAGGGAATAAACGTCTTTCCTTATTCACCGAATATATGTAGAGACAGGCCCAATTTAAGGTTGCCTGTGTCTTTTTTTGTCTTGAGAAGAGTAAATAGATCCTTTTCTCTGTGTTGTTAGTATAAAAAATCAGGATGATACCTATTTTTTATTAGGAATAGTATTGAGGTATTAACACATGAATCAGATCCCTATGACCGTTCTTGGTGCGGAAAAACTACGCGAAGAGCTGGAATATTTAAAAAGTGTTCGTCGTCCCGAAATTATCGCGGCTATTGCAGAGGCGCGTGAGCACGGAGACTTAAAAGAAAACGCAGAATACCATGCAGCAAGAGAGCAACAAGGTTTCTGTGAAGGGCGAGTACAAGAAATTGAAGCAAAATTATCAAATGCTCAGGTTATTGATATTACTAAGATGAATAACAATGGCCGTATTATTTTTGGTTCAACAGTGACATTGTTAAATGTTGAAACTGAAGAAGAGCAGACCTACCGCATCGTGGGTGATGATGAAGCAAACATTAAAGTTAACTTAATCTCTGTAAATTCACCGATTGCGCGTGGATTAATTGGTAAAGAGTTAGATGATGTTGTCGTTATCACAACACCGGGTGGACAAGTTGAGTACGAAGTTTTAAACGTAGAATACATTTAATTTATAATTTTACGTTTCTATAGAAAACTAGGCCGCTATCCTGTGGTAATATAAAAAAGGCCTTAAAAGGCCTTTTTTGCCATAGAGTTACTTATGGCATTTTTATATAAAAATACAAGTATTATTTCGGTAAAATAATCTTGCGTGCTTCTGAAGGACGATAAAGAACAAGAATTTTTCCGATTACTTGTACATTCTGTGCACCGCTTTCGCGTACAATCGCTGCAACGATCAAGTTTTTAACATCTCGATCTTCGCCTGCGATTTTGACTTTGATAAGCTCATGGTGTGCCAGAGCGAGTTCAATTTCTGCAAGAACGCCTTCAGTCAACCCGTTGTTACCAATCATAACGACTGGATTCAGGTGATGAGCGAGCCCTTTCAGGTGTTGAATTTGTTTTTTGTTAAGAGTCATCATTAATTTTTGCTTTGTTGGGATTGAAAACACACTATTCTAACGCCATCTCTCACTTATCACCATAAAATGTCGTTAAGACGAGGTTAAATGAGTGAAAGAGTAAAAATTTTGATAGCTAAGTGTATGATAGTTGGAAAACGCAATGGCCAATAAGAAACGTTCTGCAAGCTCTAGTCGCTGGTTACAAGAACATTTTAGTGATAAATATGTTCAGCAAGCAAAGAAAAAAGGGTTTCGCTCTCGTGCTTGGTTTAAACTGGAAGAAATTCAGCAAAGTGACAATATTTTTAAACCAGGTATGACCGTTGTCGATTTAGGAGCAGCCCCAGGTGGGTGGTCTCAATATGTTGTACAGCAGTTAGGAAGCAAAGGTCGAATCATCGCATGTGACCTTTTGCCTATGGATCCTATCGTCGGAGTCGATTTCCTTCAAGGCGATTTTCGTGATGAACTTGTGTTGAAGGCATTGCTTGATAGAGTAGGTGAAAATAAAGTCCAGGTTGTCATGTCTGACATGGCTCCAAACATGAGCGGTACACCCGCGGTCGATATTCCTCGATCCATGTATTTAGTAGAGTTAGCACTTGATATGTGTCGTGATGTACTGGCTCCCGGGGGAAGTTTTATTGTCAAGGTGTTTCAGGGAGAAGGCTTTGATGAGTACCTGGGGCAAATACGCTCCCTGTTTACGAAAGTGAAAGTTCGTAAACCAGACGCTTCGCGGTCTCGTTCTCGTGAGGTATATATTGTAGCCACAGGGCGTAAACTTTAGTACCCTAAAGCTATTTGTTAACACAGTTGTAATATGAGGTTAATCCCTTGAGTGACATGGCGAAAAACCTGATCCTCTGGCTAGTTATTGCAGTCGTTTTGATGTCATTATTCCAGAGCTTCGGACCCAGCGATTCGAATAGTCGTAAGGTGGATTACTCTACCTTTATCAATGAGTTAACTAATAACCAATTACGCGAGGTCAGCATAAGTGGTTATGATATTAATGTAACTAAAACAGATAACTCAAAGTACAGCACGTATATGCCTATGCGTGATGATAACCTGCTGACCACTTTAATGAACCGTAATGTAAAAGTAACGGGTGAACCACTTGAAGGTCAAAGCCTTCTGACTCAAATTTTTGTGTCTTGGTTCCCAATGCTATTACTTATTGGTCTTTGGATTTTCTTTATGCGCCAAATGCAAGGTGGTGGCGGTAAAGGTGCGATGTCTTTCGGTAAAAGCAAGGCTCGCATGTTGACGGAAGACCAAATCAAAACAACCTTTGCTGATGTTGCTGGTTGTGATGAAGCAAAAGAAGAAGTAAGCGAATTAGTTGAATATTTACGTGATCCAGGTCGCTTCCAGAAATTAGGAGGTAAAATCCCTAAAGGTATTCTGATGGTGGGGCCTCCTGGTACAGGTAAAACGTTATTAGCGAAAGCCATTGCAGGCGAGGCAAAAGTTCCATTCTTCACCATTTCAGGTTCTGATTTCGTTGAAATGTTTGTGGGTGTTGGTGCTTCACGTGTTCGTGACATGTTCGAACAAGCTAAAAAAACCGCGCCTTGTATTATCTTTATCGATGAAATAGATGCCGTAGGGCGTCAGCGTGGTGCTGGTTTAGGTGGTGGTCATGATGAACGTGAGCAAACACTGAACCAAATGCTTGTTGAAATGGATGGGTTTGAAGGAAATGAAGGGATTATCGTTATTGCGGCAACTAACCGCCCTGACGTTTTAGACCCTGCGTTACTCCGTCCTGGCCGTTTTGACCGTCAAGTGGTTGTAGGGTTACCTGATGTTCGTGGACGTGAACAAATTCTTAAAGTCCATATGCGTCGCGTACCTTT
Organism: Proteus sp. fly-1008; assembly: GCF_040140305.1. NCBI lineage: Bacteria > Pseudomonadati > Pseudomonadota > Gammaproteobacteria > Enterobacterales > Morganellaceae > Proteus > Proteus sp. fly-1008. Next base: position 53,077 of record NZ_JBEEWH010000007.1, read on the forward strand.
ATCGCCAGATGTTGATCCTGCAATTTTAGCACGCGGTACACCAGGTTTCTCTGGTGCAGACTTAGCTAACTTAGTTAATGAGGCTGCTTTATTTGCTGCTCGTGGTAATAAACGTGTTGTTTCAATGGTCGAGTTTGAGAAAGCAAAAGATAAGATAATGATGGGTGCTGAACGTCGTTCTATGGTGATGACGGAAGAACAAAAAGCATCAACAGCTTATCATGAAGCCGGTCATGCGATTATTGGACGTTTAGTACCAGAACATGATCCTGTACATAAAGTGACGATTATTCCTCGCGGACGTGCCTTAGGTGTGACTTTCTTTTTACCTGAGGGTGATCAAATCAGTGCTAGCCGTCAGAAATTAGAAAGCCAAATTTCAACACTGTATGGTGGACGCTTAGCAGAAGAAATCATTTATGGTGTTGAACATGTTTCTACAGGCGCATCTAACGACATTAAAGTAGCAACAAATATTGCACGTAACATGGTGACACAGTGGGGCTTCTCTGAAAAATTAGGGCCATTACTGTACGCAGAAGAAGACGGTGAAGTATTCTTAGGTCGTTCTGTTGCGAAAGCGCAGCATATGTCTGATGAAACTGCTCGTACTATTGATGAAGAAATTAAAGCTATTGTTGATCGTAACTACGTTCGTGCTCGTCAGATCTTAATGGATAATCTTGATATTCTTCATTCAATGAAAGATGCACTGATGACTTATGAAACTATCGATGCGCCTCAAATTGATGATTTGATGAATCGTCGTGATGTTCGCCCACCTGCTGGTTGGGAAGGCAATAATGGCAATAGTAATGCAACAACTACAGCCCAGCCGACACAAACGCATGTGGCAAGTGAGCCAAAAGATAAGCCTGAGTCAGAAAGTGATACGCCTTCTGATAAAAATACTCACTAATCCTCATTGGGTTATACATATTGAGTAAGCTATAAATACAAACCCCAGGTTTCTGGGGTTTTTTTATGAAGGTATCAATGAAATGAAATTAATTGCTAGAGGAAGAGAACTTAATTTATCAACACCTCAAGTTATGGGGATTTTGAATGTCACTCCGGATTCTTTCTCTGATGGTGGCACTCATAATTCACTTAATGATGCGGTTAACCACGCAGCAAAATTAATTGCTGAAGGGGCTTCTATCATCGATATAGGTGGTGAATCGACAAGACCTGGTGCAAATGATGTCTCTATAGATGAAGAGTTACAGCGTGTTGTTCCTGTTGTTGAAGCAATTCGTCAGCGTTTTGATGTTTGGATTTCTGTTGATACATCCAAAGCTCAAGTGATTACTGAATCGGCAAATGTAGGGGCTTCAATTATCAATGATATTCGCTCTTTACAAGAACCCGGAGCGCTTGAAGCCGCAGCTAAAACGGGTTTACCTGTGTGTATTATGCATATGCAAGGCGACCCTAAAACTATGCAACAATCACCACATTATGAGAATGTGATGATAGATGTGGATTGTTTTTTACGAGAAAATATTCAACGTTGTGTTGATGCTGGTATTGAAAAAAATCAAATTATTCTTGATCCAGGGTTCGGCTTTGGTAAGAATTTAGCGCATAATTACCAATTATTAGCACACTTAAGTGAACTTCATCACTTTGGTCTACCTATACTTGCTGGGATGTCACGCAAATCAATGGTTGGACAACTATTGAATGTGCCACCACAAGAGCGTGTTGCTGGTAGCGTGGCCTGTGCTGTTATTGCGGCAATGCAAGGCGCACAAATTATTCGTGTACACGATGTTAAAGAGACAGTTGATGCGATGAAAGTCGTACAATCGACTCTTTCTGCAAAGGAAAATAATGAATGAGCGAACGTAAATACTTTGGAACAGATGGTATCCGTGGAAAAGTAGGTGATAGTCCAATTACACCTGATTTTGTATTAAAACTGGGTTGGGCTGCGGGCAAAGTATTAGCACGTCATGGCTCTCGTAAAATCATTATTGGTAAAGACACTCGAATTTCAGGCTATATGCTGGAGTCTGCATTAGAAGCAGGTTTAGCCGCAGCAGGATTATCAGCTTCATTTACGGGGCCAATGCCAACACCTGCGGTTGCTTATTTAACACGTACATTTCGTGCTGAAGCAGGGATTGTGATTTCAGCTTCTCATAACCCTTATTACGATAATGGGATCAAATTCTTCTCTATTGATGGCACAAAATTACCAGATGAAGTAGAAGAAGCTATTGAAGCCGAAATGGAAAAGCCAATTACTTGTGTTGAATCAGCAGAGTTGGGTCGAGCAAATCGTATCGTGGATGCGGCAGGTCGTTATATTGAATTTTGTAAAGGCACATTCCCTAACGAAAATAACCTAAATGGCTTAAAAGTGGTTGTTGATTGCGCACATGGTGCAACATACCACATTGCACCTAATGTATTTCGTGAATTAGGCGCAGAAGTTATTACGATTGGTTGTGAACCAACAGGTATTAATATTAATGCTGAATGCGGTGCAACCGATGTTCGTATGTTGCAACAACGTGTACTTGAAGAAGGTGCAGACGTTGGTTTAGCATTCGATGGTGATGGTGACCGTATTATTATGGTTGACCATCAAGGCTTAAAAGTTGATGGTGACCAGATTCTCTATATTATTGCAAGAGAAGCGTTGCGCCAAGGCCAATTACGTGGTGGTGCCGTTGGTACACTGATGAGTAATATGGGATTGGAAATTGCACTTAAACAACTAGGTATTCCTTTTGTACGAGCTAAAGTGGGTGACCGCTATGTGCTTGAAAAATTACAAGAAAAAGGTTGGCGTTTAGGTGCTGAAAACTCAGGTCATATTATTTTATTGGATAAAACAACAACGGGTGACGGTATTGTTGCAGGCTTACAAGTTTTAAGTGCAATGGTTCGTAACCATATGAGTTTGCATGATTTATGCAGTGGCATGAAACTATTACCTCAAATTTTAGTGAATGTTCGCTTCACTGGAAGTCATGATCCATTACAAACACCTGAAGTTCAGAAAGTCGCTAAAGCGGTTGAAGAAGAACTTGCAGGTAAAGGACGTGTACTGTTACGTAAATCAGGCACAGAGCCTTTAATTCGAGTGATGGTTGAAGGCGAAAATGAAGAACAAGTTACAGCGATGGCTAATCGTATTGCCGACGCTGTGAAGCACGTAGGCTAATTGATGATTTTTTCTTCAATCAATCACTTTGTCGCAAAATAACCTTGCTTGTCAGTTCAGCTTTGGTTAGTATTCACACCCGCTTAGTAAGGTCTTGAACTAAAGCGGGTGAAGCAATCGAAGGTTATCGTTAATACGATAAGTTCCATAGAAAAGGTAACGCAAATGTATACGGCACTCATTGTTATTCTTATCATTGTAGCAACAGGGCTAGTTGGTTTGATCCTGTTACAGCAGGGTAAAGGTGCTGATATGGGCGCTTCTTTTGGTGCAGGTGCTTCCGGTACAGTATTTGGTTCAAGCGGTTCAGCTAATTTCATGACCCGTATGACCGCTGTTTTAGCGACAGCTTTTATTGTACTTGCCCTTATTTTAGGTAATCTAAGTGCCAATAAAACTGTGCGTGAAGACAGCAAATGGATGTCTATCGAGCAGACTACAGAAGAAGCTAAAAAAGCTGAGCAATTAGCAGCGCCTGTAGCGCCAGCAAATACAGATATTCCGCAGTAAACTAAGTAAATATTTAAATGAGATTGTTAATATTTACGCAATAACAGTCTCATTAAAGTGCCGAGGTGGTGAAATTGGTATACACGCTACCTTGAGGTGGTAGTGCCTATAAAACGGGCGTACGGGTTCAAGTCCCGTTCTCGGCACCATTATTCCAGATAGCTTGCGTTTTGCTTGTTATCAGCGTAAAATTTGCCACGTTTTTCGAACGCGGGGTGGAGCAGCTTGGTAGCTCGTCGGGCTCATAACCCGAAGGTCGTCGGTTCAAATCCGGCCCCCGCAACCACTTCTAATAATACAGCACTTTTCTCATTAATCATCTTTTGAACCGATTATGATCCTGAGTGGAATGTGCTGTAAGAAGAGGTTATTCTCGAATGGCAAGTTACAGGGTCCAGTTGCATAAAGCCCCGAATTTCGGGGTTTTTTGTTATCAGAGAATAGAATACTGGGCTATAGGCCCTTTTTTTATGCCTTGGGGGTGGGTTTGTCCACATTAGAGCAAAAATTAACAGCGATGATTTCAGCACCAGTAGAAGCATTAGGCTTTGAATTTGTCGGTCTTGAGTTTATTCGTGGCCGAGAATCAACATTGCGCATCTATATTGATAGTGAAGACGGTATCACTGTTGATGATTGTGCTGATGTTAGCCACCAGGTCAGTGCTGTACTGGATGTTGAAGATCCAATTCAAACAGTTTATAACCTTGAGATTTCTTCTCCTGGTTTAGAACGACCTTTATTCACTGCAATGCATTATGAGCAATTTATCGGTGAAGAAGCCGCTATCGTATTACGAATTGCAATGCAAAACCGCCGTAAATGGCAGGGCATTATTAAGTCTGTCGCTGGCGAAATGATCACGGTTACTGTGGATGGTAAAGACGAAGTGTTCGCACTGAGCAACATCCAGAAAGCTAACCTGGTACCCCACTTTTAAGTTTTGAAGAGGCAACTAGGATGAACAAAGAGATTCTGGCTGTTGTGGAAGCGGTCTCTAACGAAAAATCTCTTCCTCGTGAAAAGATTTTTGAAGCACTGGAAACCGCACTAGCGACAGCAACTAAGAAAAAATACGAGCAAGAAATTGATGTTCGCGTATGTATCGACCGTAAAACCGGCGACTTTGATACATTCCGTCGTTGGGTCGCTGTAGATGAAGTGACTCAGCCTACTCGTGAAATTACACTTGAAGCTGCTCAATATGAAGATCCTAGTATCGAACTAGGTGGTTATATTGAAGATCAGATTGAATCAGTTACTTTCGACCGTATAACAACACAAACTGCAAAACAAGTTATCGTACAAAAAGTACGTGAAGCTGAAAGAGCGATGGTTGTTGATCAATTCCGCGAACAATTAGGCGAAATTATCACGGGTGTTGTGAAGAAAGTAAACCGTGAAAACATCACCTTAGACTTAGGAAATAACGCAGAAGCTGTTATTTTACGCGAAGATATGTTGCCGCGTGAAAACTTCCGTCCAGGCGACCGTTTACGCGGTGTATTATACGATGTACGTACAGAAACTCGTGGTGCACAACTTTTCGTGACGCGTTCTCGCCCTGAAATGCTGGTTGAACTTTTCCGCATTGAAGTGCCAGAAATTGGCGAAGAAATCATTGAAATTAAAGCTGCAGCGCGTGATCCAGGTTCTCGTGCCAAAATCGCAGTAAAAACTAACGACAAGCGTATTGACCCAGTGGGTGCTTGTGTTGGTATGCGTGGCGCACGTGTACAAGCCGTTTCCAGTGAACTGGGCGGCGAGCGAATTGATATTGTTTTATGGGATGATAATCCTGCACAATTCGTGATTAATGCAATGGCTCCGGCAGATGTTGCTTCTATTGTTGTCGATGAAGACAAATGTACAATGGATGTTGCAGTTGAAAGCAGTAACCTTGCTCAGGCTATTGGCCGTAATGGTCAAAACGTACGTCTGGCAGCTCAGTTACTGAAAAAACATCGTGGTGATGACAAGTGGGAATTAAACGTCATGACTGCTGATGAACTGAATGCGAAACATCAGGCAGAAGCAAACGCAGCCATTGAAATATTTACTAAGCATCTCGACATTGATGAAGACTTCGCAACTGTTTTAGTTGAAGAAGGTTTCTCTACCCTTGAAGAGTTAGTTTATGTGCCAATCAGTGAACTGCTGGCTATTGACGGATTAGATGAAGACACCGTTGAAGCTCTACGTGAAAGAGCAAAAGCAGCACTAACAACGATTGAATTGGCTCAAAAAGAAAGCCTAGGCGATAACCAGCCAGCCGAGGACTTATTAGCTCTCGAAGGCTTGGAGCGCTCTTTAGCATTTGATCTAGCTGCCCGTGGTATCTGCACACTGGAAGATCTTGCCGAACAGGGTATCGACGACCTAACTGATATTGAAGGTTTAAATAGTGAGCGCGCAGGCGAACTCATTATGGCCGCACGTAATATCTGCTGGTTTGGGAATGATGCGTAACAACTGAGCAGGAAGGAACAGAATGACAGATGAAACAGTAAAATCACTGGCAGAAGAGATTCAGACACCGGTTGAACGTTTGGTACAGCAGTTTGCTGATGCCGGTATTAAGAAGACCGTCTCTGATTCTGTCTCCCAAAAAGAGAAAGAAACCTTACTGGCTTGGTTGAATCGTGATAAAGACGTATCAACCAACCAACCAGAAAAGTTAACGTTACAACGTAAAGTGCGTAGTACGTTAAGTGTTCCTGGTACAGGTGGCAAAAGTAAATCAGTAGCCATCGAAGTCCGCAAAAAACGCACTTATGTGAACCGTGACGCCGTTGAAAAAGCGCAAGCGGATGAGCAAGCCCAGCGTGAAGCGGAAGAAAAGGCGCATCGCGAAGCCGAAGAAAAAGCCCAGCGCGAAGCACAAGAGAAAGCACAGCGCGAAGCTGAAGAAAAAGCAAAACGTGAAGCTGAAAAGGCAAAGAAAGACGCCGAAGAAAAAGCGAAACGTGAAGCTGAAGAAGCAAAACGTGAAGCAGCGGAATTAGCTAAGCGCGAAGCAGCGGAAAAAGATAAAGTGAAACAAAACGATAAACCAAAAGCTGATAAAGCAGCAGATCAGGAAAAAGCACGTCGCAATGCTGAACAGGCTGAACTGAAGCGTAAAACGGAAGAAGCACAGCGCCGTAAAGCGGAAGAAGAAGCACGAGTTGCAGCAGAAAAAGCACGTCTTTTAGCTGAAGAGAATGCTGAAAAATGGACTGCTGAACCTAAAGCACCAGAAACTGAAGGCTCAGACTATCATGTAACAACATCACGTTATGCTCGTGATGCAGAAGATGAAAGTGATGCTGAAGTTGAAGGTGGCCGTGGTCGTGGTCGCAATGCTAAGGCTCCTCGTCCTAAGAAAAACAACCGCCATTCTGAAAAAGCAGATCGTGAAGAAGCACGTGCTGCTGGCCGTACTAACAAGAAAGGTAAACGTAAAGGTAGCTCATTACAACAAGGCTTCAATAAGCCAGCCGCTGTTGTAAACCGTGATGTTATTATCGGTGAGACTATTTCTGTTGCTGAACTTGCTAACAAAATGGCAGTAAAAGGGTCTGAAGTTATCAAAACCATGATGAAAATGGGTGCTATGGCAACCATTAACCAGGTTTTAGACCAAGAAACTGCACAGCTTGTTGCTGAAGAAATGGGCCACAAAGTTATCTTACGTCGTGAAAACGAGTTAGAAGAACAAGTCATGAGTGATCGTGATACTGGCGAAGAAAGTGCCGTATCTCGTGCGCCAGTTGTGACTATCATGGGTCACGTTGACCATGGTAAAACATCATTACTGGACTACATTCGTTCAACAAAAGTTGCATCAGGCGAAGCGGGTGGTATCACCCAGCATATCGGTGCTTATCACGTTAAAACAGATAAAGGTGAAATCACCTTCCTGGATACTCCAGGCCACGCCGCGTTTACATCAATGCGTGCTCGTGGTGCTCAGGTAACGGATATCGTTGTTCTGGTTGTTGCGGCTGACGATGGTGTAATGCCTCAGACAATCGAAGCTATTCAACACGCAAAAGCTGCAAACGTACCTGTTGTTGTTGCTGTGAACAAAATCGATAAACACGAAGCTGATCCTGATCGCGTGAAAACTGAACTGTCTCAATATGGCATCCTGCCAGAAGAGTGGGGCGGTGAAACTCAGTTTATGCATGTATCTGCAAAACAAGGTTTAGGTATTGACGAATTGCTAGATGCGATTCTTTTACAAGCTGAAGTTCTTGAACTGAAAGCAGTTAAAGAAGGTATGGCAAGCGGTGTTGTTATCGAATCTTATCTCGATAAAGGCCGTGGCCCTGTGGCAACTATCCTTGTTCGTGAAGGTACACTGAATAAAGGCGATATCGTTCTTTGTGGTTTCGAATACGGTCGTATTCGTGCAATGCGTAACGAATTAGGCCAAGACGTTCAATCTGCTGGCCCATCAATGCCAGTTGAGATTTTAGGTCTGTCTAACGTTCCTTCTGCAGGTGACGAAGCAACGGTTGTTCGTGATGAGAAGAAAGCGCGTGAAGTTGCATTATATCGTCAAGGTAAATTCCGCGATGTTAAACTGGCTCGTCAGCAGAAATCTAAACTGGAAAACATGTTTGCTAACATGGAAGAAGGTAAAACCTCTGAACTGAACATCGTTCTGAAAACAGACGTTCAAGGTACTTGTGAAGCGATTACTGATGCATTAGTTAAACTGTCTACTAACGAAGTTAAACTGAAAATTATCGGTTCTGGCGTAGGTGGTATCACCGAAACTGACGCAACATTAGCGGCTGCTTCTAACGCAATTATTCTTGGTTTCAACGTTCGTGCAGATGCATCTGCTCGCCGTATCATTGAACAAGAAAGTGTTGATTTACGTTACTACTCCGTTATTTATAGCCTGATTGACGAAATCAAACTGGCAATGAGCGGTATGTTGGCTCCTGAATATAAACAAGAAATCATGGGTCTTGCAGAAGTCCGTGATGTGTTTAAATCACCAAAATTCGGCGCAATTGCGGGCTGTATGGTGGTTGAAGGTAACATCAAACGTAATAACCCAATTCGTGTTCTACGTGATAACGTGGTTATCTACGAAGGCGAACTTGAGTCATTACGTCGCTTTAAAGATGATGTCAACGAAGTGCGTAACGGCATGGAATGTGGTATCGGTGTGAAAAACTACAATGATGTTCGTGTTGGCGACATGATTGAAGTATTCCAAGTTATCGAAATCAAACGTTCTATTGATTAATCTAGTACGTCTTGTTTTAAAAGGGAGCTTAACGGCTCCCTTCTTATTCCCTTCTTTGCTGTATTCTCTTTTATTTTCCTCTTCATTTTTCAACATAACCGAAATAGATTGGCTTTCAGTAATTTATGAAAGTGGGATAACAGGGTAAAATAGCAACAAAGAAACATTTTATTTCTAAAGAAAGAAATCAGAGAAAGCGGTTGTTAAATACCACTTCATGTATACTCTTTAGATATCATTGATTTTAGATCTGAATTAATAGTGACAATCAGGGCAATACCCTATTGTCCGGGAGAGATAAAATGGCAAGAGATTTTAGCCGTAGTCAGCGTGTTTCTCAGGAAATGCAAAAAGAAATCGCCATCATTCTACAGCGTGAAGTGAAAGATCCACGTATTGGAATGGCCACTGTATCTGGCGTTGAAATTTCTCGCGATTTGGCTTATGCCAAAGTGTTTGTCACCTTCTTGAACTTATCTGGTGGTGAAAAAAGCGAAGAAGAGATGGTTGATGATGGCTTAACTGCCTTGAATGAAGCGGCAGGTTTTATTCGTTCATTATTAGGTAAAGCAATGCGTTTACGTATTGTGCCAGAACTGACATTTGCTTATGACAACTCATTAGTTGAAGGTATGCGCATGTCTAACTTAGTTTCTAATGTCGTTAAAAACGACGAAGAGCGTCGTCATAAAGAGGAAGAATAATGGGGCGTCGTCGTAAGGGGCGTGAGATTAACGGCGTATTGCTACTCGATAAACCCCAAGATATTTCCTCTAACGACGCACTCCAAAAAGTCCGCCGTATGTTTAATGCCAGTAAGGCAGGACATACGGGGGCATTGGATCCTTTAGCAACAGGTATGCTACCTATTTGTTTAGGTGAAGCAACGAAGTTTTCACAGTTTCTATTGGATTCGGATAAGCGTTATCGTGTTATTGCCCGCTTAGGCCAACGAACAGATACTTCTGATGCGCATGGTGAAGTTATCCAAGAGCGCCCAGTGCAATTTACGCAACAAGCTTTAGACGATGCCTTAGAGAGCTTTCGTGGTGAAACATTGCAGGTTCCTTCAATGTACTCTGCTTTAAAGCATCAAGGTAAACCGCTTTATGAATATGCAAGACAAGGCATAGAAGTTGAACGAGAAGCAAGACCGATTACCGTTTATGAACTTCAGTTTATTCGCTGGGAAGGTGACGAATTAGAACTAGAAATTCATTGTTCTAAAGGAACGTATATCCGGACTATCATTGATGATCTCGGTGAGAAATTACAATGTGGTGCCCACGTTATTTTCTTACGGCGATTAGAAGTTGCAGATTATCCTAAAGAGCGAATGGTAACGTTAGAGCAATTAAGAGCGATGATAGAAAATGCACAAACTGCACAAGAAGATCCTTTCACAGCACTTGATGCACTGTTATTGCCTATGGATACCGCTGTTGCCCATTTCCCTGTCGTGAATTTAACCACGATTATTGCGGGTTATCTCAAGCTGGGACAGCCTGTTCGCGTTAATCATGATATCAATGAAGGCGAATGGGTGAGAGTAACTGAAGGTGATGAAAAAAAATTCATTGGTCTTGCTATCATTAAAGATGGCCTAGTTGCTCCGAAAAGAGTCGTTGTAGACTATAGCGCACAAGATAACACTTAATAGCAATCTTGCGCTAAAAGTGTTTGAAGCGTAGAATAATGCGGCTATCTGTTTAGGTGGCTGAGTTGGGTAGCTGAATTAGAGATTGGCTACCCTAAAAATTTTAATTAAATTGGAGTTTATTATGTCTCTAAGTACTGAAGCGAAAGCACAAATCGTTGCTGAATTTGGTCGTGATGCTAACGATACTGGCTCAAGCGAAGTTCAGATTGCACTGCTGACTGCAGAAATCAACCACCTGCAAGGTCACTTTTCAGAGCACAAAAAAGATCACCACAGCCGTCGTGGTCTGCTACGTAAAGTTTCCAGCCGTCGTAATCTGCTGGACTACCTGAAACGTAAAGATGTTGCTCGTTACTCTGCACTGATTGAACGTTTAGGTCTGCGTCGCTAATCAAGCGAGTTTCAGTGGAAAGGGGCCTGTTGGCCCCTTTTCTACTAGAAAGTGCTATTTTTAATATTAGTCGTTATGTTTTAATGTGGTGATTGTTATTTAGTCTCTCTAGTTACGACAATTCGCGCGGCTAATGAAAGTTTTTATTGCTAGGTAGTAAATAAAGATTTTCATTAGTCGCGAGGGGACGTAGCGGAGAAAAGATCATTCATCGTCGCTAAACATCTGGCGACAATAAGATAAAGGATATTATTTTGCTGAATCCTACAGTTCGTAAATTTCAATACGGTCAACATACGGTTTCAATCGAAACGGGTATGATGGCTCGTCAAGCAACAGCTGCTGTTATGGTTGACATGGACGGCACTGCTGTTTTTGTTACCGTTGTTGCAAAGAAAAAAGTTAAAGCGGGTCAAGATTTCTTCCCATTAACAGTGAACTACCAAGAGCGTTCATACGCTGCTGGTCGTATTCCTGGTAGTTTCTTCCGTCGTGAAGGTCGTCCAGGTGAAGGCGAAACATTAATTGCACGTTTAATTGACCGTCCTCTACGTCCATTATTCCCAGAAGGTTTCTTAAACGAAATCCAAATCGTTGCTACTGTTGTTTCTGTTAATCCACAAGTTAACCCAGATATTGTTGCAATGATTGGTGCTTCTGCTGTATTAGCTCTGTCAGGTGTTCCATTTAATGGTCCTATCGGTGGTGCTCGTGTTGGTTTCATCGATGGTCAATATGTTCTTAACCCGACCGTTGATGAACTAAAAGTAAGTAAATTAGACTTGGTGGTTGCAGGTACTGCGGGTGCAGTGCTGATGGTAGAATCAGAAGCTGATTTATTATCAGAAGAAGAAATGTTAGGTGCAGTGGTATTTGGCCATGATCAACAACAAGTTGTGATTGAAAATATCAATGCATTAGTTGCAGAAGTCGGTAAAGAAAAATGGGATTGGGCACCAGAGGCCGTTAACCAAACTTTACATGATCGCATTGCAGAATTAGCGCAAGCGCGCATCGGTGATGCTTACCGTATTACTGAAAAACAAGAACGTTATGAACAAATCGAAGCAATTCGCGATGAAGTTGTTGCAACGTTATTAGCTGAAGATGAAACCTTAGATGAAGGTGAAATCAACGATCTATTCTCTAGCTTAGAGAAAAACATTGTTCGTGCCCGTGTATTAGCAGGTGAACCTCGTATCGATGGTCGTGAAAAAGATATGGTACGTGCATTAGATATTCGCACAGGTTTATTACCACGTACTCACGGTTCAGCGCTGTTTACGCGTGGTGAAACACAGGCTTTAGTAACTGCGACATTAGGTACTGCGCGTGATGCTCAAACTATTGATGATATCATGGGCGAGCGTACTGATACCTTCTTACTGCATTATAACTTTCCTCCATACTCTGTTGGTGAAACAGGTATGATGGGCTCACCAAAACGTCGCGAAATTGGCCACGGCCGCTTAGCAAAACGTGGTGTATTAGCAGTAATGCCTACTATTGAAGAATTCCCATATACTGTTCGCGTGGTTTCTGAAATCACTGAATCAAATGGTTCATCTTCAATGGCGTCTGTATGTGGTGCTTCTTTAGCACTGATGGATGCGGGGGTGCCAATTAAAGAATCTGTTGCTGGTATTGCAATGGGCTTGGTAAAAGAAGGCGACAACTTTGTTGTTCTTTCCGATATTCTGGGTGATGAAGACCATTTAGGCGATATGGACTTTAAAGTTGCGGGTAGTCGTAACGGTGTCAGCGCATTACAAATGGATATCAAAATCGAAGGTATCACACGTGAAATTATGCAAGTTGCGTTAAACCAAGCGAAAAGCGCACGTCTACATATTTTAAGTGTTATGGAAGATGCTATTAGCCAACCTCGTGCTGATATTTCTGAATTCGCACCACGTATTCATACTATCAAAATTAATTCAGACAAAATCAAAGATGTTATCGGTAAAGGCGGTTCAGTTATCCGTGCATTAACGGAAGAAACGGGCACAACTATCGAAATTGAAGATGATGGTACTGTGAAGATTGCGGCAACAAGCAATGAGCAAGCTAAAATGGCAATTGCTCGTATCGAAGAAATCACAGCTGAAGTTGAAGTGGGCCGTATCTATAACGGTAAAGTAACTCGTATCGTAGATTTCGGTGCGTTTGTTGCTATCGGTGGCGGTAAAGAAGGCCTGGTTCATATTTCTCAAATTGCAGATAAACGTGTTGAGAAAGTGAGTGATTACTTGGAAATGGGCCAAGAAGTTCCAGTTAAAGTGCTGGAAATTGACCGCCAAGGCCGTATTCGCTTAAGCATGAAAGAAGCTCAAGCTAATCAGCAGGAAGCAACAGAAACTTCTTCTGAAGATTCTGCGAATTAATGATATTCTACTACCGATATCTAGACATAGGTATCGGTAGAGACTTATTATGATTGACAAGTAGGACGTCCAGAACGCTTTTTGTTGAAAGGTCTGACTTTGGGAGTGAGAAATGAAAACATTTCTGCGCAGTTGTTCTATTGCTGTTTTCATCTTTATTTCCGGATGCAGCACTAGTCCAGAATGGCGTCAGAATGCGATTTTCGCCACTCCATTACAACCTTCTTTACAACAAGAAGTGATATTGGCTCGTATAGAACAAATTCTTGCGAGTCGCTCATTAACCGAAGATGAATACGCACAGCTTTTATATGAGCGTGGTGTGCTGTATGATAGTCTCGGTTTACGAGCTTTAGCGCGTAATGATTTTTCAATGGCGCTATCAATAAGACCAGATATGCTAGAAATTTTTAATTTTCTAGGTATCTATTTTACGCAAGCAGCGAACTATGATGCTGCTTATGAAGCGTTTGATTCTGTTTTAGAGCTTGATCCAACTTACAATAATGCGCGTTTTAATCGTGGTATCGCTTTATACTACGGTGGCCGATTGAAATTGGCGCAGGATGATCTGCAGGCGTTTTATCAGGTCGATCCAAATGACCCCATTCGTTCGCTTTGGTTATATCTTGTCGAAAAAGAGATAAACACTGATTTAGCTAAACAACAGTTAAAACAGCGATACCAGCAGGCGGATAAAACGGGGCAATGGGGATGGAATATAGTTGAGTTTTATTTAGGCGACATTAATGAAAAAGCGTTAATGTCAAAACTACATGAAGCCTCAACCGATAACACTTCGCTCGCTGAGCATCTTAGTGAAACTAACTTCTATTTAGGTAAGTATTACCTAAGTCTGGGGGACATGGATAGCGCAGAAGCGTTATTCAAGCTGACGGTTGCCAACAACGCACATAACTTTGTTGAGCACCGCTACGCATTGTTGGAATTAGCACTGTTAGGCCAACAAGAAGACCTAGCGGAATCGGACCAGCAATAGCTGACGAACATTTCTCTGATCAGTTTGAAAGCCATCATCTGCATAGGATGAGGGCTTGTTTGTTCGTTTAATAATATAATTTGAGCCAGTTCACATTTTAGATGATAAAGACCGACAAACCATGCGGTATGTTATGTCAACTGGCTGCCATAATGAATGAGGCACAGTGACATGACTACTGAAACCGATATGACTTTTGCTGATCTAGGTTTATCAGCACCTATTTTGACTGCACTGAATGACTTAGGCTACGAGAAGCCTTCTCCAATTCAGCAACAATGTATTCCTTTCCTTTTAAACGGCAATGATGTTTTAGGTATGGCACAGACTGGTAGTGGTAAAACCGCTGCATTTAGCCTGCCGTTATTACACAATCTTGATGAATCATTAAAAGCACCACAAATTTTAGTTTTAGCACCAACTCGCGAGCTCGCTGTTCAGGTTGCTGAAGCCATCGAAGATTTCTCTAAGCATTTACCAAAAGTAAATGTAGTTGCACTGTATGGTGGTCAGCGTTATGACGTTCAATTACGTGCATTACGCCAAGGGCCACAAGTGGTTGTAGGTACACCTGGTCGTTTATTAGACCATTTAAATCGTGGCACATTAGATTTATCTAAACTGAAAGGTTTAGTTTTAGATGAAGCTGATGAAATGTTACGTATGGGCTTTATTGAAGATGTTGAAAATATCTTAAGTAAGATCCCAGCAGAACACCAAACTGCGCTGTTCTCTGCAACAATGCCAGAAGCTATTCGTCGTATTACACGTCGTTTCATGAATGATCCTAAAGAAGTTCGCATTCAAAGCAGCGTAACAACTCGCCCAGACATCAGCCAAAGTTACTGGATGACATTTGGTGCACGTAAAAATGAAGCATTAATTCGTTTCTTAGAAGCGGAAGATTTTGATGCGGCGATTATTTTCGTACGTACCAAAAATGCAACATTAGAAGTTGCAGAAGCATTAGAGCGTAATGGTTATAACAGTGCTGCATTGAATGGTGATATGAACCAATCACTGCGTGAGCAAACCTTAGAGCGTCTGAAGAATGGTCGTTTAGATATTCTTATCGCAACTGACGTTGCCGCTCGTGGTCTTGACGTTGACCGTATTAGCCTTGTTGTGAACTATGATATCCCTATGGATTCAGAATCTTATGTTCACCGTATTGGTCGTACAGGTCGTGCGGGTCGTGCGGGTCGTGCAATTTTATTCGTTGATAACCGTGAACGTCGTTTACTGCGTAACATCGAACGTACAATGAAGATGACTATCCCTGAAGTAGAACTGCCAAATGCAGAACTTATCAGCCAACGTCGTCAGGAAAAATTTGCACAGCAAATTGCTCAGCAATTAGAAACAAGCAACCTTGACCAATATCGCGCTCTGTTACCTAAATTAGCGCCACAAGGCGAAGAAGCGTTAGATATGGAAACACTGGCTGCGGTATTATTGAAAATGGCTCAAGGTGAGCGTGCGCTTATCCTGCCACCTGATCCAGTTCGTCGCCCTCGTCGTGAATTTAACGATCGTGATGATCGTCGTCGCGGTGATAACGATCGTGAACGTGCTCCTCGTCGTGAACGTCGTGATGCTGGTGAAATGGATTTATACCGTATTGAAGTGGGTCGTGATGATGGTGTTGAAGTTCGTCATATCGTCGGTGCAATTGCTAACGAAGGCGATATTAGCAGCCGTTATATTGGTAATATCAAACTGTATGGTTCTCACTCAACAATCGAGTTGCCAAAAGGTATGCCAACTGACTTATTAGGCCACTTTACACGTACACGTATCATGAACAAACCACTGAATATGCAATTAGTGGGTGATGCTCAATCTCAGCCTTTCCGTGAGCGTCGTAATAATAGCCGTCGTGATGGTCAACCACAAGGTGGTCGTCGTTTTAACAATGGTGATCAACCACAACGTCGTGGTAATAATGACCGCGGTGGTGAGCGTAGCAACGATCGTGGTGGCGAGCGCGGTAACTTCCGTGGTCGTAACAACGAAGGTACTCCACGTCGTCGTAGCAGTTCTCATAACCAATAAGAGTTGGTAATTAACTTAATTTTAAATTGAGTTGATGATAAAAAATAAAACCAGTCAATGAAAGTTGGCTGGTTTTTTTATAAAGTAGAGATAAATAGTTATTCCATTGGGTACATTTTATTGGCATATTCCATGAGTGCATTATTACTTCTGCGGATGCATATAGATGCATCTATCCCACTTCTTTTACATTCTTTTAATTTTGTCTTTAATTCTAGAGAAAATAAAATGTAATCCCATTTTTTTATATATTCTTGATATTCTTTACTACCATTTTCAGCAGTCCATTTTGCATATTCTTTAGCTTTGTTTAAATCTTGAGGAATACCTTTTTCACCATGTAAATAGATAGAAAAAAGATTCTCACAAGCAATAATAACTCGATTTCCTTTTATTCGGCATGCTTTATCATAGTATTTAATTGCTTTGCTAATATCTTTTTTAACACCATACCCATTTTTAAAAACAGCAGCTTGATAGAAAAGAGCTGCTCCATGATTAGGTTCCAATATTAATGTTTTATTTAAAAAATGACGTGATAATTCGCATTGATTTTTATCACTTTCATGAGTGATTTTATATTTTAAATTAGAACATCCAATAAAGAAAATTGAAGCAATGAGATAGCTATCATTAGCATTATTATTTTTTTTTGCTTTTTCAATAAGAGAAAAAACAAGTTTTTTATTTTCAGGATAAGGGGCAATAAAAGGTAATTGAGGGTTATACCGTAACTCTAATTTATTATATCCGGAAATTAACATTTTATCTGTAACAATAGGATATTCATTTCCAAATGAAGAGCTACTAATAATGAATAAACTAAAAAATAACTTATTAAATATTTTCATTCTATTGTCCCAATAGATTTGATGTTGCTAAAATTGTATTTTTAATTGGATTTATAAATTGATTTATTGGGATTGATTCACTATGATGAGAAGAAGGAAAACGAGCCATCTCATTGATAATATTGTTCATTAATTGTTGAGAAATTTTATTATTATCAGTATTAGGTTTTTGATGCAATAAAACATCAGTAATCAATGTTCTATTTCCATTATCCCAGTTTACAAAGGATTCTAATTGATGAAAATTATTATTTAAATCATAGAAATGGCTTTTAGTTATATTAAGTTCTATATAATTAATACCAGCTTTATCTAGCGAATAGAGTTCATCTTTTTG
This sequence comes from Proteus sp. fly-1008, assembly GCF_040140305.1. Classification (NCBI taxonomy): domain Bacteria; kingdom Pseudomonadati; phylum Pseudomonadota; class Gammaproteobacteria; order Enterobacterales; family Morganellaceae; genus Proteus; species Proteus sp. fly-1008. Next base: position 70,691 of record NZ_JBEEWH010000007.1, read on the forward strand.
TGTTATTCCATCTGAATTTTTATCTTGCCATACTTTTAATTCAGACCAAAGATTATCACCTTTATCTATTAATTTATTCCTGTTACTATCTAAGTATGAAAGTGCTAAAAATCCATCTTGAGCTTTAGTGTTATTTGGTAACAAACTTCTATCACCAAATAATTCTTCTCCATTATCTATAACCCCATCATTATTTTTATCCCAAACTAAAAAACCATCATCTGGATGGATCCAGCCTGTTTGAATAGGAGTCTTATTACTATCAAAGTCAAACGCTATATTTGAATTGCTAGAAAGTGTTTGTATTCCATTAGCATTTAAATCGATAGCTAATGGTGTTCTATAATTATCTGCTGCATGTTTTAGATTCTCATAAAGATCATCTGGTTGAAATGCAATATAAATGTTTTTAAATCCTGATATATCCAAAACATGTTGAACGAATTGACCGCAATTATTAAAAAGAAGATTATATTTTGGTGGAAGTTTTTCACCTGTTTTATATGTATGTAATAGTGTGAACAGTTTTTCAAAATTTTTAGCAAAGGGCCAATTGTATGATCTAATTGATAGAGTGGATGCATCTGGATAACGAAGGTGATCATTAAATGAAAAATTATCCTCACTTGTCTTCATATTATCACCAGGGCTAAAACCGATGGTAATAACTTCCCTTTCTTCGGTAACAGGATCCCAGCCTCTAATACCAATAAATGTATGCCCAAAAGTTGAAGTTTGGTCTGTTTCTCCATGTTCATGGTAGATTTTACTGCCTGATGGGGCAACGAATATTGTTACTTCAGGATGTCCATATTTACTATAATAAAAATTTCCGTTATATTCACCGTAAATATTCATATCTTCTACTTTATGAATTGAATAGTGCTTTTTCTCTTTCATAATGATCTCTTATCCCTAAGATTTATGTTAAAAAAATAAATTTATTATTAAACTAAAATTAAACTTTTAATTTGTCTACTTATGGTTTTTATTAGAATAATTAACTTTCTGTTTATTTTTTATTTAATTAAGATTTAATGGTTAGGTTAGTAGTCACCGTTTATAACTTGTGGTTTTTAATTAAAAATTATGTGTAAATATTTTAATTTTTATTGAGTTAAATAAAGAATATATATTTATCAATGCGTTGGTGATAAATAAGATTTAAGTAATAATAAAAAAGTGAATTATTAACAGGGTATGAAATTATAATGAATAAAATAAATAAACTAGAATTACGTTGTATTCAGCATGGGGCGAATACTCAACATACAGATTTTAATTTTTATATTGATGGTAAAGCCCTGGATGAGTGGTTGGGATTTGATAAACAAACAGATTTGCGCTTTTCAGACTTTGATTTAGACCTTATTGTGGTTGATAAAGCTTATTTCCCTAATTACGATCGCCATAAAATTATTTGTAGCAAAATAGAGCAGTTTTTGGGTACTAAACCACTTTATACCCAATTAGATAATAATAGGCTGGTGCTATATCGTTGCCATTGTGGTTGTGATTATTGCTCTGTGATTTCTTGTGATTTAGATATTACGAAAGATTATGTGCAATGGAATAATATTACTTATGAAGATGGATTAGATAGAGAAGATGCCCTAGAGCTTGATGAACATGGAATTACTCCGATTAAACAACTTATTTTTAACCGTAAGCAGTACCAACAAGTTTTTGATGAGTATTTAGAACAATACTTATAATTATCTAAATACTCATTTATTATGGGATTTTATTAATTAACTTAAGCCAATCGCTTCTTTTAACGGTTTTAGATATCGACGGCTAACAGGAATTTGGCTGTTATTGTGTAAGATCAGTTCAGCTTGCCCATTATCACCAAAAATAATCTCATTAACATAATCCATATTGACTAAATATTGGCGATGACAACGAACTAATTGTGTGCGTGTTTCTAGTGTACGTAGTGTTAATTCAGTAAAACCTTCTTGGCCTTGATTATTCGTGACATAAACACCACTGAGTCTTGAGGTGGCAAATATGGCTTCATCAATTGGCATTAACCAAATACGGCTATGTCCGGTACATGGAATGCATTTTAAGCGTTCTTCTGGCGGAGTTAATAAATCAATATTTTGTTTATTACCTTGGCGTAAACGGTTTAATGTTTTTGTGAGACGTTCCTGCTCTAAAGGTTTGAGTAAATAATCAAAAGCATGTTCTTCAAAGGCTTGGATCGCATATTCTTCAAATGCAGTTAAAAAAACAATATAAGGGCGATGTTCAGGATCTAGCATTGTGACCATTTCAAGTCCAGTAATGCGAGGCATTTGAATATCAAGGAAAACAACATCAGGTTTTTTACGATGTATTTCTCCTATGGCTTCAATAGCATTACTGCATTCACCAATAATATGAATATCCTTTTCAACTTCAAGTAAACAACGTAAATTCTCACGAGCCAGTGGCTCATCATCAACGATTAATATATTCATTGTTATGTAACGTTATCCATGCTTTTTTCTAGAGGTAAGCAAATTTTCACCTTTGTATATTCATCAGCTTGGCATTCGACTAAAACACCATAAAGCTCGCCATAGCGTAATTTTAATCGCTTATCCACCAACCTCATGCCTAATCCTAATTCATGGGAAGGAGATTGAGGTCGATAAAGCCCCGCATTATCACTGATTTCAATAATGATCAGATGATGCTCTTGGTGCGCTCTAATTGTAATCTTTCCGGTGTCTAATAACTGTGATGTTCCATGTTTAATTGCATTTTCGACCATCGGCTGAAGCGAAAAAGCCGGTAAACGAGCATTGGCTAAAGTTTCTGGAATGTGAATATCAATCTGTAAACGATCTTGAAAACGGGCTTTTTCAATTTGCAAATAAGCATTTACATGTTCGATTTCATCACTTAATGTCACAACTGCTTCCGGTCTTTTTAAGTTCTTACGAAAGAAAGCAGAAAGAAATTGAACTAATTGTTTTGCTTGTTCACTATCACGACGAATAACGGCTTGTAGTGTATTTAACGCATTAAAAAGAAAATGTGGATTTACTTGTGCATGTAGAAGTTTAATCTCTGATTCTAAAAGTGATTGTTTATTTCGCTCATATTGCCCTGCCAGAATTTGTGCAGATAATAAACTGGCAATACCTTCCCCTAAAGTACGGTTAATTGAACTAAACAGGCGATTTTTAGCTTCATAGAGTTTTATTGTCCCAATGACTTGGTTATTTTCACCTCTTAGCGGAATAACTAAGGTTGATCCTAGCTTGCAATGAGGAGAAAGAGTGCAACGATACGGAGTTTCATTCCCGTCAGCATAAACAACTTCATTATTATTAATTGCCTGCTTCGATTGTTCTGATGAAATAGGGGTACCAGGTAAATGGTGGTCAGCGCCAATGCCAATAAAGGCGAGCAGTTTATCTCTATCAGTAATAGCAACAGCACTGACTCTTAATTCTTGATAAATGACTTTTGCAACTCGAGTGCTATTGTCTTGATTAAATCCTTTACGCAAAATACCTTCGGTGCAAACGGCAATTTTTAATGCTTGCGCTGAGAAAGCGCTGGTGTATTTTTCAAATATTGCCCGTCTATCTTGTAATATTCTAATAAACATTGCCGCACCAATAGTGTTTGCAACAATCATTGGCGCTGCAATATCCTTAACTAAGGCAAGTGCTTCATTAAACGGGCGGGCTAATAATAAAATAATACTCATCTGTATTATTTCGGCAAAGAAAGTTACCGCTGCCGCAGTCCATGGATTAAATATTCGATGCATTTGGCCACGTTTGACATAATAGCGGTGAACTAATCCACCAATTAATCCCTCTGCGATAGTAGAAACCATACAACTCAGTGCTGTCATACCTCCGAGAGAATAACGATGTAATCCTCCCGTAAAGCCAACAAGAAAGCCAACATATGGGCCGCCGAGTAATCCCCCTAAGACGGAGCCAATCGCACGAGTGTTAGCAATAGAGTCATTAATGTGCAATCCGAAATAGGTACCCATAATGCAAAAAATAGAGAAAATGACATAGCACATCAACTTATGAGGTAGCTTTATTGTGACCTGTAAAAGCGGCGTAAATAGAGGTGTTTTACTTAAAAACCAAGCAATAATTAAATAAACACACATTTGCTGTAATAACAGCAAAATAAGATCAAATTCATACATAGGTATTGAGTACCGTTCTCTTTTTCATCTGATTAATATAAAAAGTTCAGATAAAACGGGGCTATTAATTAGGCAATAAAGTTTGATATAAGAGTAACTTAATCGCGCTTTCAAAGAAAATATTCCTTTGCATCAGTGATCTGGCGCACAAAATTCTTAAAGAAATTCTGAGTTATTGTGTAATATAACTCTGTCAGTGAGTGTTCTACTTCACTATTAAGGTCTAATCGTTATATGAAAAAAAGAACCATTTATCTTATTTTATTAATGCTAATACTAATTGCATTAGCCGTACTTTTCCGCGCGCATAATCAATATTTATTACTGCAAGGGGAAGTCGATGCACCAGAAGTGATTGTTGCCTCAAAAGCTAAAGGCCGTGTAATTGAGCGCCATATAGAGCGAGGTGATGATGTCAAAGCCGGGCAATTAATGATCACATTAGAAAGCCCTGAACTTAATGCACAAGTTGCGGCACTCGAAGCGGCGAAAGCACAAGCGCAAGCTCAATTAGATTTATCACTACATGGCACAAGAGAAGAGAGCATTCGTAATTTAGAAGCAGTGTTATCTCAAGCCAAAGTAGAAGCTAGTAATGCGACACGAGATTATCAGCGTATTAACGCAGTAGCTAATCAAGGTTATGTCTCAGCAACCGAGCTGGACAATGCACGTCGTAGTCGTGATGTTGCATCACAACGAGTAAGAGCTGCCCAAGCAGAATTAGATGAAGCTAAAAATGGCGATCGCATTGAGTTACGTCATAAATACATGGCTGCGGTACAACAAGCAGAACAACAACTTATCGAGCTGAAGATCCAACAAGACGATTTACACGTCAAAGCACCTGTTGATGGTGAGGTTGGACCAATTCCGGCAGAAATTGGTGAGCTTTTTAATGCTAATAGCCCACTTGCGACACTCATTCGCATTCCTGATGCCTATTTTGTTTATAACCTTCGCGAAGATATTTTAGCGGATATTCGCAAAGGTGATCGCATTACTATCATTATTCCTGCTCTGGGCAACAAAGAAGTCGAAGCGGAAATTCGCTATATCGCTCCGATGGGTGACTACGCAACAAAAAGAGCGACAAGAGCAACGGGTGATTTCGATTTAAAAACGTTTGAAATTCGACTGTATCCTGTGACGCCGATTGAGGGGCTACGTCCTGGAATGAGTGCGTTATGGCGCTGGGATAAATAAGGGCGAATAATGAGAGTAAAAGCAGCTTGGCGTGGCTTTAGTAGCGCATTTTCACGAGAAACTCATATGGCAGTTCGTAGCCCCGTTTTTCACTGGCTGAGCTGGCTGTTTCCATTGATGTTATTCACGTTAATTAGTGCTAACTTTTCTGAAGGTACATTGCTGAATTTGCCCGTTTCAGTGATCAATAACGATAATAGCCCATTATCGAGAACACTGATCAGAGACTTAAATGCTGGCTCCCATGCGCAATTAAATACACTAGATGGCAACCCTCGTACAGCAATGGAGCGGTTAGGTAGTGCAAAAGATTACGCTATATTGACCATTCCTCGCCATTTTGAAAGTGATGTATTAGCAGGAAAGCAACCCACCACACGGATGTATTACAATGGGTTGTATTATGCCGCAGGGAGTTATGCGATACAGGATTTTAGTGGCCTTATTGCAGAACTTAATGCACAGTATCGCACTGTTTTAGCACAAGAAATGAATAAGCCTGTACCGCCATTGGCAAAAGTCACGCTCTCTTATGACAGCTTATTTAATGCCAGCGGTAGTTATATCTATTATCAGCAATTTGCCGCTACGATCCATATGCTTCAGTTATTTGTCGTGACCTGCACGATTTATTCGTTGTCACGAGGAAATATGCTGTTGAATATTAAGCCTTTTACGTTTGCATTGATTGGTAAACTTTCTCCTTATACGTTATTTTTCTTAACATTATTAATTATAGAGCTTGCAGCATTGGTGCATTTTTCAGGTGCCAAAGTAAATGGCAATCCACTCTATATGGTACTTGTTGGGTTCTTTTATATTATCGCGGCACAAAGTGTGGGGTTACTGCTTTTTGCGTTTACCAATAGTGCGATCACTGCATACAGTATGATAGGTATGTTAGTGAGTATTGCCTTAGCTTTTTCAGGTATGGCAGTACCAGAGCTTTCGATGATATTGCCTGCTCAAATTATCTCTAACCTTGAGCCTTTAACGCATGCTTTAAATGCAATGTTTGATATCTTCTTACGAGAGGTGTCATTGCAAGGCATTTTGTATGTTTGTTCGCTCTTGCTGATTTATCCTTTTGCTATCGCCTTCTTAGTTCGTAAACGTATTTTTAAACGATTAGAATTACAGGTAGGTGTTGCATGATGCAAATGTATTTCCAAACCTTTAAGCGTGTATTACTCGGTATGTTAGAAAAACCGATGTGGATGCTATTGATTGTGTCACTTTGCGTTATGAGTTTGGTTTATGCTAAACCCGTATTATGGGATCTACCCGTTGCGGTCATTAATCAAGATCACAGCCCTGCGAGCTACTCTCTTATTCGCTCATTAAATGCAACACCAAAGCTCAGTATCAAGAATTACGATAGTTTAGATGAAGCTCGCCACGATATGATCATGCGCGAGCTATTTGCCATCATTATTGTGCCAACGAATTTTGAAAAGAAACTTCTTAATGGTAAAGATGTCACTGTTCCTGTGTTTGGTGATGCCACAAACCGACTTGCCAGTGGGCAAATTCAGCAAGAATTGATGTTGGCTTATCAGCAGCTATTAGATGCTTATAATGGTCGTATTTTGAGAAATGCTGGTTTTAGCATTGAACAATCAACGATTTTGCTAAAACCTATCCAAGGTGAAACGATCGCAATGTATAACCCTGGTGTTAGTTTTGCTGCGATTATTTTTCCTGGTCTATTAGTTATGTTATTGCAACACTCCCTTTTAATTGCCTGTGTACGAGTCAGTATTGCAGTAAGAAGTACGCCGAAAGGAAAACCACCACTAGCGGTTTATTTAGGGGCATTATCTGCACTTATTCCTATTTGGTTATTTTTGTCGGCTGTATTCTTTGCATTATGGCCTTGGGTATTGGGTTATCGCCAAGAGGCTCCACTTTATCAAGTCTGGATGCTGACATTTCCATTCTTATTAGCGGTCTTAGGGTTAGGTAAATTAATTACAGAATGCTTACGCAGTGTTGAGATGATTTATCTGACATTGGCATTTGTAACAACACCTGTGTTTTATATTTCTGGCACGATATGGCCACTACAAGCTATGCCAGATTGGGTGTTTGCCATTTCATCTGCATTACCGTCTACATGGGCTGTAAACGCGATGGCAGGGATTAACCAAATGGGGCTGTCATTCCAAAGTATATTGGGTGATATCGTGATGATGCTTGTTTTAGGTGTGATTTATACGGTATTAGGTGTGCTGGTGGGTATGCTACGTAATGGTGAGTTAAGACATATTACACACCAATTTAAACATTGGTTACATCACCGTGGATCTAAATAGGTTTTAATTCAAGAAATATCTCAAGATTTATTTAAATGAGGCGCCAGCTAACGCTAAGAGTAGTTGGCTTAGAACATGACAAATCCACTCTATTATAGATGAAACAGAGTGGATAAAAGACTTATTCTACCAACTCCAATCCAGCTAGTTTACGCCAATAACCATTACAGTCATGGTGATGGATAGTTGTAAGAGGATGTTGGCCTTCTGCATTTTGGCGAAATTGTTGCAAGGTATCAAAAATAGCGTCAGATTCAGGTGAAAGCCGGATAATATCCACTAAATCTGCCATTGATGTTTGATCGTTACCCAAGTTGTAACAATAACCGCTTTGTGTCTGAATACCATTTAATACAAAAACTTGCTGATTTTCTTGTGATAATACTTCACGGCCTTGTGGGTATTTTTGGCAACAAGTTTCACAATCATCTTTAGAGCGATTTTCAGAACGAGCAGTAAAACAACGTGCTGAATAAGCTAAAGGAAGATGTCCATAAGCCAAGACTTCGACTTCAAATTTATTCCTAATATCCAATGTTTCACATTGGTTTAGAAGGTTACTTAGCCATTCACGAGAAAGTTCTACAGGCATACACCAACGTATCATGCCTTGTTTATACAATAAACGTAGCGCATAAGCGTTGTAGCAATTTAATCCGTGACCCGCAACAAAAGGAAGATTGCGCTCATAAAGCATATTGATGACGCCAAAATCATGGGCTTCAATTAAAAACTCGCCGTTATCAACCAGCTTAGTAATTTCTTTCAATTCAGAAGGCGCTTGTAATAACGCTAAGGTAGAAAGAACCACTTGTTTGCCACTTTTAGCGACTTCTTTGGCGAGATTAATCCAATCTTGAGGTTTAGTTTCTCGGCGTTTACTGCAAACTGTTTCGCCTAAATAGATAATATCAGCATCACATTGTTTTGCTTTTTCATAGAACGCTTCGAGTGTAGATTTTTGCCAATAATAAAGTACAGAGCCTAATGCATATTTCATTTTCTTATCCTTATTATTGCCATTTACGGTGATAAGCACCCAATGTTGTTTGTGTTCCTTCTGAAATTTTTCCTAAGGCATTCATCCAACGAGGATCAGTGTTAAAGCTTTGGGGATCTTTCTTACATTGATCAATTGCCGTTCTCCAAACTCTTGCGACTTCTGTGACATAAGCGGGGCTACGCTGGCGACCTTCAATTTTGACAGAGGCAATATTCATTGCCATTAATTCAGGTAATAGGGAAAGGGTATTTAGGCTAGTTGGCTCTTCTAATGCATGATAACAATGGTCATCAACAAAATAGCGTCCCTTGCACAGTGTTGGGTAGCCTGCATTTTCATCAGGCGCATAGCGATCTATCAGAACATCATTAAGGCGAGATTCCATTCCTTGTGGTGTCTGTTGCCAGCGTACAAAACGCGCAGGAGAGCAAGCACCTACCGTATTGGGTGATTCACCGGTTAAGTAGGAAGAAAGATAGCATCGGCCCTCAGCCATAATACACAAGCTTCCGAAGGCAAAAACTTCTAAAGGTACTGGGCTAGTTTGTGCTAATTGTTTCACTTGATGAATAGATAGAACACGAGGAAGAACAATACGAGCAACATCAAAATTGCGTTGATAAAACTCAATTGCCTGTGTATTGGTTGCTGAGGCTTGTACAGAAACATGGCGTTCAATATGAGGATAACGCTCAGCCGCATATTCTAGCATCGCAATATCTGCCAAAATAAGCGCATCAGCACCCAAAGATGCCGCCATATCAACGGCCTTTTGCCAGCGTTCAAATCCATTAGGGTGAGCAAAGGTGTTTATTGCAATATGTAGTTTTCGCTGGTGGCGATGAACATAATTAACTGCTTCTTGTAGCTTCTTTTCTGTGAAATTCAAACCTGCAAAATGTCTTGCATTAGTATCATCTTTTAAGCCGATATAAACGGCGTCCGCACCATTATCTATGGCTGCTTTTAAGGCAGGTAAATTACCCGCAGGGCACAGCAATTCCATCTTCACTTCCCTTTAGAAATTAAGAATGATCGGAAATTGTAATGAGTAAGATAAAAAAAGGTTTTGATTTAAGGCAGAGAAGTTTGTTTTTTACTTAAGTAAAATCAAAGAACTCAAAAAGCGAACAATGGATTAACAGAATATTGATATAGGATCGCAGAATATCTGTTCATTTCTGGCACAATAGCCCCTAAATTTATTTATAGGAGTCCGAACATGTTTAACAAAATTCGTACCCATTTGGTAAAAGAGGGGCCTCGTTTTTTACGTTACCCTTTACAAGTTACCCCATTTGCTTTGCAACGCGATATTTTAGAACAGTTTTTAAGTTGGCAGTTTCGTGAATCTCTTGCAGAAGGTGATTTACACTTTTTAGAAGATAAATGGCTAAAAGTAGAGATAAGAGACTTACATTTACAGTGGTTTATCAGTGTTCGTGATGATAAATTAGTGGTTAGTCGCTTAGAAAAAGAAGATGTCAGCTTTAGTGGTAATGCTAATGATCTTATTTTAATTGCAGCTCGCAAAGAAGATCCTGACACCTTATTTTTCCAACGCCGTCTACAAATTGAGGGTGATACAGAACTCGGGTTATATGTTAAGAACCTGATGGATGCAATTGAATTAGACTCAATGCCATCTGTGTTGCGTTTTGGTTTATTACAACTGGCTGAATTTGTAAAAAGTGGACTTCAAGAAGAAACTGAAGACAAAATGCACAGCCATGAACTGAGCTCAACTTCATGCTAATACGTGTTGAAATTCCTGTTGATATTCCTGCTATTGATAGCCTTTTGCGCCAAGTGTTTCCGACAAGCCCTGAAGCTGATTTAGTCGGGCATTTACGTGAAGAAGGTCTATTAACATTAGGCATGGTGGCTATTAGCGATGAAGGCCAATTAGTTGGCTATATCGGTTTTACACCAGTTGATGTTGATGGAATAGATTGTCAGTGGGTTGGTCTTGCGCCACTTGCTGTTGCACCAGAGTTCCAAAACCAAGGTATTGGACGCCAACTGATTAATGAAGGGTTAGATAGCCTAAATGAATTTGGGTATGGCGCAGTCGTAGTGTTGGGAGATCCTAAATACTATCAAGTATCGGGTTTTATTCCTGCTAAATCTCAAGGCTTACATTGCAAATGGCCTGATACAGAAGAGGCATTTCAGCTTTATGCGTTAGATAATGGCAATGTTGAAGAGATCCACGGTTTAGTCAACTACTCACCTTTATTTGACCAGTTTAGCTGATCCGCTTAACTCATTTTATTTATCCTGTATTAAATACAGTGCAATGTCTGAAGGCTGGTCTGTGATCAGCTTTTCTTTTTGCCATTTTTTTAACTGCTTTAATTGGTATTCAAGCTGAGAGGCTCGTTGCCTATCGCCAACCTGACAATAAAATTCTAATAATAAAGGTCCTTTTCCTTTTAATGCTTTCGCGCCAGTTCCATCCTGATGCTGTTGAAAACGGCGCTCAACATTTGTTGTGATCCCGGTATAAAGATAGCCAAGACGATTTCTAACAATATAGAGTGACCACATTGTGTCAGCCATCATTTTTTCCTTTTCGTGCTACTTTTTCTTTTGATAAATAATATTTCTTAGTTTTTGAAGTGAGTAATTTAAACCATGTCAAAAATAAATCTATTAAATATATCAATATGTTGTGAAATTTTTGTGACAATAAAATTTATAATTTAAAAAATAACATTCAATTTTTTTGAAAATGAACAGCAATTATTGCTAATTTTAAAGTTAAATTAAAGCGCATAATATGATCCACATCACAGAGACACACTCCGCGATATCTGACAAAATTAGAATTAAATTGGAGTTTATTATGAAAAAATCTACATTAATCGCTGCAACATTCGCTTTAAGTGCTATTTCATTTGGTTCAATGGCTGCTGATAGCGTATCAAAAAGTCCTTCTGTCAATGGTGAGTATATCACAATCACAGGTAGTGATACTTTAGATGGCTTAACCACCAAAATTGCTCAAATCGCAAAAGATGAAGGAGCAAAAGGCTTTAAAGTTGTTGGCGCAACTGGTGAAGATTACCTCACTGTTAATGCTGAAATTTATCGTTAATTTTAACTATTTTCGATAAATAATCTGTAATAAGAGACACGCGGTAAGACGCTCGTTTTGATGATATAATTATCATCTAAACAGCGTCTCTTTTTGTTTCTATGCAGGTATATAATGACTTCTCTAGACTCGATCAAATTAATTAAACAATATATACACAATAACTATGTGTTCACCTTATGTACAACATGTTCATTGAGTGATATTTGGTGTGCTAATTGTTTTTATTGGTTTGATGAATGTCAGATGAGGCTCGTTTTCCTTTCTGAAAAGAAAACTCGTCATGCTCAAATGATGCAGGAAAATTTATTAGTTGCAGGGAGTATTAGCACACAAGAAATTGCAGTATCCGATCTGCAAGGTATTCAATTCACAGGTTCTGTTGCTTTACTGGCAGGTAAGGACGACATCAACGCAAGAAAACATTATTGTTTACGTTTTCCTGTCGCATTAGCCGCCATCCATGTGCCTTTATGGGAATTACAATTACAAGAAATTAAGATGGTCAATAATCAGTTAGGTTTTGGGACTAAGCTGTATTGGCAACGTCATTAAGCCTCTTATGTTCTTAACTTCTTATTATTCCCAAAAATAATGACTTTTTTGTTCCCACCCTTTTAAAGACATACAAGAGGTGTAGAAGGTTTTTCTGTCTTCTTGATTAATGTCTTCAACATAGCTTTCTGTCATTGGTACACGTTCAGTGTAGGTTTTTTTATCCCCACAGTGATCTTTATCATCTTTACGACATGTTTTTTGTACATCGCGATAAACAGTACGTTGTAGTACTTCTTTACGAATAGGGTAGCGAGTATTTGCATCAAGTTCACAAAGCATTTTAGCTTCTTGTAATGTGTAATCTGATGCACCTTTAGGTTCCCAAGTACTGCTACAACCAGAAAGTAAAACTATTGAAAATAAAGGGAAGAGTGCTAATTTCATATCAAATATCATCATAAAAAGAATAGTTAAGAGTGTTAATAATAAAACAAAACTAATCACTCTGACTATCTTTTTTGAAAATGATTCGCATTTGATAACGGAGGTGATTAAATGATAATGATGAAAGAAAAAAGCCCATTATGAAATGGGCTTTTAGGCGTTACTCAAATGATGAAAGATTTTTTTCTATCTCAGCATCTATTTCAGTATGCTGGAGATGTTTAGCACCGAGTTTCTTTTTCAATTCGGTACCTAGCTTCACGAGTTGTTCTCGATTCGCTTTAGACTGCTTTTTACCCCATTTTTTTAAATGGTAGTTCAGCTCATGATCTTCAGAAAAGCTTACATATTTATTATCACTTAAAGGCATACATCCTCCAGTTAATTCAATGTGTATTATTTCAATTTATGGATCACCTGATTACTACTACCACGCCACAGTAATGCGGGATCATAAAGTTCTTGCACGAACTTCCCATCAATCAGTACGTTAATATAGTTAACGACTTCTTGCTGCTCTGGGGTTAAGTCAGCCAGTAAGTAGCCAGTCCAAACCCAAATATCTTTCTCAGGGCATTCCATTTTAACGCGTTTTACCAATTTTAATATAGCAGAAAGATTTTGAGGGTGTAGAGGATCGCCACCTGAAAGTGATAATCCTTGGCGTTTAATACGATTGTCTTGTAGATCAGCAATGATCTGATCTTCCATCTCTTGGGTAAACGGCTTACCTGACGTTAATGACCACGTTGATTTGTTATAACAGCCTCGGCATTGGTGTATGCACCCTGCAACAAACAGGGTGCAACGTGTACCTTCACCATTCACAACATCAACAGGGTAATATTGATGGTAATTCACAATCTTAACCTAACTGACCATTTGCCAGATGTTTTACACGGCGTTTAACTTCTTCTTGCTTACCTGCATTAAATGGGCGTGAATCTGGACTACCTAAATATCCACAGACACGGCGAATAACAGAGACTCTCGCGGGGTTGTGATTACCACAACGCGGGCAAGTGAAGCCTTTGCTAGTACAAGAGAATTCACCGGTATAGCCACAGTCATAACATTCATCAATTGGGGTGTTTGTGCCGTAGTAAGGAACACGGGTATAGCTGTAATCCCACACGTCTTCTAATGCTTTAAGGTTATGTTGTAAGTTTGGATATTCGCCATAGCAAATAAAACCGCCATTGGCTAATGGAGGATAAGGTGCTTCAAAATCCAGTTTGTCGTATGGATTTACTTTTTTCTCAACATCTAAGTGGAAGCTATTGGTGTAATAACCTTTATCCGTTACACCCGGTAGAATGCCGAATTCAGCCGCATCTAAACGACAGAAACGATCACATAAGTTCTCACTCGGTGTGCTGTAAAGACTGAAGCCATAGCCAGTCTCTGCTTTCCATTGGTCTGTTGCTTCACGTAGGCGATTAATAATCGCCACCGCTTTTTCTCTTAAGGTTTCATCATCAAAAACGTGTTTTTCAGTACCAAACAGTGCATTGATGGTTTCATGAACACCGATATAACCTAATGAAATTGACGCTCTGCCATTTTTAAAGATTTCAGACACGTTATCGTCTGCTTTTAAGCGCACGCCACATGCACCTTCCATATAAAGAATTGGGGCAACACGTGCTTTAACATTTTCTAAACGTGCAATACGTGTCATTAGCGCTTTTTTAGCTAATTCAAGACGGTCATCAAGTAGTGACCAGAATGCGGCTTCGTCACCCTGGGCTTCAATGGCAATACGCGGTAAGTTCAGACTGATAACACCTAGGTTATTACGGCCTTCGTGGATCATTTCACCATTTTCTTCGTAAACACCTAAGAAGCTACGGCAACCCATTGGAGTTTTAAATGATCCCGTTACTTTAACCACTTGATCGTAATTTAAGATATCCGGATACATACGTTTACTTGCACATTCAAGCGCAAGTTGTTTGATATCGTAATTAGGATCACCGAACTTATGGTTTAAGCCATCTTTGATGGCAAAAACAAGTTTAGGGAAAACAGCTGTTTTGCGGTTTTTGCCTAAACCAGCCATACGGTTTTCAAGGATAGAACGTTGAATTAGACGCGCTTCTTTTGACGTACCAAGACCAAAGCCGAAAGTGACAAATGGCGTTTGTCCATTAGCGGTATGTAGTGTATTAACTTCATACTCTAAAGATTGGAATGCGTCATAACATTCTTTTTCAGTGCGCGCATTGGCATAGGCTTCTTTATCAGCAATTTGCCACTCTTGCGCTACTTTATAGTGTTTGTCATAACTTGATTTTACAAATGGCGCTAATACTTCATCGATACGATTTATCGTTGTACCACCATAAATATGGCTCGCCACTTGTGCAATAATTTGTGCTGTTACTGCGGTTGCTGTTGAAATAGATTTAGGAGGCTCTATTTCTGCATTCCCCATTTTAAAGCCATTGTTTAACATGCCTTTAAGGTCAATTAGCATACAGTTAAACATAGGGAAAAACGGTGAATAATCGAGATCATGATAATGAATTTCACCTCGCTCATGAGCGAGTACCACATCTCTTGGCAGGATATGCAATTTTGCGTAATGTTTAGCCACAATACCCGCAAGTAAATCACGTTGGGTAGGGATAACTTTACTGTCTTTATTCGCATTCTCATGAAGAATAGAGACATCGCTTTGTTCGATAAGACCTCGAATTTCCTGAGTTAATCTTCCGCGTTGCTCACGGGCAACATCCCGGTCATGACGGTATTCAATGTAGGCTCTGGCGACATCTTTATGCTCGCCAGCCATCAGCTGATTTTCTACGGCGTCTTGGATCTCACGGATATCGACATTCGAACGTCCTGCGAGAGATTGTGAAACGGATTGCGCGACAGAATCGCAATAATCATCATCAGTGATCTCACAAGCTACGGCGGCTCTTTTGATAGCATCGCTGATGCGGGTTTGGTCAAAAGAGACTTTACATCCGTCTCGTTTTATCACTATGGTTTTCACAATCTTGCTCCTTAACTATTTATCCACAGGCTCAAATCCCATAAAAACAGGTGATGGCACAGCATTCAGGCTTATTGTGGATAAGATGTGTATAATTACTATATGTTGTATATCGAGATGTATTAAAACACAATATATAGTAATTGAAAGGGAAATAATCTTCATTAAAACTGATCTAAATCAAGGTATTTTTGCTACATCAGGCATCAAGAGGGGTTAGCTGAATTGTAAATATACGCCAAAACAGAAACGATAAATTAATCATGAAAAAATGAGAACATAAAAAAAGCAAAGTGCTCATAAAGAGACCTTTGCTTTTTTATGATCGATTCTTGAAATGAAATTAACGGATAGCGATAACTTCGATTTCTACTTTTGCATCTTTTGGTAAACGAGCAACTTCAACACAAGAACGAGCTGGGAATGCTGCATTATGCTCTTTAAAGAAAGCTTCATAAGCGGCATTAATGGTACCAAAATCATTTAAATCTTTTACGAAAACAGTAGTTTTGATGATATTAGCAACAGTTAAACCCGCTTTTTCAATAATTGCTTTTACATTTTCTAAAGACTGACGAGCTTGTTCTGCAGCATTATCAGAAACAAATTCACCTGTAGCTGGATCAACAGGTAATTGACCTGAAGTGATCACTAAATTACCTAAATCAACGCCTTGTACATAAGGGCCAATTGCTGCAGGGGCTTTATCGGTATTAATTTCGTAAGACATGTAGAACTCCTGTTTTTATAAGATTAAGACTAACGCTTGATTAGCACGGCGCTATTATAGCCAGCGCTGTAAGTTAGCAATATGACAGATGTCAGGCTTTATCATAAAGTCTGTAAGTATAAAAAGAAAATAAATGAAGAGTAGTAGTGCGGTTTGACGCTATTTTTAGCCCATAAAAGTGGCGAAGTTATAGTAAATTTTTTTATAAAAAAGAAAGGATAGGCTATTTTCATTTTTAATATAAATAGCCTTGAAGCTTTTAATAGGTAATTATTCTCTTTTTATAAAAAACTATCTGCCCTTGCGAGCAGATAGTGAAGATAATTAACGAATAACCGCGTGGCGTTCGAACTCTTTTTCACAGTATTTACAGGTTAATACCACATCTGAGGCCAGTTTTTTGACTCGGAAACTACTTTGTACTGGCTCGTTATGACTAATACAGTTGCTATTAGGACAAGGCACCACATCTTCAAGTAATTCAGGTAAGCTTAACGCCATCTTATTAACCACTTGGTAATCATCGATAATATTGACAGTGGCTTGTGGCGCATACATTGCTAAACGGTTTGCTTGTTCTGAGGTTAAAAAGACATTTTCGATTTTAATGAGGTCTTTTTTACCTAAATTTTCTGAAGGTAAATTAAAACCTACGGTTATTCTTTCATCAGTTTCAGTTAAACGGAACAGTGAAAGAATTTTAAAGCCCACCTGCGCTGGAATATGATCAATAACAGTCCCACGTTTGATAGCTTCAACTTTTAGTTTGTGATCATGTGTCATGGTGTGCTCCTTATTAAAGAACTAAGTTTTTATTCAGAACTAAGGCAAGTAATGCCTGACGTGCGTAGATACCATTTCCAGCTTGTTGGAAATAGTAAGCATAAGGTGTTTTATCTACATCCGTTGTGATTTCATCAATACGCGGCAGTGGGTGTAAAATCTTGAGATTATCTTTCACATTCACTAAATCAGCGCTAGTTAAAATAAACTGAGCTTTAACATTTGCATATTCAGAAGGATCTAAACGTTCTTTTTGTACACGTGTCATATAGAGAATATCCAGCTCTGGCATGACTTCATCTACTGTTTCATGCTGGCTATATTCAACACCATTTTCTTCCAGCAAGTGAAGAATATGCTCTGGCATCGCGAGTACTTTAGGGGCGATAAAATAGAGATGATTACCTTTAAATTTCGCTAATGCTTGTGCCAGTGAATGCACAGTTCGACCATATTTTAAGTCACCAACCATTGCGATATTGAGATTATCTAAACGGCCTTGTGTTTCTTGAATGGTAAACAAATCCAGTAAAGTCTGTGTTGGATGTTGATTTGCACCATCACCTGCATTTAGAACAGGAATATCACCAGCAAACTCAGAGGCTAAACGTGCTGCACCTTCTTGAGGATGGCGAATCACAATGGCATCGGCATAAGTGCGTAGAACAGAAATGGTATCCGCTAATGTTTCACCTTTTTTTCCCAATGATGTGTTGCTTCCATCAGAAAAGCCGACAACAGATGCGCCAAGGCGGTGGATCGCTGTTTCAAATGATAAACGAGTTCGTGTTGATGCTTCAAAAAAGCAACTTGCTATCACTTTATCTTTTAACAATTCGTTATTAGGCTGCTGTTTTAATTTATCAGCAACGCGAAGAACTGCTTCCAAATCTTCCCTGTCCAGATCATTGATGGAGATAATATGCTTTTGGTAGAGCGGATTAGTCATTAGAGTTCTCCTTTAGCGATGAATTGTGCGATGAGTGGTTTCTTATAGGCCAAAAAAAACCCCTCAATAAGAGGGGTTTCAAAAAATTGGGCTATTGGAAAAAAGTGAATGCGCTTGCGACCCATTAAGGTGCGTGTTTTTGTGAAAAATTGGAATAGGCGCTGTTTCATCTTTCCTCCTGACAAATTGTGGCGCATTATACGCATCTTAGCTTTGCACGCAAGCGTTTGCTTTTATTTTTTTCTAAAATTTTTTTTTTGATTTAAAAATCAATAAGCTTGAGATAAAACGAAGAAAACACCTATTTTTTAATCGAGAAAAAATAGGTGTTTTGCATGATTATGTATTTCAGAACGGATTGGCAAGGGTCGCTACCATCACGGCTTTTATGGTGTGAAGACGGTTCTCTGCTTCATCAAACACAATACTGTGTTTTGATTCGAATACTTCATCAGTGACTTCAAAACCGCCATATAGGTTAAACTCTTCCGCTAATGCTTTACCCATTGTGGTTTCTTCATCATGAAAAGCCGGTAAACAGTGAAGGAATTTGACTTCTGGGTTTCCTGTTAATTTAACAACATTCATATTGACCTGGTAAGGCTTCAGTAACGCAATACGCTCTTTCCAAACTTCTTTTGGTTCACCCATAGAGACCCATACATCGGTGTAAAGAAAATCAGCATTTTTAACACCTTCAGCCACATTTTCAGTAAGTGTGATTTTTCCACCATTTTTGTTGGCAACATCTTGGCATTGAGCCACTAAGCTTGCATCAGGCCAACATGCTTTAGGTGCAACTAAACGTAAATCTATACCTGTTAACGCTGCTGCTTCCAGCATAGTATTTCCCATGTTATTACGAGCGTCACCAAGGTAAGCAAATACGGTTTTTGATAATGGCTTGGTTTGATGTTCTGTGATAGTCAGTAAGTCTGCTAACAGCTGGGTTGGGTGAAATTCATTGGTTAAACCATTCCAAACAGGTACACCTGAATATTGTGCAAGGGCATCTACCGTTTTTTGCCCATAACCCCGATACTGAATACCATCATACATACGGCCTAATACTCGAGCGGTATCTTTGATGGATTCTTTATGCCCAATTTGGCTTCCGCCCCCCAAATAAGTCACTCTGGCGCCTTGATCAAAAGCCGCAACTTCAAAGGCACAACGAGTACGTGTTGAGTCTTTTTCAAAAATAAGCGCAATATTTTTTCCTGCAAGATATTGAGTTTCTTTACCTGATTTTTTGGCTTTTTTTAATTGTGCTGACAATGTAAGTAGTTGTTGAATTTCAGCGGGTGAAAAATCCAGTAAACGTAAGAATGATTTTTGATAAAAAGGGTTCATAGAGTGATATCCTGTCATTGAATTTATATTCAATTTATATCAATAAATATTCATCATCAACCCCTAGAGAAAAACTTTTAATTTAGACAGTCTGCGATAAGCACATCATATTAGGTATGGAGTGTTGATTCGCCCTGTGGGAGAATGAACAAGATACCTTTTCAGACTATTGCGGAGCATGATTATGGCGGACAGCAAAGAATTAGCAGAACAACGTGAAGAAACACGTCTTATTATTGAAGAATTACTTGAAGATGGTAGTGATCCTGATGCGCTGTATGCTATCGAACACCACATCTCTTGTGAAAACTTCGAAACACTAGAAAAAGCGGCAGTTGAAGTATTTAAATTAGGTTATGAAGTGACTGAACCTGAAGAAATTGAAGTAGAATCAGGTGAAATTTTAGTTTGCTTTGATGCTGTGAGTGAAAGCGGTTTAAATGCTGAGCTTATTGATGCTCAAGTTGAACAGTTAATGAATTTAGCTGAAAAAATGGGTGTTTATTACGATGGTTGGGGAACTTACTTTGAAGATCCTGACGCTGAGTATGATGATGAAGACGGTGAAGACGAAGACGGCGAAGATGGAGAGTCTGATAAGTCATCACGTTTACATTAATTTTTGCTAAATGTTGTCCCTTTGTACCTGATTTATCAGTGCAAAATAATAACACCAGCCACAAAATTACTGCTTTGTGACTGGTGTTATTGGTTTTAAGGGGAGAGCCATTAATCCATCACACCAAATTTGCCATTGTCATAATCATCAAAAGCTTGTTGTAACTCTTCTTGAGTGTTCATTACAAAAGGCCCTTGTCCTGCAATTGGTTCATTAATTGGCTCACCAGTGAGAATTAAAACAATGGTGTCACCCATTGATTCTAATGTCAGTGTATCGCCATAATTATCTAATACTACCATGTCATGTTGACGGGCAATTTCACTGTCATTGATATGTACAGCACCTTTCACCACAAACAGCATTGCATTATGACCTTCAGGAATACTGTAGTGTGAAACACCAGCACGATTTAAGCGCAGATCCCACACATTAAGTGGTGAGTAGGTCATTGCGATACCTTGGGTATTAGCATAATTACCTGCGATCACTCGGACATAGCCTTGATCATTAGGTAATCCAACATGAGGGATATCCTCTGCTTTCAGCGCCTGATAACGAGGCTGTGTCATTTTGTACGCTGTCGGCAGATTCACCCAAAGTTGCACCATCTCCAGTACACCACCTTCTTTAGTCATCTTTTCAGAGTGATACTCTTTATGCAAAATGCCAGAAGCGGCTGTCATCCATTGCACATCACCTGCGGTAATAGTTCCTGCATGGCCTTTAGAGTCATGATGAGAAACCTCACCTTGATAGGCGATTGTTACGGTTTCAAATCCACGATGAGGATGTGCTCCTACACCACGGGCATTGGTAACAGGTTTAAACAGTGTTGGCTCGGCATAATCCATCAGCAGAAACGGGCTATGTTTCTCACCATTTTCCTGATAGGAAAATAAGGTGCTGACTGGAAAGCCATTACCTACCCAGTGTGAATTTGGCGCCGAATAAATATGATTAATCTGTCTGATAGTCATGATTGTTCTCCGAGTTAAGGAAAGAAACCGCAATAACCAAGACACAGAAGGAGGTAATACAGATTATTGCGATTTCTTAATGAAGCTGATCATAAAGTGTTCTCATGATGAACAAAATAGGGGGAATTTGTTGATGGTGTTCAAAAAAAATGAACAAACTTCTAAAAATAAATAGGCATATTGATTGAATGTGTAATTTGGTGACTACGAAAGGCTAAATATTTATACATCTTTATTTACCGCATTTTAGTATATTTTTATCGCTTGGCTGATATCACATTTTTTACCAAAACCATATTAGTACAGTAAATCTAGCAAATTCATTGTAATTAGATCCTTCCTATCTTTGATAGCTTCTTGTTTTTTACCCTGATCTTCTTTAAGCATTGCCAGTTGATTAAATCCATCAGCATCATTTTTATCTGCTAAGAGTTGATAGATTTGTTCTGCTTTCTCTACATTTTTCTCAATTCCAGTACCCGTTTCATAGAAACGTCCAAGTACTAATAATGCCTTATCGTCTCCTTGTTTTGCTAATATCTCACATGTGGAAAAGTTTTTTTCTTCGGAAATGCATTTAACTTGGGGGGAGGAATAGGCCAATATAGGAATAGATAAAAATAATGTGACGATAATAATCTTGTAGCTTAATGTCATATAAAATTACCTAAAATAGATTTTATTAATGATTAATTTAATCTATCTTCCATTAAAATGGAAACACTAAGCTCTGATTTCTTATGGTGGTGAGGAATGCGAACCATAAAAAATGGTTGAAAATATAAAATATGAAATAATAAAAACCACATTCTTTCTTAGCAACAATAAGTCAGAATGTAGTTTATTAATACGTTTATTTCTTAAATCTTATTTGCTTGTGTCGCCACAACCGCCAATGATTTTAGAAATAGAAACTGCTGGGTGCAGTAAGTAGTCGTAGTTACAGTCTTTTTCTTTATTGTACACGCTACCAGTACAACCAGTCATTACGGTAATTACAGAAGCAATAAGTGCAATTTTAACAAAGTTTTTCATGAAAAATTCCTTTTAAATTTTAGAGTTATAAAAGCCATTACATGACTTTATCTGCATAAAGATATTAAATTAGCGATAAATAGCAATCTAAAAAATAAGAAAATTTAAAATAGAAAAGATGCTAAAAAATATTTAACTTAAGAAGTGAAATATAATTATCCAGAGTGAAATGAGTAAAAAAATAAACTTGTGTTTTTTAATGATATTTAAGATAAGGAATTATTGAATAATAAATAGCTAATAATTTAATAATAAATCAATTTGAACAAATAGAGGGTAAATAGAGTTCTTTTATATCATTTTAAAAAATAGAATTTGTGTTTATAGATGCTATTTTTGATAATAAAAACCCGCATAAGAAATGCGGGTAAAGTCGTACTTATTTTATTTATTGTATTACGTAGGGAACAACGAGAACGCTTAAAGTGATTTCACCATACGAATTTCACAATCACTATGTCCTGTATTACCTAAGGCTTCATCAATAAATTCGAATCCTAATTTCTCATATAAGCCCACCGCCGCTTTTAAGATGTCGGTGGTTTCTAAATAGCAACGGCTAAAGCCTTGTGCTTTACCGAACTCAAGAGATTGTAGAACGATTTTTTTTGCAATGCCTTTGCCACGCAGTTTGGATGAAAGATACATTTTTTGTAATTCACAGGTATTGCCATCACCACCAGCAAGTGGTGCGACACCGCCACCGCCAACAATTTCTCCCTCCATTTCAACAACCCAGTAAGCGCTACGTGGCTGATGATAAACTTCATAGAGAGTATCTAAAATCGGATCGGCAACCGCAAAGCCTTTATCAGCAGTTAAACCGTGCTCAGCAGAGACTTCACGAATAACGCGTGCAATACCTGCATTGTCTTTTTCTTCAATCGCTCGAATAATAATATTTGGGGCTATAATTTGGGTTGCAGTCATAGTTGCACTCATCGTTTCACTTATTAGTAGAATATTTTTTGATTACGTATTGAGAGAGCACCGGAAAGGAACTTCTTCATTGAAAGTAGCACGGATAGCTACGAAAACTATCTTAATTGATTAAGCGTGTTTGTAAACCGTTAGCTCGTTTTCTTTGCTTACCTATTCCCTTTATTCCTAGCGTTATATTTTAGTGGGTGATTAAATTTAAGCGAAAATAAGGGATAGAAAGATATATTAACGAGTATAGAACCGAGAATAGTAAAAAATGAAGTGAAAAATGGTTTTATTTTTTGCTGAAAAAACTAAGCAAAAACCCGCGATAAACGCGGGTTTTTATTAACAATCTCTGTGCCTTTAAAGCGATAGTGCTTATAAAGAGGCGATAGAGACTTTCTGTGCGATTAGCTTTTCTTTTGCGCTTAAGCATGTTGCTAAGCGTTCACGCTCTTTAGCAACAACCGCTTCTGGTGCACGGCTAACAAAGCCATCGTTAGATAATTTGCTGTCTAAAGTTGTGATATCTTTCTCTACTTTTTCAAGCTCTTTATCTAAACGTGCAAGCTCTGCATCTTTATCAATAAAGCCAGCCATCGGGATAAGCAATTCGGCACCGCTAACCAATTTAGTCACTGATAATGGCGCTTCTTCACTTTCTGCTAATGGACGAATATCAGCTAAACGACCCATCGCTTTTAAGAAACCAATATTGTCACTGACACGGCGCTTAGCATTGTCATCCGCACCACGTAAAATAACATCAAGTGGTTTGCCCGGAGCTATATTCATTTCAGCACGGATATTACGAACTGCAACAATCACTTCTTTGATCCACTCAAGATCGCTAAGTGCGTGTTCATCCACTAATGAAGCATCGAACTCAGGGAAAGCTTGTAGCATGATGGTTTCACCTTCAATGCCTTTAACTTCCTTCACTCGTTGCCAGATTGTTTCAGTGATAAATGGAATAATAGGGTGAGCAAGACGCAGTAAGCCTTCTAACACTTCAATCAGTGTATGACGTGCTGCACGTTTTTGTGCATCATTACCTTTGTGTACCGCAGGTTTTGATAGCTCAAGATACCAGTCACAGAATTGGTTCCAAGTGAACTCATATAAAATA
This sequence comes from Proteus sp. fly-1008, assembly GCF_040140305.1. Taxonomy (NCBI): domain Bacteria; kingdom Pseudomonadati; phylum Pseudomonadota; class Gammaproteobacteria; order Enterobacterales; family Morganellaceae; genus Proteus; species Proteus sp. fly-1008. The sequence goes on from NZ_JBEEWH010000007.1 coordinate 94,937, forward strand.
CCCGCAGCGATATCGAAACGATAGTTGTCTAACGCTTCACGATAGGCTTTAACGGTATTGTTAAATTCAGCTAAGATCCAACGGTCAGCCAGTGAGAATGTCATCTCACCACCTTGGTAGCCACAATCTTGATCTTCAGTATTCATCAGAACAAAGCGGCTTGCGTTCCACAGCTTGTTACAGAAGTTACGGTAACCAGATAGGCGTTTCATATCCCAGTTAATATCGCGACCTGTTGAAGCTAATGCCGCTAAGGTAAAGCGCAGGGCATCTGTACCGTGTGCTTCAATACCTTCTGGGAACTCTTTGCTAGTACGTTTAGCAATTTTTTCAGCCATTTGTGGCTGCATCATATTACCAGTACGTTTTTCTAACAGGTTTTCTAATGAAATACCGTCGATCATATCCAGAGGATCAAGTACGTTACCTTTGGATTTTGACATCTTCTGGCCTTCTTCATCACGGATAAGACCCGTCATATAAACCGTATTAAATGGAACTTGCGGTTTACCGTCTTCGTCTTTGATGAAGTGCATGGTCATCATGATCATGCGAGCAATCCAGAAGAAAATGATATCAAAGCCACTGACTAATACATTCGTTGGATGGAATGTTTTCAGTGCTTCGGTATTTTCAGGCCAGCCTAATGTTGAGAATGTCCACAGTGCAGATGAGAACCACGTATCGAGTACGTCTTCATCTTGGCGTAATGCCACATCAGCGGCGATATTGTTTTCACGACGCACTTCTTCTTCGTCACGACCAACATAAACATTACCTTCATTGTCGTACCAAGCCGGAATACGGTGACCCCACCACAGTTGACGAGAAATACACCAATCTTGGATATCATTCATCCAAGAGAAGTACATGTTTTCATACTGTTTTGGTACAAATTGGATATCGCCATTTTTAACCGCTTCAACCGCAGGTTTCGCTAAAGGCGCCGCGCGAACATACCATTGGTCTGTTAATAAAGGCTCGATAACGACACCACCACGGTCGCCGTAAGGTACGGTTAAATCGTGAGGTTTGATCTCTTCTAATAAACCTAGACGTTCAAATTCAGCAATCATTGCTTTACGTGCTGCAAAGCGTTCCATACCTTGGTAGGCTTCTGGAATTTCAGTACTGTAAACATCTGACTCAACACCATTGGTGTCTAAGACTTCTGCGCTAGCACGGATATTGCCATCAAAGTCCATGATATTAATCATGGGTAATTGATGACGGCGTCCAACTTCATAGTCATTAAAGTCGTGGGCAGGGGTGATTTTTACGCAACCTGTACCTTTTTCCATATCAGCGTGTTCGTCCGCTAAAATAGGAATACGACGGTTTACGATTGGTAGAATAATTTCTTTACCAATTAAATCTTTATAACGAGGATCTTCTGGATTAACCGCAACACCAGTATCACCTAACATGGTTTCAGGACGTGTTGTTGCAACAATGAGGTAATCTTTACCTTCTGCTGTTTTTGCCCCATCCGCTAAAGGATAACGCAGATGCCACATAGATCCTTTAACTTCGCGGTTCTCAACTTCTAGATCAGAAATTGCAGTATGTAATTTAGGATCCCAGTTTACAAGGCGTTTACCACGGTAGATAAGATCTTCTTTATGTAAGCGAACAAAAGCTTCTTTAACCGCTTTCGATAACCCTTCATCCATTGTGAAACGTTCACGTTCCCAATCAACAGAGTTACCTAAACGACGCATTTGGTTAGAAATGTTGCCACCTGATTCAGCTTTCCATTCCCAAATTTTGTCGATAAATGCATCACGACCATAGTCATGACGATTTTTACCTTCTTCAGCAGCAATTTTACGCTCAACGACCATTTGAGTTGCGATACCCGCATGGTCAGTCCCTGATTGCCATAAAGTGTTTTTACCTTGCATGCGCTGATAACGGATCATGGTATCCATAATGGTCTGCTGGAAAGCATGGCCCATATGTAGGCTACCAGTGACGTTTGGCGGTGGGATCACGATACAGAAGCTTTCTTTTGTTGTATCGCCATTGGCTTTAAAGTAGCCGTTTTTTTCCCAATGCTGATACAGAGGTTGTTCAATCTCTGCTGGATTATAAGTTGTGTCGAGCGATGGCTCTTTCGGTGCGGATTTATTTTCCATATTTTTTACGTATTCAATAGGTTGGCGGCGTAGCCATTGTCAAAGTAAAGCCGACGCTACGATAAATTTTATATCGTTCACGCGCCAACTGTTTCAATTGTTCATCAATAGGTACAAAGTCTATCACTTCATGGAAAGCTGTGGCAAAGTCTACGAATTGCGATTGCAAATTAATCAAGAGATCACGAGGTGCGTTACCACGTTTTCCAGGCCAACATAATTCAACAGGAGCGCCATAACGAGGGCCTTCACCTGCAAGATTATGAGGAACAAACTGATGAGGTTCTCTGGCCCATAATGCCTCATCAAGCAATTCAGCTTGAGCCTGAGACTCACAAACCAATAAAATACGTTTGCCTAATCGCCAATGTTCAGCGGTAAGTTGACAGGCAAGCCACTCATGAGCCTGTAAATCATCGTGTATTGATGGGTGTTCCATTAAATAAAACGTGGCGTTTTTCATGATATCCCGATAACAGAAGGGTATTGCGTTGCAATACCCTTCTTGGAGTCTGCGCTATTTACCATAATAATAGGGTAATACCTTAACCCTGATAATTATGCGGTATTACTCGTCGCTATTCAAACCCGCGCGATTAAGTAAGAACTGAGACAGTAAAGAAACAGGACGACCTGTTGCGCCTTTGGCTTTACCAGAACGCCATGCTGTACCCGCAATATCTAAGTGAGCCCAGTTATATTTCGTCGCAAAACGCGCTAAGAAACAACCCGCAGTAATTGCACCACCTAAGCGACCACCTGTATTGGCTAAATCAGCAAAATTTGATTCGATTTGTTCATAGAACTCATCACCTAATGGTAAGCGCCAAGCGCGGTCACCGGCTTGTTCTGATGCATTCATTAACTCATGTGCTAATGGATTATGGTTAGACATTAATCCACTGTAGTGATGACCTAAAGCCACCATACATGCACCTGTTAATGTTGCGATATCGACAACTAACTCAGGCTCAAAACGTTCAACATAAGTTAACGTATCACATAGCACTAAGCGACCTTCAGCATCAGTGTTTAATACTTCAACGGTTTGGCCGGACATGGTTGTTAAAATGTCACCAGGACGATAGGCTTTTCCACCCGGCATATTTTCACAACCTGCTAGTACACCAATGACGTTAATCGGTAATTGCAGTTCTGCAACCACACGCATCACACCATAGACTGTTGCAGCACCACACATGTCATATTTCATCTCATCCATACCGTCAGCAGGTTTGATAGAAATACCACCAGAGTCAAATGTTAGCCCTTTACCCACCAATACAATAGGGCGAGCTTCAGGATCTTTACTGCCTTTGTACTCAATGATAGACATTAAAGATTCATTTTGAGAGCCCTGACCTACCGCAAGGTAAGCATTCATGTTGAGCTCTTTCATTTGCTCTTCGCCAATAACACGCGTAGAAACATTTGAAGAAGAGTCTGCTAATTGACGTGCTTGAGAAGCTAAATAAGCTGCATTACAGATATTGGGTGGCATGTTTGCTAAATCTTTACATGCTTTAATGCCTGATGCGATAGCTAAACCATGAGCAATGGCACGTTCGCCACTAGGTAGTTCACGGCGAGTAGGAACATTAAAGACCATCTTACGTAATGGACGACGTAATTCTGTCTTATTGCTTTTTAGTTGATCAAAAGTATAGAGGCAGTCTTTTGCAGTCTCAACCGCTTGACGTACTTTCCAGTAGTTATTACGACCTTTAACATGTAACTCAGTGAGAAAGCAGACTGCTTCCATTGAGCCAGTTTCATTGAGCGTATTAATGGTTTTTTGAATGATTTGTTTATATTGACGTTCATCCAACTCACGCTCTTTACCGCAACCGATCAGTAAAACGCGCTCAGAGAGAACATTAGGTACATGATGTAACAGCAATGATTGTCCAACTTTGCCTTCCAGCTCACCTCTGCGTAATAAGGCGCTGATATAGCCATCACTGATTTTATCAAGTTGCTCCGCGATCGGAGATAAACGACGAGGCTCAAACACCCCCACGATAATACAAGCGCTGCGTTGTTTCTCTGGGCTGCCGCTTTTTACATTAAACTCCATGCGTTCTCCTGAATATTAAAGACAAAAACGGAAAGTATCGTTTAGAATAGTGATCCGCATTAATCTACCCCATAGAAAGTTTACTTTTTATGTTAAGCTAAATGCATTAATTGAACACAACTAATTTAGCTAACTTATAAGCTTGTTCTTATTGGGAACCTGTTTATAGCATGTTTTGATATCATTTGGGCTGCAAGAATGTCTAACTGAGATGCACAAATGATAGATATACAACGAAGTTAGCGATTTTCCTGCAAAAAGACAAGTTTTCACAGGCATAACTAGCGTGATTATAATTCGATATTTAGCTCGGGAAACCCTTAAAAGTCAGATAGCCATCTTATTTATTTTGATGCTTATCTTCTTTAGCCAGAAACTGGTTGAAATTTTAGGGGCTGCTGTTGAAGGTAACATTCCTACAAACCTCGTGGTTTCTCTGCTGTGGCTGGGAATTCCAGAGATGGCACAGCTTATTCTTCCATTAAGCCTCTTTCTTGGGCTTCTGATGACTTACAGCAAACTTTATGTTGAAAGTGAGATAACCGTCATGAATGCGTGTGGGATAGGTAAAAAAGCATTAGTGCAAGCAGCACTATTGCTTTCATTACTGACCAGCGCATTAGCCGCAGGGAATGTTATTTGGCTTATTCCATGGTCATCAGCACATCAAGAGCAAGTGCTTGAAGATGCCAAGGCAAACCCAAGTTTGGCGGCCTTGATGGAAGGACAATTTAAAATGTCCAGTGACCGTAATATGGTGCTTTATCTTGGTAGCGTGAAAGGTAACCAATTCCAAGATGTGTTCCTCGCACAGTTACGTCCAACGCAAGATCAGCGTCCATCGGTTGTGGTGGCAGATAAAGGCTATACCAAGGAATTGCCTAACGGAAATCAGATTGTTGTGCTCAGTGAGGGAACTCGCTATGAAGGTACGGCTGTATTACGTGATTTTCGTATCACCGATTTTAATGACTACCAAGCTGTTATCGGGCATCGTGAATCTACCATTAGCAGTAATCGTGTAGAACAAAAAACGATGACAGAACTTTGGCATTCTAATGAAACAGAATCTATCGCTGAATTCCATTGGCGATTAACCTTGATTTTCTCTGTTGTCATTATGGCTGTGATGGTAGTGCCTTTAAGTGAGGTTAATCCACGCCAAGGCCGAGTATTAAGTATGTTACCCGCAATGTTGCTTTATCTGGTCTTTTTCTTATTACAAAGTTCGCTACATTCTAATGGCGAAAAAGGAAAAGTTGATCCTCTCATTGCGATGTGGAGTGTTAATGGTGTTTATCTTGGCTTAGCTATCTTATTGAATATTTGGGATACCTTGCCTATGCGTAAATTCCGAGCTCGCTTTAAGAAAGGAGTTGCCTGATGTTTGGTGTATTAGATAGATATATCGGGCGTACTATTTTACAGTCGATTTTGATGACACTATTTTTGCTGGTTTCTTTATCTGGCATTATCAAATTTGTCGATCAACTCCGTAAAGTAGGGCAAGGGGATTTCACTACACTTGATGCGGGTATTTATGCGATCTTAAATATCCTTAAAGATGTGCAGATTTTCTTCCCCATGGCTGCGTTACTTGGTGCATTATTAGGGTTAGGCGCATTGGCAACTCGTAGTGAGCTGGTGGTCATGCAGGCATCTGGTTTTACACGTTTGCAAATTGCTGGCTCTGTGATGAAAACCGCTATTCCATTAGTACTGTTGACAGTCCTGATTGGCGAATGGGGGGCACCACAAGGTGAACAATATGCACGTAACTATCGTGCTGAAAAAATCATGGGTAACTCTTTAGTTTCCACTAACCGTGGTATGTGGGCTAAAGATGGCAACCAATTTATTCATATCAACCGAATAAAGAGCCAAAATGAGATGCAAGGCATCACACTCTATGATTTTAATAATGATAGAAAACTAGAAATTGTGCGTTATGCATCAAGTGCAACCTATGATGTCGATAAAAAAACGTGGATGTTAAAACAAGTCGAACAGTCAGACTTAACAGATCCACAAAAAATCACAGGCAAAAAACAAGTATCACTTGAATGGCCAACACGATTAACGCCAGAAAAATTGAGCGTTGTGGCCTTAGATCCTGATGCATTATCGATTAGTGGGCTCTATCAATATGTTAAATATCTCAAACAGAGTGGACAGGAATCAGCAAACTATGAGCTGAATTTCTGGAAAAAAATCTTTGCACCAGTCTCTGTTGCAGTAATGATGCTGATGGCATTGTCATTTATCTTTGGCCCATTACGTACGGTGCCAATGGGATTAAGAGTTTTAACAGGTATCTCTTTTGGTTTCCTATTCTATATCGTCAATGAAGTTTCAGGACGATTAAGTTTGGTTTATGGCATACCTGCTGTGATTGCAGCATTAGTGCCAGGAATATTATTCCTAACATTAAGTTTATGGCTATTGATGAGGCGTAATCGTTAGATAGCAGCAGACTAAAAAGCAAAAAGCGCCTTAAAGGCGCTTTTTTTAGCACTATTGCGAGAGACTGAACACTACTGATAGAAGTCTTTGGCAAGTGCGCGAACAAGAGCATTAGTACCTTGAGTCACTTCACTAAATTTAGTGCCATTTGGTTTACGAGTGATCACAACAAATACACCAATATTTAATTCAGGTATTGTTGCCATATAGGTATTAAATCCACCACCACCGCCAGTTTTTTGGTAGATAGCTGGAACTCCATTAGCTGGAGCCATATAAACCCAGCCTAAACCTACACCATCGGCACGACCCGCAACATCCATTCCTTCTATTGAAGAGAGCCGATTACGAGGAAAATAGACAGACTGCTCTTTACTTGCTGTTGCTTTTCGCATGGCATTATGAGAGGTCAAAAAGCCTTGCATCCAACGTTGCATATCTGCTGGCGTTGAATACACACCACCACTTCCTGCTGCTGCTATCGTGTCAGAACATGGGCTTGGTTTATACCCGACTAATAATCGTTGGCATTGTGCGGGGGTTGGCGTCAATGTGGTATTGGTCATTCCTGCCGGTTGAGTAACATATTGTTTTAATAGTTGCGGATAACTTTTACCGGATGCTTTCACTAAGGCATCTGCTAATAAGTCATACGCTAAATTTGAATATGCAGCTTGATCTCCAGCAGGCGATGTTAATGTTGCTTTTTTTAACCAGTTCCAACGGTCGCCATGAGTTGGCCAAATAAAAACGGGTCTTCCCCATTTTCCACCTGGTTGTTCTCGAGGAAAACCACTGGTATGACTAGCTAAATGATAAAGACGGATAGGTGATTGAGTTCTCACTAATGGGATATCAACACCATAGTAATTGTATTTCTGTAATGGATCAGTAACTAATAATTTCCCATCATCTTGTAGTTTTAACATGACTTCACTGGTCATTAACTTTGTAATTGAAGCAATACGAATAAGTGAATTCATGGATGGTGTATTGCGGCTTTCTGGTGTTGTGGTTCCAAAAGCACGATTTAAGGTTTGAGAGTTATTGATCATGACAATAACCATGCCTTGAGGATTACTTTTTTGATAGATTTGAGACGAGTATTTATCAAACAACACTCGCGCATTACTCACATTAGGGCTTAATGCTGTAGGCCATTGTGTAAGTTCAGGTACATTATTATTCTGCTGATTTAACATAGAAGGTTGCGTTGCTGGTGGCAGCGATGAATGCTGGCTACAGGCATTCAATGTCAGCAAAGCGACTGGGATCATAAGATATTTTAGAAAATGTTTTTTCATTTTTACTTTCAACAGAAGTCAGTGAGGTGAAAGGAGTGCGATCAACATAAGTGGTTTATGTTTTAATTTGGTGCCTTTCTTATCGCGTCGCGCTATTTTTTCTTTATCATTTTTAATACGGCACCTAAGATAATACCAACAAATATACCCGTTATAATCCAGCCAACAATGCCCATAACACCGCCTTCTAATCCGATTTAAACCAAATTTTGATTATATTATCAGAAATAAGAATGTCTATCAGTGCAAGTGCCAGTTATCAGAAAGTTGACATTAAATGTGTCAAATTGTCTCTGATATAAAGATAGTGAAGAAAAACTGCATCATAAAAAGATAATTCTCTCCTATTTCTCATCTAAAAATGAGATAAGTATTACCGTTAAGTTACAATCTCCCTCATTTATCGTATATTTTAACTCTATTATCAGTTTTTCTTTATTATTAAGTTAAAATGTGTATATCAAGCAAATGTTAATGGATGGAGTTTAATTTCTATAAATTTTGATTTTTTAAGATTTTAATTCAAGTGGATTCTAATTTAGAGTTATTTGCAATATTTTATAAATGTAATATAAGACTGTGTCATATTTTGTAATAATTTAGTGATTGTGGGAACGTGAAATTAAACTTATTATAGTTTCATCAAGTCGAGAGACTGAGAATATAAGCGTTACAGAGCAAAGATAACACAGCAATAATAGAGTGAAGCAATAAGAAGGCATATTATAAAATGGCCTCTTAAATAATAAAATTATTTATATATTAGTAGTAGTATTTCAACACCATTATATTAAATAGTAGTTCCTTTGTTTTAAAATTAAGTTTATTAATTTAGTTATAAATACCTTGATATTAGATAGTAGTACCTTCGTTATAGCAGTAAAAAAGTACCTTTATATTAGATAGTAGAATTTTCGTTATAGTAGTAATGTATACCTTTGTTTTAAAAGTAAGTTTGTTAGTTTAGTAATAAGTACCTTTATATCAATAAAATGCAGTACCGATAAAGAAGTTTATTTATCATATTAAAATATAACTACCTTCTTCCTCACACCAGGGAAGAAAAGGGCAGTGACACTATAAAAATAACTTATAGTCATTAAAATAAAATTAAGCCCTCTATTAGCAGTACTGTTGGATCAAAACACTAACCCAAGTTTTGATCCTTTTTTTATTTATCGTTATATAAAAAATAATATTTCGATCTTATTGGATAATAATAATTAAAAGATTACTTTAATGAAAAAAGATATTACTCTAGAAGAGTAAGTAAATATAATTGCTATTAATTTATTCTTAAATAAATTAGAGTGAAATAAAAAATACATAAAAAGAATAAAAATAAATAAAAAACAGGTCAAATTGTCTCAAAGAATTTTGATGATTGATACAATGCGACTTAAACCTACACAGCAGTCGCTTTTGGGTAACACACAATTGTACTTTTATGGTAACTCTACAACATAAGTGCACTTTTTTTCGCCAATCAAACTGAAAACTAACAATAATTGTTGCGAGGCTTCTTCACGCAAGTATAATGGGCAGGTTTTCCAAATACACTTCAGTGCCGGAGTGGCGAAATTGGTAGACGCAGTTGATTCAAAATCAACCGCCTTCGGGTGTGCCGGTTCGAGTCCGGCCTTCGGCACCATAAGAACATCAATGGACGTCAATGGACGTCTTTTTTTGTATCTAAAATCCAATGTTAGCAAGGCTTTTCCCACGTTTTCAGTCAATGCATGTCAATCTAACTCAACCCACATCAACCTCCGAGTGAGTATACATCTGAGTATATACATCGCTTCGATAATGAATGTATACTCATTTTACCTCGTATTACCGATGATAGTGCAATGCAGGTGAAGCCTGTGGCGTAGGCACTTAGTTGTTTATGTAACTTGAAATCATCAACAGTAATCTGAGATATCTTGTTTATATACTCACTCAGGGGTGAAGAGGACAAAGAATATGGCATTAACCGATACAAAAGTTCGTGCAGCTAAACCTGAAGAGAAAGCTTATACACTGACAGACAGTAATGGCTTGTTTCTTTATATTCACCCCAATGGTTCTAAATATTGGCGTTTCCGTTTTCGCTTTGGTGGCAAACAACATTTGATGGCTTTTGGTGTATACCCTGAAATTTCTTTAGCAGATGCAAGAGAAAGAAGGGATGCTGCCAGAAAACAAGTTGCTTTAGGCATCGATCCACGCGAACTCAAGAAAGAATTAAAGGAAGAACAACAAAAGGAATTTAATACCTTTGAGAAGGTTGCTCGCGATTGGCACGCAACGAATAAGAAGTGGTCAGAGGGGCATAGCCATCGAGTATTAAAAAGTCTTGAAGACAATATCTTTGCCTCTATAGGTAAACGTAATATTGCTGAACTGAAAACTCGTGACCTACTCGAACCGATTAAAGACGTAGAGATGTCTGGACGTCTTGAGGTGGCGGCGCGTTTACAGCAACGTGTGACTGCCATAATGCGTTATGCCGTACAAAGCGGTTTAATCGACTATAACCCAGCGCAAGATATGGCTGGCGCAGTTGCCACTGGTAAACGAGTTCATAGAGCCGCATTAGAGCTTAAACGCTTACCTGAGTTCTTACAACGCATCGATGATTATAAGGGAAGACCGTTAACTAAGCTTGCAGTCAAACTTACCTTGTTAGTCTTCATTCGTTCCAGTGAACTCCGTTTCGCTCGTTGGGATGAAATCGATTTTGAAAATGCCATGTGGACGATCCCCGCTGAAAGAGAAGCGATAGAAGGGGTTAAGCATTCACATCGCGGATCAAAAATGCGTACTACTCATTTAGTCCCTTTAAGTAGACAAACCATTGAGATCTTAAAACAGCTCTATCAATTCAGCGGCAACCATGAACTGATTTTTATTGGCGATCATAACCCTAGAAAACCTATGAGTGAAAATACGGTTAACAACGCATTACGCGTGATGGGCTATGACACTAAGACAGAAGTTTGTGGTCATGGTTTTAGAACGATGGCGTGTAGCTCGCTGATCGAGTCAGGGCTATGGTCGAAGGATGCAGTAGAAAGGCAGATGAGCCACCAAGAACGAAACTCAGTAAGAGCTGCTTATATTCATAAAGCAGAGCATATTGAGGAACGGCGACTGATGGTGCAGTGGTGGGCTGATTATCTAGATGCGAATAGGGAAAGGGAAATTTCGCCGTTTAGTTTTGCTAAGTCGGGTAATCCATTAAAGGCAATTTAAATTAGAACATTGAATTGTCGGATATAAAGGGAGGCTGACAGGGGATGTATTCCTCTATACGATGAGCACAATTTTGCATGAAAAAAGATAACTCTACATGGACTGAACTGGATATATCGATAAGTATGCGATCCGTGGCACGTATAATCATGCTCAGTATATGGATGGGCGGCAGAGAAATGATGCAGTGGTATGCGGATTATATGGATGAGTTGGAAAGGAGTTTGAGTAATGTGTTGAGTATAAAATTTAAATAACAGTAGCCATCTTTACGTCTATACGTAAAGATGGTTACTGTGTGAATTATTTTTTTATACGTTTTAGCGCTTCTTGAAAACTTTGGAAAGCTTCATCATATGAAAAGCTTCCTGAACTAGGGTGCTTCACATAACACCATTCAATTCCATTAATTTCAGGAAGTTGATCCCATAATTGGGTACCTAAAACAATGATTAATTGTGGTTTCAATTCTTGAACTACATTTAAAAATGGGCGTTTTGCTGCATTCCACATTTCTGTTGTGGGTGATATCCTTCCTGTAGCTCCAACAATATCTTGTATATAGTTATAAAAAACAACATGTTCCCATGCAGCTTTTCTTTCATCATCACTTGGCGCTATTTTAGATAAACGTAATAAGTTAGTTAAAAGCGTAAAAAATCTATTTCCTGTTGAATAGGCATTTTCATTTATAACATCTCTTGTAAATTCGTGATATTGATCTTCGTAATCACCATAATGAGATAATCCTAAGATCATAACTCTCACTTCATAGATACTATTGTTATATTTACGACCAATAAAAGGTAAAAATTTAGTCATATACTTTTCCTCAAACGTATTACTAACCTATTAGGAAGGGGTTAAATTACGGTCATAGGGGGATCGTAGACGATAAAATGTAGTACTATGTCTAATTTTATTTAGCATGATCACGAGTTTGATATTGTCAAAATCAGATGTACTAGTAAATTAGATGATATGTTATACGTTCCCCCCCACTCCTTTAAATTTCTCAATAAAAGCCACAAACTTTTGAAACACAGTTTGTTTTTTAGTTTTGTATTGAGGATTAAGCGGACTGAGTTTGGGGAGAGTCTCATTTAACGCAGTACCATTTTCAGTGGCATATTCGCGTCTTAATGAGGTACTGATATAACGTCGTGCAGCGGCTTCGTTCAAATTTTCCTCTTTGATTAACGCATCCGCTTCACGTTGTTGGACTTGTTGTGCAAAGGTATAGAACGTTTCAATGATACTTGTTTTATCTGGTATATCATCAAAGTTTGTTTGTTCGATAAAGTCAACGACTAATCCTTCTTTTGCTCGGTTGCCTAAACTGGCACGGATTAAACGTTTAATTTCTTCTTTGAGCGTCTCTTTATCGGTGTTATTTTTATTGTAGTCATAAATTAACCCTAAAATATAATCGAGGTTAATTTCCTGTGATTTCAGTAAATCCACCTCAAAAACGACATCATCCCAGTCAACGGTATTTTTGTCTTTAGCATTAGCATCGCGTTCACGACGTTGCCATTCACGGATATCATTATAACTTGAGCGATAATCTTGGATCTTGCGATCTGCGGGTAAACGTATTATTTGAAGTTCTGCGAATTTCTCATCATCCAAATAATGTTCGGTTTTAAAGGCTTCTACTGCATCAGGGTCATCAAGATTAACGGTTTGTAAGGCTTTTAATGAGGTAAATTCGTCGTAGTTTTGCAGAACATTTTCAGCACGTAAATATTCTCCAAATAGTTTGATGAAGGCTTTTTTCTCTTTCTCGGATTCAATATCAGCAGGGTTAGGGAAGCGGTTTTCTAATTCGCTTACAATATCCATAAAACCGCGTCGTGCTTCACCTGTTAAGCTGTCTGTAAAGCCTTCCATATACTCGATGTAGCTTTTTTCCATTACAACACTTTTGGTATTACTTTTTCCAAACAGAGTAATTGCATCGACGGTTGCCTGCTCTAAATCACGGAAAGTGACAATATTACCAAAGGTCTTTGTGGCATTATAAATTCGATTGGTGCGAGAAAATGCCTGCATTAATCCGTGATAGCGTAGGTTTTTGTCTACAAATAAGGTATTGAGTGTTGGTGCATCAAAGCCTGTTAAGAACATGCCGACGACTATCAGTAAGTCAATTTCTTGGTTTTTAACTCGTTTTGCAAGATCTCGGTAGTAGTTTTGAAAACTATTACCATCAGTACTAAAGTTGGTTTTGAATTCAGTATTATAATCGTCAATAGCTGACTCTAAAAACTCCCGTGAACTGCTGTTCATCGTAGTAACATCAAAACTCTCATCATTAATATCACCGATAGCATCTTGCTCCTCATTGGCAGCGAAAGAAAAGATGGTGGCCACTTTGAGTGGTTTATAATGATTATCTTGCTCAATAGCAGCCTGTTGGAGATGTTTAAAAGTCTCATAATAGGCTTTTGCTGCATCTACACTGCTAACGGCAAACATCGCATTAAATCCCTTTGCTCCAGAAAAAGCTCGATGTGTTTTTTTACGAAAGTTTTTTAGGATGTAATGAGTAATTTCACTGATCCGCATAGGGTGAAGTAGAGCATGTTTGTTTTCGGCCGCACTGAGCTTTTTCTCGTCCGTTTCGGTTTCTATCAATTTAAACTGTGGACGAACATCATTGTAATCTACCTTAAACTTCAACACTTTTTCATCACGGATCGCATCGGTGATAATGTAAGAGTGTAATTCAGTACCGAAGACACTTGCCGTATCTTCTGCTCCTAAGGCATTTTTACCCGCAAAAATCGGTGTACCCGTGAAACCGAATTGGTAAAATCGTTTGAATTTCTTTTTCAGATTCTTTTGTGCTTCACCGAACTGACTACGGTGGCATTCATCAAAAATAAAAACAACTTGCTGGTGGTAGATAGGTAAATCTGTTTCACCTTTCATCAGGTTGTTCAGTTTCTGGATCGTCGTCACAATGATTTTATTATCATTCTTTTCCAGATTACGTTTCAGCCCCGCAGTACTATCAGAACCATTAACACTATCAGGGGAAAAACGCTGATATTCTTTCATTGTTTGATAATCAAGATCTTTACGATCAACCACGAAGAACACTTTATCAATGAAGTCGAGTTCGGTCGCCAGTCGTGCAGCTTTAAAACTGGTCAGGGTTTTACCTGAACCCGTTGTATGCCAAATAAATCCACCACTATTTTTATTACTCCAACTTTTGGCTTGGTAGGCACTGTTAATTTTCCACAAAATTCGTTCAGTCGCCGCTATTTGATAAGGGCGCATAATTAGCAGGTTATTACTAATATCAAATACACTGTAATTGAATAAAATGTTTAATAATGTATTTTTTTGGAAAAAAGTTGCCGTAAAGTCTTTGAGATCTTTAATCAGGGTGTTATCTGAGCGCGCCCAGTTCATAGTAAAATCAAAACTGTTTTTATCGCGTTTTGTGGTATTAGCAAAGTAGCGGGTATCTGTGCCATTTGAGATAATGAAAACTTGCAGATATTTAAACAGGGAATTATCGGAGTTAAAGCTCTCTTTGCTGTAACGGTGTATCTGGTTAAATGCCTCTTTAATCGCTACGCCACGCTTTTTCAGCTCAATTTGTACCAATGGTAAACCGTTGATTAATACAGTGACATCATAACGATTGGCGTGTGAACCTGTTTGTTCAAATTGCTGAATAACTTGCACCTTATTATGAAGCAGGTTTTTTCTATCAACAAGGTAGATATTTTCTAGTCGACCATCATCAAAAGTAAAATCACAAATATAATCGATGTGGATCTTTCGTGTTTTATCGACAATCGTATCACTGGGATTATCGAGATATTGCTCGGTAAAGCGTCGCCATTCACTTTCTGTAAAAACAACATTATTCAGTGTTTGGAGTTGAACTCGAACATTTGCCAACATAGCTGATTGTGATGTTAAATCAGGCACAAACTCATAGCCTTGATTGCGTAAATCTTGGATCAATTCACGCTCTAACTCTGCCTCACTTTGATAGCGATCATTTGCTTCCCATTCAGTGATGTATTTATCTAGCACAATAAAGTGATTGGATTCGGCAATCGTTTTTGTTTGTTGCATCATACTGCTCCCTGCTTTCATTATTCTGTTTTTCGGTGAGCCAGTGATACTTGTACGGTATAGAGTATCAGGCGATTAAATAAATGATCACCTTGTCAGCAAAATACGCTTACTAACAAGGGGGGATTATATTAGTTGGTTACGGGTTTTGGTTTGGGAAAGTTAAATAATAAATCTCGATAGTATTCGTATTGCTTCTGTCGTAGCTCAATTTCACGGGGTAAGCCTTCGGAGATTGAGTTTGTTAGTGCGTCGAATTTATCAAGGACAGCAACAATTTTTGCTTGTTCTTGTAGTGATTTTTCAGGATTAGTGGCATAAGGAATCGGTAGTTTGAAATTTTTTATGATTGTGGAGTTAAGATCCCCTCTAGCTCCCTGCCCAAGTACTTTAATACTTTCGTAGTTAAAACTAACCCAATGAAATACATAGCGGTATAGAGCTTTTTTACTATCTATTTCTAAACAGCCACAGTGCTGATTTGTAGTTAATGGTATCTTATTAATAGCTGATCTACCTGCTGTAGCTCCAGAAATTGCTATAATGACACAGTTTTTAGGGATCCATTTTGCGGATGAATTCTTCAATGCAGCTTCAGTTATTTTAACGTCAGTTGCTGAAATATCAGTAAATTTAACCTCTTGAGTTCTTAACCATGGAATTTTGCCATTTACATAATATTCAGGGTTACCTGCTGTTGGAGTTCCGCCAGAATACCATTTTTTAGTAACATCCCCCAATGTCTTCCATTCAACCTCACCTTCTTTAAAACTCAATAGCCGGTCACGATAGTAGTTATATTGTTTTTTACGTGTGGTAAGCTCAGCGGTAAGCTCAGCGGTAAGGGCAGTAAATTTATCTAAAATCCGTACGATTTCAGATTGGATTGCAACTGAAGGAATTGGAATTAACATATCTAAAACATCAGCCATACTTGGGTGTTGAATTCCAGAACCCCGATAATAACTATCAATTAGTTGTGATTGATGCATCATCCAATAGTACAAATATTTATTCAGTAGCACAGCAGTATTGTTTGACGTGGCGATCCTATTATCGGCTGTTACGAATCGACCTTTATAATACTTTATAACATCTTTAACTGGCCGAGATTTTCCCCAAGGAATGGTCACTACTTCACCTTCACGTAAATATGAACCAGCTAATACCTCGTTAGTCCACCCTGTTTTCTCACCAGTTGACAGTAAAAAAACATCACCATTCTTTTGTTCTAACTTAAAAAGCTCTGCTGCAAGTAAGTATTGATAATTAATAACCTTAGGTTGTTTTTTTCTATCAACAGCATTAAATTTTTTATCCCAAATAGTAACTTTCCATAAAGGCAACCACTCAACCTCAACCCCATCTAGTAATTTTTCTAGATAGCTCAACTTACTCATTCCTGTACCTCACTACCTTCAATCTCCGCTACAATCGCATCAATATCTTTGCGTAACTGATCAATTTTGCTAACGGTCGTTTTTAGCTCAGCATTAAGTGCAGCGATATCGACAACTTCACGTGTATCTTTGGCTTCCACATAGCTACTGACAGACAGGTTATAATTATTACTTGCGATAGTTTTATACTCGACAGACTTTGCTAAATAGTCGATATCTACTTTACTATCAAATACCTGAATAATTTTTTTGATATGTTCATCCGTTAGGATATTGTTATTGGTCTCTTTTTTAAATAACTCACTTGCATCGATAAACTGCACATGGGTATCGGTTTTATGTTTTGATAGCACTAAAATATTCACCGCAATACTTGTTCCGAAGAATAAGTTTGGCGCTAATGAAATAACGGTTTCTACATAGTTATTATCAACCAAGTATTGACGAATTTTTTGCTCCGCGCCGCCTCGGTAGAAAATTCCAGGGAAGCAGACGATGGCTGCTCGTCCTTTAGATGACAGATAATTTAGAGCATGAAGAACAAAAGCAAAATCAGCTTTTGATTTTGGTGCTAATACTCCCGCAGGTGCAAAGCGATCATCATTAATTAGTGTTGGGTCATCACTACCAATCCATTTCACCGAATACGGTGGATTAGAAACAATTGCATCAAATGGCTTATCATCCTTAAACTCAGGTGCTAGCAGAGTGTTACCTAGTTTTATATTAAATTTGTCATAGTTGATGTTGTGCAGAAACATGTTCATACGAGCAAGGTTAAATGTCGTATGGTTAATTTCCTGACCAAAAAAGCCATCTTCGATAATGTGATTATCAAAATGCTTTTTTGCTTGAAGGAGGAGTGAACCAGAACCACAAGCCGGATCATAGATTTTATTGACACGTGTTTGACCATGCATAGCCAATTGCGCTATTAGTTTTGAGACGTGCTGAGGTGTGAAGAACTCTCCACCTGATTTGCCCGCATTTGCGGCATAGTTAGAAATCAGAAATTCATAAGCATCACCGAATAAGTCTATTTGATGAGCATCGAAATCCCCTAACTTCAGGCCTTCTACCCCATTTAAGACAGCGGCAAGGCGACTGTTTTTATCTTTTACTGTGCTACCTAATCGGTTGCTGGTGGTATCAAAATCAGCAAACAAGCCTTTAATATCGGGTTCAGATGGGTAGCCTGATGCAGAGCTTTCAATTGCCACAAAAATACTGTTTAAATCTGCGTTTAGTCTGTCATTAGTATTTGCTGTTGCTGCTACATTGCAAAACAGTTGACTTGGGTAAATAAAATATCCCTTCGTTCTCACGGCATCTTCTTTGATATCGTCTGTGATAATATTGTCATCTAATTCTGCATACTTGATACTCTCGTCACCAGCTTCAATATAGTTAGCAAAGTTTTCACTGATAAAACGATAAAAAAGAGCCCCTAGAACGTATTGTTTAAAATCCCATCCATCAACAGATCCCCTGACATTATTAGCGATTTGCCAGATTTGGCGATGTAATTCAGCACGTTGTTGTTGACTTGTCATTTCTTATCCTGTTTAGATTTATTAATCGTATATTCTTGTATCAGTTAAATTAGTTAATTATCTATGCATTGAACAAATAACTAGTACCATTTTCAACTATAACGAGATCCACTTTCTAAGTTGACTATTTATCTGGTGT
Source organism: Proteus sp. fly-1008 (assembly GCF_040140305.1). Classification (NCBI taxonomy): domain Bacteria; kingdom Pseudomonadati; phylum Pseudomonadota; class Gammaproteobacteria; order Enterobacterales; family Morganellaceae; genus Proteus; species Proteus sp. fly-1008. The sequence goes on from NZ_JBEEWH010000007.1 coordinate 113,355, forward strand.
ACCAGTGGCACATAGCTAATTTTTGCAGTAGTACGGATTGGCTATTTTGGTCATGACAATGCTGTAAAATAGACAGTTACTTACTGATTAATAATGCCTAATTCTATTTTTTCTACTTAAACAATGATTGTTCAGATAATACCATAAAGCGATAGATTAAGCTCAGTGTTCATTGATAAGCCAAGAAAGTATTTTTATAAGTTAGCTATAAGCGTGAATGAGATAAAAAGCTCAGAAAAAACGACTACACTATTAAGATAACTTATGTTTTTCATTGAAATTTAACAAAGTAGGATATCGTAATGAATAGACAGCTAAAATTGATACTAGGGCTAGCTTTATCATTGTTATCTATAAATGCTTATGCGGTAACTTGGGATGAATTGGAAGCGGTAAAGACGTCAGAGGGAGTCTCACCTTTTGAGGGGTGTAATGAATATATTATGTGCGAGCTTTTAGCAGAGAAAGGACGTTATAGCGTGGTAAAAACTCAGCTACCTAGAGATTGTGAATCAGGCGGGATTTGGGCTGTTAACGTTAAGAAGAAACAAGCTGTCTTTATGCCTAATATGACTAACTGTGATTTTGATATTGAAAAAAATGCCGTGGTTATTTATCCACAGCAAGGATATGCCAATATTTATCAAGGTAGCACGAATGCAACACCGAGTATCAGTGAAGTCGAGTTGCCTTAATTAAAGAATGATCTTAATTGTATTTGTAACCCACTCGCCGTGATTTAAGCCAGTGGGTTACTGTTAACAGTTATTAATAATAATAGAAACGACAGATACCGTTATGCCTCATGATTAACATGATAAGCGTGATGGCAATGAAATAATTTAACTCAGAAATAAGCGAGGTAAGCGAAAAGAAAATAAGAAAGGCGTTAATTACTTTCTTGATTCTCTAATCTTCTTTTCTAACCATTTTTCTACTTCACATTTATACCAGCGTGAACTTCGCCCTAGTTTAATGGGCTCAGGAAATTCACCCTTTTGAATCAGTGCATAAAACCATTTATCGGTGAGTTTAGTAAATCGAGTAATAAATTTCATATCGATTAATTCACCGTCTAATAAAGAAGTGGGTTGTGTACTCATGATAATACTCCTGTCTTTTATGGGAATGAAAAAGCAGAAGTCGTCTCTTAATTAAGGGAAGAGTATGACTTCTATATCATTACCCTTCTGTGTAAAAAAAGACTATTAGAGGCTATAACCAATCGAACGGTAAGCATCGTTATAATCTTTTGTATGATGCTTAGCCAAGTATTTTACACGCGTTAAAAGGGAATCTACGTCTTGTTTAAAAGAAGGTGAGTTTCTATCTAAATAATATTTCCCGTGCTCTGTAAAATGGACTAAAGAAGCATTGGCAGGATAATTAATATTAAGTGCGCTACACCAAGCAGATTGAATAATAGAAGATAAGCTATTATCACTTTCATTATATCGACCTAATGTGTAATAGATGTCTTTATTCAGTAATAAAAGAAGGTGGTAATGTTTTTGTTTATTCCTTTCACCGTACTCTCTTACCCAAACATAATGTAATGGATTATTGAGACGCCTACCCCAAGCTTTCTCTTTTCTTCTCGTGTCACTGATTAGTTTTGCTTTGAGTGATTCGATAAAGCGTGTCATCACTTTATTATTAGGTGGAATATCAATAGAGGAATAAGGAAAACGGAGATCAACACGAATAGCAATAATACGCGATAATGAATTTATCGCATCATTAATCACACCGTGAATGATTGTTAGGTAAGACGAATTGTAACTCTCGTCAGGGTAGTTAATAAACATGATATTTATCCTTGATAATGGGTTTGTTCATATCAATGGATAGAATGTTTATTTTTTACTTTGTAATTTATTGTTAATGGTTTAATTGAACCGTTATTGGTGAGTTAATATGAATGCTTAATATATATTACTGCGAGAGTGCTTAGTGATGACTTACTCATCTTTATCACAGAGAGGAGTGTATGTATATGAGTAAGGTAGATATACCAATAAAGTGAATATGTAACAAAGATAATCATGTCACAATCTTGGGTATATTACTAAACCAACAAAAGGGAGTTTACCCTCAGCCTTTGTTGAGAAAAAACAGGCTTTCTACCCCCTCTTTTTTTGAGTTTTCTTCTCCCTTTTTTACTCTGATATTAGTTTTAATCATCATCACCTATTTTTCCTTGTGTTTTCTATGTAAAGTGATAATTTGTGTATTTTAAAATGATAACTACTGTGTTTTTTTAGATAATATTTGTTTTTAAATAGATAAGGTTTGTATAATGATTTTAAAGGAAATGAGAGAAGACTTTTACTTTGTGTTACCTGACAAAAAAGATGCTTATATTGAAGTTAAGGCTGACAAGGCGTTGATAGAAAAAATAGAAAGATTAATGCAGGATTACTGTTTCTTTATTGAGGTATTGGATCAAGGTAAGGTAGTTTTTGGATCAATATTAAATTATTTATATGAGTATTATTTCAATAATTATAACTATGATATTCCCAGAAAAGTTTTAAATTCTTTACATGAACAAATCTATAAAAAGACATTACTCTATAGAAAGATAAAAAATTATCATAATAAATTGATAACAATAAATAAAAAAAGATACACAATTTGTGTCTCTTTAGGAATGGATGAAATAAGTCATAATGAATCTTACGCTACTTTTGCAAAAGAATATAAAAAAGTATTATCTCGTTTTTTTAATAATCTTCGGTCTCATGCGTTTTATCAAGATTTTGTGATTGGCTATTTTTGGGTTTTACTCAAGAAAAAATCGAATAATTGTTGCTATGCACATGTGAATTTTTATTTAAAGGATTGTCATTTTAACCAAAAGCTAGTAAGGGAAATAAATGGTATTTGGAGAAAGGTGATTAAATCAGAAAATAGAACAGGTGAGGTTTTATATTTCACAATGAAAGAAAATATTAACCCAGCTGAACAATATGAAAGTATAGGGGATAGCACCACAAGAAGAAAGATAAAAAAGAAATATGAAAAAGTGGTTTCTATTGCATCCATGAAAAATGATAAAACTCTTATTGTTTATCCTGATTTTAATGAAGGTAATGAAAATTATGAATATTATTTCAATAATGATAATAAAAAAGAATTTTTTGAAAATTACCTTATATCGTTAGCAAAAAAATCTTTTTATATACCGAATTTTAGAGGCTATGGTATGGCATCAGTAGAAATGGCAAAAAATAAGCTAAAAAAAGATAAAGAAAAGAATAAATCAAAAAAGTCTTAGATATATATTAATCATTTGAAGCCAAACAAAGGGTTTATCATTGAAGCGACACATCCTGTCGTTTCAGTCTTTTTTATTATTCAAAAATAATCAATTTGCCGGCCATATCCTGTCAGGCGGGTGTTTTATAGTAATGCCATCTTATATTTAATGAGGTATACCAAGATGGCAACTTATCGTATTGATGCAGATTTATCCTTTATTGGGCAATGCAGTAATGAAGACCTCTCGTTATTATTATCAGTATTAACGCATGATGTTAAAGACGGTGAAAAACGTTGGTCTGAAACGTTAACCAACACCCCTGAATATCAACTCTTTTATCCTGACCATCAAAAGTATTGGCCTGCCATTTGTGCAGAATTACAAACTTATGGTGCTAACAGTTTAGTGAGTTTATTTCGTGGTAATAAAGGTGTGTTGTATCGTGAAATATTAACGGATGTCTGTGATAAGTTGGAGGTGAATTACGCTAAAAATAGTGAAACAGAAACCATTGAATTAAATCTTTTATTAAAAGTTTTTGAGAAAAGCTTAGACAAAATGACAGAGGAGGAATTAAAAAAATTAGCTCAAGAGTTACAATTAAATCTGACCAACCCTACCCCGCAACTGATATTAATTGCCATGCAAGCTGCCATTAAAACATCCGGTTTTGCAGCTTTAGAATTAGCTACGTTATCGGCCATCAGTGTCATTAACGCCTTAGGCGGTATCGCGACATTTGGGACTCTTTTCGCGGCTCAGCGAGCATTGGCATTTATCGCAGGACCGATTGGATTAGCGCTAAGCTCAGCTTGGTTATTATCTGATATTGCAGGCCCTGCCTATCGTGTCACGGTGCCGGCGTGCATTATCGTGGCTTATTTACGCCAAAAACACCTTTCTTGCGACTAAGTTGGCTTTTCATTTGTTGCTTTAACGGAATAACGTCTATGTCATCATCTCAACATCGGCATGACCGTTTGGCACAACGGTTGGCCTTTATTATTACCCAGTTGTTTAAAGGAGAAATCTTATCCTTAAAAGTATTAGCACAAGAATTTAATGTGTCAGTACGCACTTTACAACGTGACTTTAATGAACGGCTTATTTATCTCGATTTGGACTATAAAGCAGGATGTTATTGGTTAGCAAAATCACAACGTTTTTTTAGAACCGATAAAGACATTCTGCAATTTGCGTCGATGACGAGCATGGTGCCGTTCTTTCCTTCACTGGATAGAAAGCTTATTTCGGTGTTATTGGACACTGAAGAAGCACCGCCTTATCTGATTTATCATGAGGCTCCTCAGCATTCGCCTTCGTTGTTTGGGGCGTTTGCAGTATTAACTCAAGCTATTATTGATAAACGCTGTATTCAGTTCTTGTATTGCGACACCACGATAAAAGGTATCGCACCGTACAAACTGATTTATTTTGACGGTCATTGGTATTTTTGTGGTGTGAAAGTGAAAAATAAAGCCATACAGGTTTTTTATCTTAAAGAAATGAGTGATGTGTTCGTCACTCAACACACTTTTATTAAACAACAGGAGGTAGAGCAATTAATACAGCAACCGCAGTTTATTACGGCACTTCCTCATTTTCATTATATCAAAACACTCATGATGTCTTCTTAATTTCGGGGTGTCATAAGGAATAATTTATGTCTTCGTTAAATAGAAGTATTGCAAGTGTATTAGGAACACTTGCAACACTGTATCTCGCTTATCAAGCCCAAGCACGTTGTGAAGTAAATATGTCACACAATGATACCCCAACCAGCGTACAACGTGTTGTACGACTGATAATGTCCTTTATCACTGTGGTCATTATTGGGGGTTTATCTGACGCCATTATTAAAGCTACCTTCTCTTCTTTATAAGTGTTTTTGATTATCGGGTTAATTATTTTATTAATTAAGGAGTTTTATTATGCTTAAGAAAATCGGTTTATTCATGATGAGTGCGGTGATTATTCCTTCCGCAAGTGCACTTTATTTACCCGGTGAAGTTCAATCAGACCGTTATACCTATTATTTAACCCCTGAATTTGCTCAACAATTAAAAGTCGAAAATGATAAACGGGAAGGGAAATGGCGATTGGGCTTACCGGCAGGACAATTAGTCTCAGAAACCAATTGGCAAAAAGCGGCAAATAAACCTGCGCCCAAAGCAATTACTTGCATCAGTAGTATTTATTTTAATACGGGGGCACAAGAGAATTGGTTAAAAGTGGCGTGTTTAGATAACCAAGGCCTTGAGTACAGCACGTCACGTCAATGGCCGGCTAAATCCATCGCCACTAAAGTGTGTAAAGTCGGTGAACCACGCTGTGAGTCATTTTTAACCTTACAATCAGATACATGGTCTGGCCCTCAATGAATCAATATAGGTTGATAGCATTATTAACATCAACACGTTTCCCTTTTATACGCCACTCACATTGAGTGGCTTTTTTTGAGGTTTTTCTATGTCGTTATGTCGATGGGTTGCCCAAGCCAGTGGGGCACTCGTGGTTTTAGCATCCGCCTACTGTGCCCAAAAAGCGGTGGATGAAACGTTACAGCAACGCCCTGAACTCAGTGATGATAGCCGTCAAACAGCCCGTTTGGGTGCGGCGTTTACGTGTGCCGTTATCGTCGGCAGTGTGGTGGATAAAAGCATACAAGCGCTTTTTAAACCCTAACTATCACGATGGACAGTTGGTTTTACTCACTCCATCCTGATTTGCCTTCATTAACATTTTAATCCCTATAACGAGGCTCATCACGCCTCGTTTTTTTATGCCCTAAACAAGGAAATTTATCATGTCTTCAATTGAACACGTTATCTCTAAAGAAGTTTCGTTACGCCATCGTGATAATTTTTGGTTTCAGCACTTTGGTGCTATTCCACAATGGTTAAAAATAGAATCCGTTATCTTTCACACCCTCGACCAATTATGTCCTGACTATCACGGCGGTTTTTGGTCGTTCTGTACGTTATCAAATCAAGGCGCTTACCTTTACCCGGATTTATTGGAAGAGAAACTGCTATTAATCAATCCGCATAACGGGCATGAAGCGCAGGTTTCGCCTCACGCGATGGGCATTGTCGTGTGCTTATTAGTTTTCAGCTTGTGGTCATTTAAAACAGAGAGTGAGGTGATGTGTGAACGTTTTTATCAACTGAGGGATTTTGCTTCGCAACACCCAGAAGCGGATGCCATCTTTTATCTGATTGATTAATCTATTATCACCCATTCACATTTGCCTTTCTTCCTGCATTCACCCCATTTGTCTTATTTCTATTGACATTATTTCACCGTATTTAACGCGTTTATTTATCTCACCCTAACCCAATATATTATTTAAGGAATTGATGATGAGTCGATTAGCCTCACGCTTTGGGCGTGCCAACAGTATTCGTCGTGACCGCCCGCTTACAATTGAAGAACTATTTTGTACTGTACCCAGTGTCTTCTCTGAAGAAAAACATGAGTCGAGAAGTGACCGTTATACCTATATCCCTACCATTACCTTGCTTGATAGCCTACAAAAAGAAGGGTTTTATCCGTTCTTTGCTTGTCAAACACGAGTGAGAGACAGCAGTCGAAAGATGCACACCAAACACATGCTTCGCCTGAGACGTCATGACCAAATTACAGGAATACAAGTGCCTGAAATTATCCTCTTAAATAGTCACGATGGTTCAAGCAGTTATCAAATGTTACCGGGGCTATTTAGAGCGGTGTGTCAAAATGGGCTAGTGTGCGGAGATACCTTTGGTGAAGTGCGTGTACCCCATAAAGGCGATGTCGTCGGTAAAGTGATTGAAGGTGCTTATGAAGTACTAGAGACCTTTGATGCGGTCGCTGAAAAACGTGAACAAATGCAATCGTTATTGTTACCGCCACCAGCACAGCAAGCCTTGGCACAAGCAGCTTTAACTTATCGTTTTGGAGAGGAATATCAACCGATTACTGAAGAACAAGTATTACAACCTCGTCGTTGGGAGGATAAGAAAGATGACCTTTGGACGGTATATCAACGTTTGCAGGAGAATTTAATCAAGGGGGGATTATCAGGCAGGAATGCGAAAGGTAAGCGAGCTCGTACACGTTCAGTGAATGGCATTGATGGTGATATTAAATTGAATAAGGCGCTGTGGGTAATGACAGAAAAGATGTATGAGTGTTTAGATAAATAGTAAGTGTTAGAGTTATCACTGATATTATCAATAATCTTGGTACCATAATTTAAATGGTACTAATGCTGGATTACATATAGCTTATTTTATACCATTATTTATTTGAAGCTTTAACCGCTACTAAAAGGTAAAAAGATGGAAATTAACTGTGGTAATAGTGGGTGCGATAATGTAATCACGTTTAGTCTAGGGCAGTTACATAGAGAAGGTAATGGTTCTTCTGGTAGTCACACTTCTTCTTTTACATATAGTGGGAAGATTACATGTTCAAGATGCAATTATGAGAATGAAGTTGAGTATTTAACTGATGAAGTTGATGATACAAATGAAATTTTATCTGTACGGCGCATAAAATAGTAAAATGCCTAGAAAGTTTAATGAGTTAAACTTTTTAGGTTAATACATTAGTTTTGACATTAATTTTAACCTCAAACCACTGAGTATACATTCAAGTATACAAAAAAAATACTATAAATTTATATTAAATAAAAACAATGCATTATATATCAAAAGCGAGTCCGGCCTTCGCACCAAAAATCAGACGCTAAAAGCGTCTTTTTTTATGTCTGGAATCCCTGACATATTAGTATTTTCCCTGCTTTTCAAGCTTCCAATGTATACTCAATTGCATCAAGTTAAAGAAGAACAGAAAAAGAATTTAATGCATTCGATAAGCTTCTCTGTGATCAATGCGCGACCAATAAGAAGTGATCAGGCATAGCTGTCGAGCCCATTAAAGGCATGGATACGTGATATTGCGACACAATTATAACAGTGTGTAATAGCGATTGTGTGCAATGTAACACAGCGAAGCTTAATTAATTAAAACTCTACTTATAATATAACTAGCCAGTTCCTACTATTTAGTTAGTAAATAGTGAAAATCTATTAGTGATTATGAAAAGCTTACTAAAGAGAATAAATTCACTTTTCTTTCTATCATTGTTTAATGTATATCGAATTAAGATAATAAATGTTTATGAAGGAAATATAGATATTATTATTTATCCAAAACATAAAAAATAGTTACATGATTATTCTAATAATAAGTAGTTATCAGATATTCTATTTTTAGTATTTACGTGTATAACATTACGATAATTAACTTTATTTAATAACTAATAGATTAATTTAAGTGAGATTTAATATATTAAGTTGAGTTAAGTATCTCAATATTGATTGTGAGTAAAATGTTTTTTTTGCTACTTGTTTTTAACAAACGAAAGTTTCTTCTCTGAAAGAAGAGATTCAAATAATTAGGTAATAATACTTAATTTATTTGTGTGTGAAAATATAACCATACAATTATGTTGGCGTTCTGTTTTAGATGGGTAAATAAGGACTTAATAATAGAATTTATTAGACAATAATTCTATTGTTGTTTTTTTGATTTAAAAAGTTATCTGGATTAGTAATATTAAATGTAATTATTGATATATATTCATTCCATATTTTTCTCCACTTTTGTTTCAAGATTGTTAATAAAATTAAATATGTGTATTTTTTACGTGTTTTACGTGTAATTTTGATGTTTCTTATTGAATATCAATGACCAAGAATAGTCTTAATTTATGGTAAATAATATTATTTTTAATCACAATGCGAGTATCAATAAATTAATCTTCTGCTCATATGCGGATTATCCTAATTTGCTTTTTAGTTTATTACACTTGTTATTGATCGTTTTTTGATGTTTTTTGATCTTTTATCCCTATATTTCATTAAAAATAATTACTATTTTTTATTTAACCTTAAGTTTTTTTACAAATTGAAAAGAAATATTTCAAGTTATAGTATGTGCGTAACGAAATTTGGTGGAGTAATTAGAAAATATAAATTAATTATTCCATTAATAATATCTAGGTAATTAGATAAAGGTTTTTTAAATATCTTAATCTAATAAAGATAAGCTCTACTATTTTAAAAAATGACGTTAGTCAGATATTAACTTACTTTTGAGGTATACATAATGACATTTAAGAAATTAAGCATCGTTGGCGCTGCAGTTGCATTATCTTTAGCATCTTTCGGTTCTATTGCTGATAATAATGGCGTAGTTAACTTCGTTGGTTCAGTTGTTGATTCTCCATGTAACATCGCTGACGAAAGTTTAAATCAAACAGTTAAATTTGGTGAAATTTCTCGTGTGTTCTTAGAGCAAGGTAATGAAAGAGAAAGAGCATTCACTATTAAATTAGAACAGTGTAACTTCGACAAATTCAAAAAAGATGAAAATGGCGACTGGTTACCTGTTAAAACTATGAAAATCCAATTTGACGGACGTTCATATGCAGATGCAACAAATACACTGTTAGCAACTGACAGAACTAAAGCTAACAACGTTGGTATCGCTATCGATACTTACAAATTTGGTGAAGCTACTGATATCTTAGCTAAAATGCGTAACAAACAAGGTACTAACGTACTTGAGTTCACTGCTTTAGCTAAAGCTGTTGATGCATCTAAAGAAGTTAAAGAAGGCGAATTTTCTGCTATCGCTGACTTCCGTATTTCATACGAATAATGCACCAATATATGTATAGGGGATTTTCCCCTATACATATTTAAATAATGGTAATGAGATGATGAAATTTAATAAAAATAAGTATCTGACTATTTTAAATACGATGGGAGTACTATTTTTTGTATCATCAGTCTCTTTTGCTTTTGATGACGTGGTAAAACCCAAAGTTCTCAAAGGCAATGCATCATTAGTTGGCTCAATTATAGCATCGCCTTGCTCTATTGAAATGGAAGATCGTTATCAATACATCCAATTTGGAGATATATCGTTATCTGCCATTGATAATAAAGTAAAAAGAGAAAATTTAAGAAAGAAATTTTATATAAGATTATCGAGTTGCGTTAGTCAATATAGTGATACAGATAAGAAAGCATTAAATATTCAATTTAATGGATTAGAAGCTAATAATGATTCTATATTTTCGATGTCTGGAAGCTCTAATGGACTAGGTTTTTATATTTTAGATGAAGATGAGAATATAATTACCCCTAATAAGCCTTATTATATTGATCATCTTATATATCATACTAAAGATGCAAAAAGAGAACCTATATTAAATTATCAAATTGAACTTGCTTTTACTAATCAAATAATAGAAGCAGGAAAGCACTCTGCATTTGTGTATTTTTCAATCGATTATAAATAGATAATAAATTTATTTTTTTGATCACATTATCACGGTGAATGAATATGCTAATTTCAAAAAATATGGCAAAAGTAGTTTTATTACTCACAATGTCACCGTGCTTCTATGCTTATTCTGTCGAATTTAATACAGATATTCTTGATGCTTCCGATGCTGCAAATATTGATATCAGCCAATTTAATAGTGCTGGCTATATTATGCCAGGGGATTACCATCTTACTATTTTTAGTAATGGTGAAAGGATCGGCCCTAGTCAAAAAGTCTCTGTTTATCCAATTGAAAAAACAGCATCTTCAGAAAATATATTTAATACTGTCTGTGTGCCTAGTAATAATCTTGAAAAATTAGGATTAACAGAAGAAGCAGAAAAAAAAGTTCTAACACATCATGATGGTCAATGTTTAGATTTATCCCCATTAACCGGGACAAATTTAACATTTGATTTGCCCGCACTCGCGCTTAAATTAACAGTTCCACAAACATGGTTACAATATTCAGATCCTTCATGGGTACCTCCTTCGCGTTGGGAAGAAGGTATTGTAGGTGCATTTATTGATTACACGTTATCACTCAGTGGTGCTAAATATAATTCAGGTTCTAAATCTGTTTATGCATCGATGAATGGTACCAGTGGCTTTAATATGGGCGTTTGGCGTTTTCGTAGTGACTATAGTATGAGTTACCAGAAAGAAAACGGCGGAAATAGCAGTGATAAACATGAATCACATAATTTTGATTTCAATCGTTTCTATGCTTATCGTTCTATTAAAGCGTTGGCTGCGACATTAACTGTTGGTGAAAACTATTTTTATTCACAATTATTTGATGCTTGGCAATACACGGGTATCACCTTAGAAAGTGACGATCGTATGTTACCACCTAAGTTGGTGGGCTATGCGCCAGAAATTGTTGGTGTAGCAAAAACGAATGCAACCATTATTGTTAAAAGCCAAGATCGTATTATTTTAGAAACAACAGTTCCACCTGGACCATTTAGAATTCAGACTTTGGATAGCTCTATCCAAGGGCAATTAGATGTCACTATTCGTGAAGATAATGGTGAAGAGCGTAAGTTTACTATTTCTACAGCAACACTGCCTTACTTAACTCGTCCTGGGCAAATCCGCTATAAATTGGTGGGGGGTAAATCACGTTATGAAGATCATAGATTAACGGGTGATACAGCAATTGGCGGTGAAATTTCCTATGGTGTGAGTAATGCATGGAGCTTATATGGTGGTAGCCAATTATCTCAACACTACCAATCTGTTGCCGTTGGTGTTGGGCGTGACCTTTCTATGTTTGGTGCGCTCTCTTTTGATATCAACCAATCATTTGCCAAATTATCAGAGAGTGATAAACAAGGTCGTTCATATCGTGTGAACTACTCGAAATCATTTGATGAAGTAAAAACCAATATTACCTTTGCTGGTTATCGTTTTACGGATGAAGACTATCGCACCTTAAGCCAAGCTATGGAAGAGCGAAGAACTGGGCAGGATGCTTATTCTCCAAAAGAAAGTTACCAAATTTATTTAAATAAATATTTTGATAATTTCTCATTATCACTTAATTATCAACATAATACTTTCTGGAATAGTCGTTCTCAAACGCAATATGGTATTTATGCAAATACGCGATTCTCTTTATCTAAAGTGAAGATCCGCGATATTAACTTAACACTCTCAGCTTTTCGCTCTCAGCGTGAAGGTGTGAATGATGATACGTTAAGTTTGTATGTATCAGTGCCTTTCGATCAAGGTGGCAACCTGACTTTCTCTGAACAATATACAAAAACAGATGGAAAAGGACGTTACAACCATAACGTGGGCTATAGTGGATATGATGAAGGTTTAAGCTACAGTATGAATGCAGGCTTAACACATGGAAAAGAAGTGGATTCAGAATCTTCATTTAGTGGTTATGTCAGTAAAGATATGAGTCTTGCAAACCTTGCTGCAAGTGCAAGTTATGTACCTAGTCAATATAAAAGTTTAAGCGGAACACTTTCTGGTGGTTTAACAGGAACATCTCATGGCCTTGTGCTTCATCAACCTGCTTATGGGGATACACGCTTACTTATTGAAACTCCGGGAATAGCGGGTGTTCCAATTGAAGGTGAATCAGTAAAAACAAACGCATTTGGATTAGCAGTTATACCAAGTGTTACTAGTTTCCGTAGTTCATCAGCAGCGATTGATGTAAGTGCATTACCGGATAACTATGACGCTATTGATACGATGACAGATGTCACTTTAACAAGAGGTGCAATTGGTTATCGCCAAATGAAAGTAATTAAAGGTTATAAGTTATTTGCCACAGTTAATATGAGTGATGGTAAACACCCACCATTTGGGGCAAGTATTCGTAATAAAGATAATGTGGAATTAGGTATTGTTGGAGACGAAGGTATAGCTTGGGTAGTGGGTGTTGCTGAAAATGAAGAACTGGGCGTCTTCTGGGGAAATGAAAAGCGTTGCACCATTAATTTACCTGAAACCATTGATCCAAAAACACAGATGCTATTAATGCCATGTAAGTGATACTAATAAGGTTAACCGTAAATGAAAAAAGAATTTAATAAAACTGTCATTTCCACTCTTTTTATCTCATTAATGGGGATCTCTAGTGTTGCTCAAAGTGCAGTAACACTAGATAGAACGAGAGTGATTTTTCCTGGAACTGAAAAATCGATTAACATTACTATTCGTAATGATAATCCAACACTTCCTTATTTAGCACAAACGTGGATTGATGATGCTAATGAAAAAAAATTAACAACAGGGCCATTAATTGCGACGCCACCAATCCAGCGTCTAGATCCTAAATCATCAAGTATTGTACAAATTAGTACGACACCTTCTATCGCATCATTACCAAAAGATAGAGAGACTGTTTTTTACTATAACTTACGTGAAGTTCCGCCTAAATCTGAAGAAGCGAATGTTTTACAAATTGCATTACAAAGTAGAGTAAAACTGTTCTATCGTCCTGCAGAAATTCTGTCACAAGCAGACAGCATGTGGTTCCATAATGTGACATTAACACCATCCGCGAAAGGGTATACCGTGAATAACGTGACACCTTTTTATTTAACTGTGATTGGATTGGCTTCAACACAAAAAGCATCTGAAACAGGCGCCTTTAGTGTTGTGATGATCCCACCTAAATCAGATTATGAAGTTGCTGTACCTAAAACAAATGTTCCCTATATGACCATTATTAATGATTATGGCGGAAAACCGACGCTGCAATTTAAGTGTGATCAAGCTAAATGCACAGTAGCAAAAGAAATGTAACATAAGGAATAGAATATGAATTCCCGGAAATTTCGTTATCTAAAAAATAGCTGTTTATCTATGATAATTTTATTATCTGGGAGTTATGCCTATGCCAAAATAATTACTATTGAAACAAAACCTTTATTAAATTCTACTGAGACGATAGAAAGTGCATATAACAATAAAAGCAGTGGCTATATTTATGTCACTGCAAATCTTGTTAGTTCGCCCTGTGAATTCATTGACTACAAAATAAAAACTTATCGTCCAAAAAATAAATTTCTAAGTTATGACGCTTTTTTAATTACAGCGAATTTATCTGAATGTGGTATGGGTAATTCTTTTGCTCCACAGACTGTTAAAAATATGACGGCACCGACACCGATTAATTTATCTTTTATTGAATATGATCGTGTTTTATCAAAGCATAAATTTTCATTACAAAATGGTAAAAATGCATTGCAATTTGAAGCGCGAGAATTAGGTGCTCATAGCTATCTGATGGAGATATATTATGAATAAGTTGATTTATCTACTATTGCCATTATGTAGCCTTTCTACTTATAGCTATGCGGGTGGTTCATTAGATATTTCTTTTATGGGAAATCTAGTTTCTACAGGGTGTAAGCTCCCTGAATCACCTTATAACTTAGAGGTTCAGCTTAATAAAATTAGTAGCAAATATCTTTATGAATATGGCCGTTCTCAACCTGTCGATTTTTCTATACCCATTATTGATTGTTATGTGAGTGATTTAAATAAAACAATTTCAATAAAATTAAATAGCAATACTCTTGTAACAGATAAAGGTATTAGCTATTTAAAAACAGAAGGTGGCTCTAATGTTTTATTAGGTCTACTGGATAATAACGATACAGTCATTAAATTTAATGAAAAAATTGATATGGCTCGTGTTTTGGTGACAGGTCAAAATGAACAAAATTTATTGAATTTTAAGGTTTATGCACGTCCACCTGTCACTGGGGATTTAAAAGAGGGTGCATTTTCATCGACAATTACATTTAATATTGATTATCAATAGGAGGCGATAATGAAAAAAATAATACTAGCGCTAACTATTAGCTTATTATATGTACCTATTTCATCTGCTGAAATTTATATTACAGTTAATGCGACCTTAATTAATCCGGCATGTACAGTGACGGATGCTAAAGGCGCGAAAGAGCTATTTGTTGATTTTCAAAATGTAGATGTTAATGCAATAGTAAAAACACCACCTAAAACCTTTGATGTATTAATTAAAGATTGTAACTTAAATAAAATGATGAACTTATATCTTTCTCCTAAAGATAATGGTTATTTTTCTTATAATGGTACTGATGTATTAGCTACAACAACAGCTCAATTAGGTATTGAATTTTCTGATATTACCAGTGGTAAACGTAAAATTAATGTTCAGCGTTATGAACGTATTACACCGATCCTTAGTAGTAGTAATTCAGGAAAAATTTCACTAAGTACTCAGTTGGTATCAAATCAAGCTGGCTCACAGCTTAAAATGGGACCTTTTACAGCTAATGTCTCGTTATTAGTTGATTATAATTAGAGGTTGATATGAAGAGTTTTTTAATAGTGCTAAATAAAATTTCTTACACTATTTTTGTAACGGGACTATTGTTAACAAACAATGCAGTAGCGGCACCTGCTAAAATATATACAAGCACGGCACAAAGTTCTCAAGATGGATATATTATTGACTTAAGTCGGAATGCGAAAATATCCAATATACCTACTGTTGGTACTGATGGTGTTTATTATTATAAAGTCGGTGAGACTTATGTTATCAGTGATAAGGGATTACGCCCATCAGGACGAGTTAATTGTACGGGGGCTTTTTATCAAGAGGATGCTAGTGTAAAACCGGTTAAGAGAGAAGGTTTTCATAGGATTTTTACTTATATTCCTCGTGCACCGGGTGCTGCAACAATTAATGGATTACCTCTCTATCAATTAAGTTTTAATACTTTTGTGACTATTTATTCAAATAAAGGAATGGTGGATAATTGGATAAATTATAAAGCTAGTATATGCCAAACAGGTAGTGGTACTGCTACTATGAAAAGCTTTGTTTATCAATTTCCATTTGAAGTATCTGTTTATGTAAAAAAGAGAAACCTAGATGGGATCACGGTTATTCCTTCTTCTGAATTTGCGGGATATTCTCGTGCATACAGTACATTCCCATTAGCTCAAACGATGGCTAAGTTGCCACAAATGATGCCAGTATCTAGCGTAACGGCACCTATGCGTTTAATTGGTGGTACTATTATTTCCCCAGCAGAATGTCGAACTGATGTAGGTGGAAGTCTAATTATTAATCACGGTGTATTAAATGCTGAAAAGTATGAAAGCCGAGTTGTTAGACCAATTAATTTCTCTTGTGATCACGTTGTTCCAACCCCCGTTGAATTTGAACTGTTTTATACCAAAGATGGTGATCCTCAACAGCGTTTACCTTTAAAAGTCGATGGCACAAATAGTACTATCTATAGCAAAATTGAAATGATTGATGCTGAGACTGGTCATCGAGGACAGAAATTTACTTCTAGAGTGGGGCAATATAAGCAGATCCAAATAGAAAGTATTTTAAAAGGAACAAATGCTAGTGGGGGTAATTATAGTGGTACAGCCGTATTAATAGCTGCTTATCCTTAATTCTTTCTTATTGATTGAAAAACGCTATTAAAATGAATAGCGTTTTTTTCTTTTAAAGATCGTGGATTATTTAATTATCAAAGACTTTTTAATTAAACTCCAATACAAAGTTTGCAGAGGCACTAAGCTTGCCGGGTTTTACCTCATCACCATAACGATAATATTCAGTTTTTAATGGAACACTATTGATCCCACTGGTTAAATCAGCCAGTTTCACAAACTGATTATTAATTAATACCGTATCATCATTTAGAGGGGCTGAAACCACAAAGCCTACACCTTTGGCATTATTACCGTCACCTTCATTATCTGGTTTTATAATTGTTTTTTGCCCTTCATAACTTGTCGTATTATGTGCCATCAATTTAATTTTAGCGGAAGCATTACCAGTACAATTTATTCTAAGATTATCTTCAGCATATTGATTATCGCGTGGAAAACCAAGGCTAGAAAATGCAGTAATTGGCATTTTAGGGAGATTCATTTCAAGGTTAGTATTTTCTGCACTGCATGATGTGGGAGCGCTGATAATATTTACCGATAAACGGTAACTAAAGCCAACGGCTGTCGTACCACCACCTGAATTAAACCGATTAATTAATATAGAGCCAATATATTGAGTCGTAAAACGCTGTGATTTAGGGTTATCTTTAGTGGCGTAAACAATTACCGTCGCGTCTCTAGTATTAAGCTTGGATGCATTAACGGGGACTTCTTGCCCTGGTTGGCTTCTAAATGCAAGACCAGACTGGTTTTCGATTAGAACATAAGCATAATCATCTAAGCCGACTATAGGGGCATTTCGAACAACGTAATAAGCTGGTCTACCATCAATATCCATATAATACGTTGGCATTACACCACTTGCCTCGCTATATGTTGCATAAGCATAAAACTCAGCACCATCAGGACAATCCGCAACAGCAACATCAGAGCCATCACGTTTAAATGTAAAACGGGCTACTTCTTGATTTTTTTTGACCATTCCTTTTAGTTCAATTGTGCCACCTCTCGCATCCATCGTGCCATGTTTAATACCCCCGTTATTAACACAATTTGGTGCCGCATGGCTGTAAAAAGAGAGAGAAGATAAACTAAGGATAAAAATTAGAAATAATAATTTATTCATCTTATTTTTTAAGTTAGTCATTTTATTTCCTTATTTACACTCAGTATCTAAAATATATAAACCATTAACTGGCGCTTTGTTATTAATGTCATAAATTGCATGACAGATTTTCTGCTCACCGTGAATAGTCCATGAAACTTGAATGTTGCCTTGTGGTTTATTGGCAACAAAATAGAGTTGATGGAAGCTTGCTACTAATTGTGTATCATCATTATCAATCACGGCTTTAGCGCCCATTGGAATGGTACTTTTATCCGGTGTCTGTAATGTTAGTAGGAATTTAAATCCTTTTTTGGCATCAAAATCAGCCAACACTAATGCACCTTTGGTCGGAATAATATTACTAATAATATTGTTCGAGATTTCAGTGTTACTAGGTATTGAATTGGTATTAACGCTAATGCTATTTTTTTGGTAAGGAGACATGCCAGAAACAACCGCTAACCCACTATTATTGGTTTTAATAGATTGACCATTAATCACTTCTACACCAGAGGTATCCTTGGTCAATATTAATGCGTTTGTTTGTTGTAATGAAGGCGTAAATACCGCTCCATATTGTGTTGCTATTAATGCTCCACTAATACCGTAGTTAATATTTTGTTTATCTTCTGTATATGAATATCCTGCATTAACGACAGCGTTTGGTGCTTTATAAGAGCCGTTTAAACCACCACTATAATTAACACCTTTATTGCCATATCCTTGGTAAACATCCCAATTGGCTTGGTTTTTATCACCATAGGTTCCGCTTAGACGTGCGGTTTGTAATACTTGGCTATCATTATTAGTCGAAATACCATAATTAGCCCAAATGTAGTTTTCATTCCATGAGAATGGAATACTAATATTCATACTTAAATCATGACTATTTTTATTCTTATCGTTATAACGACTACCATCATAATAAGTATAATAAACGCTATAGCTAACTTTATTAATTGAGCTATTAATACCTGTATTATAAGAGTGAACAGTTTTTCCATCGACATACTTATAAATAACAGAGTTTAAATTAATTGATGCATTATTAGAAAATAAAGGCTGGTTAATGGAGAATGTATATTCATTTTTTAATCCATTATTAGGATTATATTTTGTATCCTTGTGTTCCATTGCTTGCGTAAAATTAAGAAAGTTGGCATCAAAATGACGATAGCCGACTAATGAAAGTGTTGTATCTGTAACTGATATATTTTTAGAATAATTTACTCTAACGGCATTACCATGTAATGCGTCATTACCATGATTAGTGGAAGATTTTGCGTATAGTAAATCAGAGGTGATTGCACCATAGCTACCTAAATTGAGCCCTGTTCCGATACCAACAGATTGATATTTTTCACCAACAAGCACGCCGCCATAAAGAGTAACGTAGTCAGTTAAACCATAGAAAGCCTCAGTTTGAACAACATAGGCGCCATCACCGCTATTGTTACCGTCATATTTACCGGTTGAAAAGCTATATTTTATTTCACCTTTTCGTTCAAGATTGGCAATAGAAGAAAAGGGGACTATGAAATTTTTTTCAGAGCCATCGGCTTCAGTAACGCTAACATGTAAATCACCACCACTGTTCATCGGATAATAATCAGTGATATTAAAAGGCCCCGCAGGTACGCTGCGTTTATAAATGACTTGACCATTTTGGGTAATAGTCACTATAGATTCTGAATTGGCAATACCAGAAACACTCGGTGCATAAGTTCTATTTTGTGTTGGTGTCATTAATCTATCAGTGACTAATTTAATGCCTCTAAATTTTACTGAATCAAACAGTTGTGAAGAAGAATAAAGATCACCAATCATTAATTCACTATTAATACTGGTGATTGCTCTAGAAATCACATTACTTAGCGTATTCCATTTTTTATCGCCATTCTCATTCTTTGACCAGGTTGAATAGTTATTAAAGCGCCAAGGTCCTAAGTTAACTTGGGTTTGAATATTGCCATAATAACTGTCTGTTGTATTACCATGACTACGGCTATTGAATGAAGATAAGGCATAGTTAACTAATAATGCAGGAATACCTGAATCCCAATTTTTTATTTCATTTTCTTTTAGTCTATCTTCGTTAACATATAACTGTGGTATTGTTAAAATATATTTTTTTCTATTTAGATCAAGATAACCACTGGCATTGTTAATATCGTTGAGATTAATAAAATCATTATTTTTGTTTTTATTAATCACATCATAAGGGAGATCAATACCTGCGTTATACCATTCTTCAGCAGAAAGACGAGGTGCTAATATTTTATTACCATCCTCATCTTCCATCAGAATGAAATCAAATTCACGAGTTAATACGCGATTATCATTCACAAAAAGTGTTACAGTATAACTATCTGGAGCAATATTATTCTCTCTAAAGACATTAAGATCTTCATTGGTAACTTGCTGTGTACTTCCTTCAATATTTAATAGATTAGCTGGATAATAATCGTTTGCAGATATATTAAAAGAAGCGAATAAAACGCCAACAATAAATAAATGGAGTGGCGATTTATTTAAATAATTATCCATTGTCTTTTTCATATTGAATAACGTCTCTTATTATAATGAGAATTCCACTGGAAGACTTTTTCCAAAATCATCGATATAAAATAATTCTATTTTCTTATTGCTCGGAAGTGTTTTACCTACATTAATTGTTGTTTCTGATTTTGGTAAAAGAAAACTAGGTATATTTTCAATCTCTTTACCATCGATTATTAGCTTCCCAATATTGATAAAATAAGGTGATTTATTTGATACTACGAGGTTTTCATTTTTTATATTCCAATTTAACGTTTTGATTTCTTTTTCAATATTGGCATTTTTAAGAGATTGAGGTCTATAAATTAATTTAATTCTATTGGTCATAGAATAGCGAAGTACATTCTCTAAGTTCTCATTACTTGGTGCGACAAATTTAACATTTATCCAATACATAGATTCAATATCATTAGGTAAGATTGTATTTTTAGTCACTTGTAATGTGTTTTTTTGTTGAGCTATTAATTTAATTAATGGTGGTGTAATAACAAAATCTTGGGTAAGTTTCCCATTAAGATCTTCGACCCAAGATTGTAATAAATAATTAGTATTTTTATCGCTATTAAATGCAACAAATCCTTCATTATTATTACTTTCATTATAAACAACACGGGTTGTTTCTAAACCAAATCCAGCAAAGCTAGATGTGATTGAGCTAAATATTAAGCCTAGTCCTAATAGCATTTTTTTAAATATCATCAAAAAGTACCTCTTTAAGATATGCAGGTTAATATAATAATTAACCTGCATTTATTTATTATTGATAAGTCAGAGTATAATTTAATGTTGCATCAGCACGACCTGCTTCAACGTCATTATCAGTGCTGACATATTTGGCAATAAAAGATAATGTTTTAGATTTAAGATCTCCATTATCTTTAATATCATATTCTTCAGCAAAATTAATATTGTAAGGAACATCTAAATCATCATGATCATAAATATGAATACCGACATTTTTTGCGGTGTTAGTATCATTAGGATTATCTAATGCCAAAATTTGGTTAGAGCTACTATCTGTTTTACCCTCTAGTTTTAATTTAACTTTACCTTGAGGTGGGCAATTAATTAAAGAGATATCTAATTTACCATTACCGCCAGTTCCTCCTACTTCGCTACCTGTACCGTCAAATTCACTGGTAGCATAACGCCCCATATTAACGTTACCATCAGAACCGGTGCCATTAATATCAATGGTACAAGTTGATGCATAAATTAAACCAGTGAAAGAAATTTGACCTGTTTGCTCTTCAGCAGAAACTGTTGTACTTGCCGTTATTGCTGAAATAACGAAAGCCATTGGAAGTAATTTTTTTGTTAAAATAGACATTGTTGACCCCTAGTGATTGATATAAATAGTATTTAATAAATTATATTAAGTGCTATTTACTCTAAGATCCGCTTATCCTTATTGCTCATAAGTTAACTAAAAGAACCAATAGATATAAGAAATTAAAAAAGATAGTTCTAATAGAAATATAATCTTAGATACAATAGCTTTTAGTATTAATCATAAAATTCACAATCAACTCTTATTACTTTGCTTTTTATAATTAATACTAATTCTGAATATAGAAAATGACTTCAATTTCTGTACAGGTGGATTCTATGTAGTTTATTTAATAATGTCTTATGTACAGTGTTACAAAGTTTTCTTATGTGATTTAGAAAAAACATTAATAAGATAATGAAAATAAAATTATTTATGCTTATTTTTCATATAGTTGATTTTTCATGTAGTGAAAGGAAGAAAGGGAGATAGTTCAAATTTACTTTATGGAAAATATATTTTGTTACAAATGGCATTAAGATTAAAATATCATGGTAACAATACTTTATAAAAGGTAGTCATTAAAAGAAGAGTTTCTAATAATATAGATAGAATAATTAGTGGGAATAATTCTTATTAAAACTTTAAATTTTATTTAAATCTTTTGATTAAATTAAAATTTAATTTTAAATAATTTTTATCGTATTTTCATTTTTCTATATAAAGTGGCAATGCTTATTCCTAAGATCTTTGCTGCTTTCTTCTTTCCTTCCAATGTTGTTCCTGTTTTTTCTAATATGCCCATAATGGTTTGATACTCTGATGTTAAGCTTCTAGTTTTGAGAAGTTCTTGTGTGTTTAAGGATTGAGTTTGATGTTCATGGGATGCGTTAGTTTTGGTATAGATACGACTAAGATTTTCTTTTTCTAATATATCACCATGAGAAGCCTCTAACAGATAAGGCGGAAGGTGGCTGAGATTTAAATCGACGGTATCCCCTTGCATAACATACATATATTCAATCACATTGCGTAACTCGCGAATATTACCGGGCCAATCATAGGAATATAAGTAGTTAATAACAACGTTGGGGATCTTCGTGGAAGGCCTTTGATAGGTTAAAGCCAGATTATCAGCAAAGAATTGTGCAAGCTCTGCAATATCTTCTCTGTGATCACGTAATGCTGGTGTATGGATCGGAACAACATTGAGACGATAAAATAAATCTTCACGAAATTGCCCTTTATTTACCATTTCACGCAGATCTTTGTTTGTGGCGGCAATAATACGCACATCAATATTAATTAGATTATTAGAGCCAACACGGGTAATACTTTTTTCTTGGAGTACACGTAAAAGTTTGGCTTGTAAATGCAAAGGCATATCACCAATTTCATCAAGAAATAGGCTACCACCATGAGCTAATTCAAATTTACCAATACGGCCTTTAGGATCAGCACCACTAAAAGCGCCACGCACATAACCAAAAAGCTCGCTTTCTAAGAGTTGTTCAGGAATAGCAGCACAGTTAATAGTAATAAAAGGCTGCTTTGTGCGTAGGCTTTGTTGATGAATAGTATAAGCAACCACTTCTTTACCTGAGCCACTTTCTCCTGTGATAAGCACACTGGCATGGCTTACGGCAACTTTACTTAGCATGCTTTTTAAGTGAAGCATATTTTGTGAATTACCAATTAAAGGAGAGTGGGGATTTTCATCAACGGAAAGGGCATTTACCTGCGTCATATAATCACGGGCATCATGAAAGATAACCATGGTAAGTTGGTCGTTATCAACTGATGAAAAGGTGATTTTTTTACACAGAACATGGTAGCGTTGCTGGTTTAATATCAGCCACGCTTCTTCATCACCATAAAGGATATCGCCAGTCATATCGATATCAAGAGACTGACCAATAAGCTCACAATCAAAAAAACGCAAAGCAGAAAGATTGGCATGCCAAATCTTACCTTGGCTATCAATAGCAATTACGCCTCTATCCATCACATCAATTAAATTTCGAAAAGTGCCAAATCGCTCTTGTTCACGAAGCCTTTCAAGGCATTCAAAAATACGGCTTGAGATCATTTCTGAAAATTGTTCGATAAAGGTGATAAAAGCTTGTTTTTGCTTCATCAAAAACATCTTTTGTTCTCGGTTAGAACAGATAATTCCAATTACACCAATAACTTGGTTATTCAGAAAAATAGGGGCATTAAGATCAAGCTCTTCAGTGCAGGTTAAGCGATTTTGACAAAGTTGGCAGAGGCTATTTTCTTTCGGATCTTCAATCAAAATAGTCTTTTGTACTTGCAGTACATGACGATAAATATGCCCATTATTGGAGACATCTTGATTGAGCATATAGCGGTAACGTCCTGTACCTGCGATACGAATTAAATTGTTATCAATAATTTCAACATCAGTGCCAGTGATCCCTGCAATGGCATCGGTATATTTGCTGATTTCATCTTGCAGTGTACTAAGTAATGAGTGCATCACATTCTCACCTTAAAATTATCATTATTGATAATAAATTATCATCATCTATTTTTGATGTTTTATTTAATTGTTATTTATTAATTGGTTAGTTTTATTTTGTATAAAGCTCACACAGTTTCTTATTATTGATAATTTATCAACTAAATAAAACCGTCTAGATCACAGCTTTTCTGTATCAGAAATTTTACCCCTTAATCACTAAAGTAATAAATATATTTAAAATCAATTAATTGTATTTTTATTAGATGCTTTTTGAGTGAGTTGGCATACATATTGCGATATAGGGGATAACCCTATGTATTCCGATTAATCGCGATATTGGGTTATCGCGAATTTTAAAGTGTGATTAAGAGGTAATTCCATGCAGGAGCAATTGCAGTACCTGATTAACCAAAGTTCATTTACGCGAAAACCAACCGCTGAGCTTGCCCCTTTTCATTATGACGAGTTAGCCAAAGCGTTAGATTTTCACAGAACTATTCCAGGATACGCACCTACACCGTTATTTCATTTACCCCAGTTAGCTAAAACTTTAGGGGTTGGTGAGTTATATCTCAAAGATGAATCTTTCCGTTTTGGTTTAAAAGCGTTTAAAGCGTTAGGTGGTGCTTATGCGATGGCGCGCCATATCGCTGATTTTCTTGAAATGGACATAAGTGAATTACCTTATGAGGTAATGATCAGTGATGAGATCAGGAAAAAGTTAAATGGCGTAACTTTTGCGACAACCACTGACGGGAATCATGGACGTGGCGTTGCTTGGATGGCAAGACAGTTAAAGCAAAAAGCGGTGGTCTATATGCCAAAAGGATCATCACAAGAACGTTTAGATGCCATTTTACGAGAAGGCGCAGTCGCTGAAATCGTTGATATGAACTATGACGATGCAGTGAGAATGACAGCGGAAATGGCTGAAAAATATGGCTGGATCGTGGTTCAAGACACTGCATGGGATGGCTATGAAGAGATCCCTTTATGGATCATGCAAGGCTATGGCACTTTAATGCTGGAATCTCTTTCGCAATTACATGAAGTACCACCGACGCATATTTTTGTACAAGCCGGCGTGGGCTCTTTTGCGGGTATGGTGCAAGGCATGGTAACCGCAGCTTATGGCAAACAAGCCCCTAAAGTGATTGTGGCAGAAGCACGTATTGCCGACTGTTTATATCAATCTGCCGTATCAGGGAAAGCGGATGCCATTCCTGTTGGCGGAGATTTACAAACCGTTATGGCGGGGCTTGCTTGTGGTGAAGCGAATAGTATTGGTTGGAATTTGTTACGCGATTATTCAGCGGCATTTTTCTCTTGCCCTGATGCCGTCGCGACTAGGGGAATGCGGATTTTAGGGAACCCTTTACCCGGTGATCCGCACATCATTTCTGGTGAATCTGGCGCTGTGACAACAGGATTGCTCTCTATTTTAATGCAATCACCGGTTTATCAAAGTGTGAAAGAAGAGCTGGGATTAGATGAAAATGCAAGAGTGCTTGTGATAAGCACTGAAGGTGACACAGATCCTGAGCGTTATCGCGATATCGTGTGGGATGGTGAGTTGCCTAGCTTCAAACAATTTTAAAAAACAAATAAGTCTTTTGGAGTGAAAAAGTATGTTATCAGCAAACCGATTTGATGAAGTTATTAAGAATTGCCAATTATTAATCCAACAAAAAAGCTATTCGGGTGAAGAAGGTAACGTTGTTAAAGTCATAGAAGAGATGATGAAAAGCTATGATTTTGACGATATTCATATTGATAAATACGGCAATATTATTGGTGGAATTATAGGCCAACACCCAGGGAAAACCCTTATTTTTGATGGTCATATCGATACTGTTCCAGTGAGTGAGCAAGACTGGAAAGAAAAACCTTATGGTGCAGAAATAAAAGATGGCAAGATTTATGGTCGTGGTACTAGTGATATGAAAGGTGCTGTGGCTGCGATGATTTCGGCAATTGGTTTTTATGGTCAAGATAATCAGCGTAATTTTGCTGGCCGTATTTATGTCTCTTGTATTGTACATGAAGAATGCTTTGAAGGTGTGGCGGCAAGACTGGTTTCAGAGCGATATAAACCCGATTATGTGGTGATTGGTGAAGCATCTGAATTAAACCTGAAAATAGGGCAACGTGGCCGTGCCGAAATTGTTGTTGAAACCTTTGGTAAGCCAGCGCACTCCGCCAACCCAGATGCTGGGATCAACTCAGTGTATAAAATGGCAAAACTGATCGAGAAGATCAGAGCATTAACGCCACCTGTTCATCCGATATTAGGAAAAGGGATCTTAGAGCTGACGGATATTAAATCAGCGCCTTATCCGGGAGCTTCTGTTGTACCTGAGTATTGTCGAGCCACTTACGATCGCCGTTTATTAGTCGGTGAAACAAAAGAAGGCGTGCTTGCACCACTGCAAAAAGCCATTGATGAACTCGCTTCTCAAGATGCGGATTTTAAAGCCAAAGTCTCTTATGCCTATGGTACTGAAAAATGTTACACCGGTGCGACTATTGAAGGTGAGCGTTTCTTCCCTGGTTGGGTATTAGAAGAGAGTGACCCTTATGTGCAAAGTGTTTTAAAAGGGTTACATGAATTTGGTTTCAAACCAACGGTCACACAATACTCTTTCTGTACCAACGGTAGCCATTATGCGGGTGAAGCGGGTATTAAAACGATTGGTTTTGGTCCATCTCGCGAAAATTTAGCACATACCATTGATGAATATATCGAGATTGAGCAACTCAAAGGCGCTGCTCGCGGTTATTACAGCATTATGAACAGCCTTTATCACCTTTAATTCTTACTCAAATAAATCCTTACTAGAAGAGTATCTGGCGAAATAGCCAGATGCTCTTTGGAGAAATAACAGAATGAAAACAATATTTAAAAACGCCACTGTTATTGATGGAACAGGGGCAAGTGCATTTCAAGCTGATGTCGTGGTTAATGAAGGAAAAATAATAAAAATCGGTCAGTTTGAGACAAAAACAAATGATCAAATAATTGATGCTACAGGGAAGATAGTCTGTCCTGGCTTTATTGATACGCATACTCACTCCGATCTTTCTGCTCTACTTAATCCCGCATTATCGGCAAAGATCCGTCAAGGGATCACCACGGAATTATTAGGGCAAGATGGTGTCGCGTTAGCACCATTGCCAGAGCAGTATATTTCTGCATGGCGTAAGAATATTGCGGGGTTAGATGGAGATTCTGACAGTATTGATTGGCATTTTAAAAATACCGAAGGTTACTTAGGGATGTTGGAAGCCAGAGGCTCTGCAACCAATCTCGCTTACCTTGTACCTCATGGAAATATCAGAATGGAAGCAATGGGATTAGAAGGTAATCCCTCTACTCGTGAAGATGTCGCCAAAATGTGTGAGATCTTAGAGCGTGAATTAAAAGCAGGGGCATTTGGTTTATCAACAGGATTGATTTATATGCCTTGTGCCTTTGGCGATACCGCCGAAATGATCGAGCTTTGTAAGGTTACCGCGAAGCATAATGGTATTTTTGTTGTTCACCAACGTAGTGAAGCTGACGATATTATTCAGTCTACTCAAGAGCTTATTGATATCGCTAAAGCATCCGGTGTTTGGTTGCATATTTCTCATATGAAAGTATGCGGTAAGAAAAACTGGGGATTAATCGATGAAATGCTCGGTATGTTAGAGCAAGCCCAAAAAGAGGGTATTCGTATCTCTTTTGACCAATATCCGTATGTGGCAGGCAGTACCATGCTTGGGGTAATTTTACCACCTTGGGTTCATGCAGGGGGTACAGAGAAACTATTAGAACGTTTAGCCTCTCCTGAACTGCGTAAAAAGATGATTGAAGATATCGAAAAAGGTATCCCAGGTTGGGATAACTTTATTGATTTCGCAGGATTAGAAAATATTTATGTCACTAGTTCTAAAACAGAAAAAAACCAAGATGCTGTTGGGCTTAGTCTTGTCGAGCTAGGCAAATTGAGAGGTAAAGATCCCTATAACGCAACCTTTGACCTGCTATATGAAGAAGAAAATGCGGTAGGTATGGTGGATTTTTATGGTACAGAAGAGCACGTTATCAAATTTTTATGTCGTCCTGAGCAAAACGTCTGTACTGATGGATTAATGGGCGCAGGAAAACCTCATCCTCGTGTATTTGGTGCATTCCCTCGTGTTTTAGGTAAATACGTTAGAGAAGAAAAATGCCTCACTTGGGAACAAGCTATCCGCAAAATGACAGGTAAACCTGCTGAAGTCCTTAGATTAACCGACAGAGGTTTGATTAAAGAAGGGTATGCAGCAGATATTGTGATGCTTGATCCTGAGACCATTATTGATAAAGGCACGTTTGTTGAACCAAACCAATATCCAGAAGGAATTGATTTGGTGATGGTCAATGGGCGTATCGCTTTAATTAATGGAGTCGAAAGTTACGCCTGTAGCGGTCATGTTTTAAGAGCATAACAACACAATAGCGCTCTTAAACGTTAAATCTTATCTCTGTTTATCACGGTTGTTCTTCAACCGTGATGGTTTCCCCTTACCTGAGGAACAGGAAAATGAGTTCAAATATTATTCCAGACCTTCAACAGAAGAAGACATGGAAAGCTCGTTACACCGTTTTATCTTTGATTTGGTTAGCATGGTTACTTTCATTCTTAGATAGAATGGTGATGAGTGTTTCGTTACCTTTTATTGGGCGTGATCTTAATCTTGATACCACTCAACAAGGCTTAATCATTAGTGCCTTCTTTGTCGGTTATGCCGCATTCCAAATACCGGGAGGTTTCTTAGCTGACCGCTTTGGTGCACGTAAAATTATGGCAATAGGGATCGCTTGGTGGTCAGTATTTACCAGTTTAACGGGGATGGTGTTTACATTACCGTTAATGTTAGCGGTACGATTCTTATTTGGTATTGGTGAAGGCTGTTTTCCATCCGCTTCTTGGAAAATGATCTCAACTTATTTCCCATCTAAAGAGCGTGGTCGTGCTACTGCCATTCAATCAACCGTAAATACTTTAGGGCCTGCATTAGCCGTAATTGTTGCAGCCAGTATTATCGGTGCTTTTGGCTGGCATATGGTATTTATTGTTTTAGGTATTCCGGGCTTATTAATTGCCGCAGGTATCTACTTCTTTACTCGTGATAATCCAAAAGATCACCCAAGCATTACTCAGCAAGATCTCGATGAATTAGCGGCAGATGGTACATTAACGGATAAACCTGTTGAAGCCGTCCCTTTTAAAGATGTGTTAAAAATGCCAGTGTTATGGCAAATGGCAGCCATTTGGTTTCTGTTTGATATCACCTTTTGGGGATTTTCAACTTGGTTGCCAAGCTATTTAATTACTGTTCGTGAATTCTCTTTGGCGAAAACAGGGGTAATGGCGGCTATTCCATTCTTATTTGGTGCTGGTGGGACATTATTAGGCGGTTATGTTTCTGATAAATGTAAATCACAACGTAAATGGTTGTATATGGTTACCGCAGTAATTGCAGCAGGCTTTTTATATATGACCTACACCGTTGAAAGTGCTGATATGGCAGTAGTTTATCAGTGTATTTCAGCATTATTTATGTTCTTCGCCATGGCAATGTTCTGGGGTATTTTGATGGATACTATCCCAAATAAAATCATGGGCCGTGCTTCGGGAATTGTTAACTTTGGTGGTCAAATGGCGGGTGTTGTTTCCGCACCGGTTATGGGCTTCTTAATTAAAGCAAGTGGTGGCAGTTATGACAGTGCATTTATGTTTATGATAATTGCATTGGTTGCCTCTGCTGTTGTGACATTCACTGTTAAAATGCGAAATACACCTGCATCCGTTTAATTAATCATTATTAATAACGTTTATATTTGAATAAATGTGATGTTATTAAAAGAAATAAGATTAATTAAATAAAATAAATGTATTAACTGTAAGATTTATTTATTAAAACTCACTATACGCTTTATTGATTTTTTAATTTAAAAAATCTTATTGTAGGGTATTTTTGTCTTAAAAAAGCCACGATTAAAAATCGTGGCTTTGCTTTTGTTAGATTAATAACATTATTTGCTTATCAGAACAAAGTCATTACCACTAAAACAGAGTGTGGCATCGCCACGAATAACTCGGTGATGGGCAATATGGCGTTGGCTATTTAATGAGGCGTGTTGCTTCATCATATAAGTCTCTAAATGCCATGCAATAAGTTGCTTAGCGAGCTTTTTATTGGCGTGCTGACTACGCTCTGATTGCACTTTTACACTAATGCCGGTGGCAATATGTGTTGCTCTGACCGCAGACTCTGTTTTGTTAACATGCTGACCACCGGGGCCATTGGAACGCATGGTTTCAAAGACAATTTCTTTGTCATTAATTTCATCAGGTTGTTCAAAACAAGCAACACCAATAAACCAGTTTTTACGTTTATGTCGTGGTCGTAACGTGCTTGCACATTGCCATTGTACTGAACCCGCCCACTGTTGGGCGATAGTTTGTGCATCATTGCCTTCAAGAGACACTAATGCAGATTTTAAGCCATAACGTGAAGGCTCTTTTTCAAGTATGGTTACGTTAACTTGTTGTTTTAATGTCGATTTCAAAAAGTAATTTAAGGCTTTTTCAACGGCTAAACAGCACTCTTCAGGGCCTTGTGCGGAGGTGAATTGTAATAACATTACGCCATCTCCCCACTTGTTTTATAGGTGATCACAGGTTTTAAACGTGCAATAACTTCGATTAACCCAATGCTCACCATACTTTCAATCACAGTTTCAATTGATTTATAAGATTGTGGTGCTTCTTCATAAATCAGTTGTTTATTGGCACAAATAATACGGCTACCTAATGCAGTTCGTGAAAGTTGTAAGGGTGTAAAACGGTGTGATAAACGGCCTTTACACTCGGTACGCATCCATTTTCTGCCTGCACCATGCGGTAATGAATGAAGGCTTAATTCAGACACAATGGGCTTAACAATATAACTGTAGTCACCGCGTGAACCCGGAATAACGACCATATCGTGATGTGCTGGTGTTGCACCTTTACGATGTAACCAACCTTGTTGACCATGTAATTCACAAGGCTCTACAAGATTATGATTAACATCAGAAATGACTTCACCTTGAGTATGAATTTGGCGCATCATTCTTTCACCAATAAGGCGACGATTTAGTTTTGCATAATCAAGTGCTTTATTGTGAGCTTGCAAATATTCATTTGCATCATCAGTGTTTGCAACCAGCCCTTTATGACCAAATTGTTCTGTGTGAGAGCGTAAGATAGATTGTCCTAAACCTCGTGATCCACTGTGGACTAAGAGCAATAACTGTTTTTTATTGATACCACTTTCAGCGAAAAGCGTTTCATTAATCACTTGGTCAATTTGCTGGAATTCAGCAAAGTGATTACCACCACCAATAGAGCCTAAAGAGCCAGCAAAAGAGTGGTTTTGCATTTCAGTCGATAGATGAGTTTCTAACCATTCTGAAGGTGCGATATCACTCATTTCACTCAACTGTTTTTCTGCTTTATCTAAGTTGAGTTTGTTGTTTTTAAATTCAGTTTGAAAGAGTGTCATACCACAGCCGATATCATTTCCGACTAAGGCAGGATAAAAACGATTAACAGAAAAAAAGGCTGCACCAATAGGATAACCACGACCAGGATGTAGATCTGGCATACCTGCGACATAAGTCATATCAGGAAGTTGAGCCGTTGTTTCTAATTGTTGGATTGCTTTGCTTTCAATCCAAGTATTATCTGATGCGATATAACAAACGCTATCAGATAAATAATGAACACACTTGTCCATATACCAATCCATATAATGTAAAGGATAAAAAAATAAATTGATTGGCGGACAGCAAAAAGAAGGAAAAAAGGATTACTTCTGAGATTGTCCGCAAAGAGTATTCATATTTTTAGTTGTCATGGGATACCTCCTTGCGTTAATTAAAATGGGTGAGAAATAATAAATCGCGGGCATAGTAACCACTTTTTTTTGCCTTGGCAATCAAAAAGTGGCGTGAGTTTTCTTTATTTTTATAAAAGAGAATAAATATAATTTATTTAATTTAAGGCTAACTTTTCTTTATTATCTATTTTAGTTAGCACTCTATTTTTAATTAATAAATCACTTTTACTGAGCTTTTTCGGCAATAATCTTCGTAATCATCCGTTAATTTTCTATCTGTGATAACAACATCAAACTGAGCTAAATCGCCCATATTGCCTGTCGCTGTTTCATCAAAATAGTGGTATTTGGTAAGTAAGATCTTACGAATAGATTTATCCATCGCTTTTTTCTTCATATAAAGATCGTCGATGTTATAACAGGTAACACCAAAATCGAGATGGACACCTTCAGCTGCAATAAAGGCTTTTTTAGGATTAATGCTATCAAGATAAGAAGGTTGGGTAGGGTTGTAGAATGAATCACTTTTAGAACGATATTCACCACCACAAAGTAAGACGGTGGCATTTTTTTTCTGGCTTAATGCTAAAAATACACGATGAGAATAACAGATCCCCGTGAAGTGCAGATTATCAGGTATAAGTTCAATCAGTGTAGGAATAAATTGCCCATTATCGAAAAAAAGGACATCACCCTCAGAGACCATACCGGCAGCAAGATTAGGGATATGAAGTTCTTCCGTTTGATCTGGTGTAATAATATCGGATGATGTTGAAATTAATCCAGAATGAGGTTGGGCTAATGCAACAATATAGCCACCCAATAATGACATTGGAAATGGATTTTCAGCGTCAGAACTAAGATCGCGTCTAATCGTCATTTCAGAAACTTCAAGGATCCTCGCGGCGTCTTTAAGATGTATGCGACCTGAGCGTTTTATACATTCACTGAGGCGGCGCAAACGTTCGTGCTGTTTGGTCTCTATCACCGAAGGATCCTTGTGTTATTGAATAGCGTACTCCAAGAAAATATACGCTAAACTATTTAGTAGTTTGATTCAGGTGCATCTGAATCTGTTGCGATAGCGACACTTGCGCTAGCACCAATACGAGTTGCACCTGCTTTGATCATGTTTAATGCTGTTTGGCGATCGCGAACACCACCAGACGCTTTTACGCCCACTTCGTCACCCACTGTTTTACGCATTAATGCAACATGATGTTCTGTAGCGCCCATTGTACTG
This sequence comes from Proteus sp. fly-1008, assembly GCF_040140305.1. NCBI lineage: Bacteria > Pseudomonadati > Pseudomonadota > Gammaproteobacteria > Enterobacterales > Morganellaceae > Proteus > Proteus sp. fly-1008. Next base: position 146,516 of record NZ_JBEEWH010000007.1, read on the forward strand.
TATCCTGTTGATGTTTTCACAAAATCAACGCGGATCTCACGACACATTTCACACACTAAACGTACTTCGTCGTCAGTTAATAAGCAAGTTTCTAAAATAACTTTCAGTGTTGTGTTACCACAAGCCGCTTTTACGGCCTCGATATCTTGTTTTACAAAGTCTAAACGACCGCTTTTTAACATGCCAATGTTAATAACCATATCGACTTCTTGTGCGCCTTGGCGGATAGCTTCAGCGGCTTCAAATGCTTTTGTTGCAGTTAAACCAGCACCAAATGGGAAGTCGATAACACAACATACTTTTACATCACTTCCTTCAAGGCAAGTTCTTGCTAAAGGGATGTAAGAAGTGTTAATACAAACAGAGAAGAAACCGTGTTCAGCTGCTTCAGCACACAATTTCTTGATTTGTGCTTCAGTTGTATCTGCAGCAAGAAGGGTATGATCGATATAATTAGCTAATGGACGCATTGTATATTCCTTAATAAGAAGATTGTTATTTATCACTCATGTTACTTTGGCAACATATTAGTGCCGTTTTAACGAGATAACAATCACAAATGATATTTAAATAACATGATACTGTTATACATCTATCAGAATGTCACTATTTTCACATTTATAAATTTTACATAAGAGTAAGAGGCGCTATGGATATCGCAGTGATTGGTTCAAATATGGTGGATTTGATCACCTATATAGATAGGATGCCAAAAGAGGGTGAAACCCTTGAGGCGCCGGCATTTAAAATTGGTTGTGGTGGTAAAGGAGCAAATCAAGCGGTTGCTGCTGCTAAATTAAATTCAAAAGTGATGATGTTAACAAAAGTTGGCGATGATATTTTTGCGGATAACACCATCATGAATTTAGGATCTTATGGCATTAACACACGCTATGTTGAAAAAGTGCCGGGTACAACAAGCGGTGTTGCACCTATTTTTGTGACTTCTCAATCATCAAATAGTATTTTAATTGTTAAGGGTGCTAATCAACATTTGTCACCAGAAGATATTGATAGAGCAGCAGATAGCCTGAAAAAATGCAAAATAATTGTACTGCAATTAGAAATCCCGCTTGAAACGGTCTATCACGCTATTGAGTTTGGTAACAAACACCATATTCCTGTGTTATTTAACCCTGCACCTGCTTCAAAAGCATTAGATCTTGATATTGCTGCCCGTTGTGACTTTTTTGTTCCGAATGAAACAGAGCTTGAAATTTTGACAGGTATGCCAATCACCACAATGGATGAAATTCGCGAAGCCGCTTGTTCTTTACTACAAAAAGGCTTTAAGAATGTCATCGTCACATTAGGTGAGAAAGGCGCATTATGGATGAATGGTGAAATTGAAAAATATATTCCTGCTATTGAAGTTGATGCAATAGATACCAGTGGAGCAGGCGATGCCTTTATTGGTTGTTTTTCTCATTATTATGTTCACACTAATAATATTGAAGAAGCATTAAATAAAGCGGTGATGTTTTCAGGCTTAAGTGTCGCCGGAAAAGGCACACAATCTTCTTATCCGAGTATTGAAGAGTTTGGGCAGTTTTTGTCACAAGCAAAGTAATATCCTTTTTCATAACCACTCCTTTCTATTCTCTCAGTTATCTAGCTCATAAGATAATTGAGAGAACTCCATTGAAATCAATTAATTAAATTATATTGATGATGACTATTAAATTTTTCTCTACAGAAAAAGATCTCGTATTATGTGATTTATTTCACACCATCAGGACAAATAGGATTGAAATATAATTTCATTAAATGTATTTTTAATTGAAATTTAGTTTCATAAGGTTGTTGTGATGAAAGAAGATGCATTGAGCCAATGTCTTAAAAATGAAAGTAACCAAGAAACAACCCAATTTTCAGAGTTAAGTGCATTGGAATTGGTCACATTAATCAATAGTGCAGATATGACGGTTGCAAATGCAGTCAAAAAAGAATTACCAGCTATTGCCTATGCGGTAGAAAAAATTACTGAACGTTTGCAAAAAGGTGGGCGTATTTTTTATGTTGGTGCAGGAACGAGTGGGCGATTAGCAGTATTAGACAGTGCCGAATGTCCGCCAACTTTTGGTGTACCTTCTACATTAGTGCAGGCCATTATTGCAGGTGGTCATGATGCAATGCTAAAAGCAGTTGAAAATATTGAAGATAGCCAAGAGGCGGCAATTGAAGAGCTTCAACGTCGCCATGTTAGTAATAAAGATGTCGTTATTGGTATTGCTGCAAGCGGCCGAACTCCTTTTACGGTTGCCGCGTTGCAATATGGCAAGGAATTAAAAGCGTTAACAATATCTATTACCACGCGTGGAAAAAGTGAGATGAGTGAGATTGCTGATTTATCTATTGCACCAGACGTAGGCGCAGAGGTATTAACTGGCTCTACAAGAATGAAAAGTGGTACAGCTCAAAAAATGATTTTGGGTATGTTAAGCACCAGTGTAATGACTAAGCTCGGTAAAGTGCATAAAAACCTGATGGTAGATGTGATTGCGAGTAATGAGAAATTACAACGTCGTGCTGAAGGTATTGTTAGCGAAGTGTGTGGAATTTCCAATGAAAGAGCCAGAACACTATTACAAATGGTTAATTATCATCCTAGAAAAGCCATTTTAATGTATGAGCTTCATCTAAGTGTGGAGAAAGTTGAGCAAATCACACAGCAATATCCTTATCGTTCGCTACAACAGCAACTTGCCCTATTTAATTAATAACAATATGAGTAAATACTCTGAACTTTAGCAGGCATACATATGGCTAATAAAATAGAACACCTCGACACGTTAGCAATAGAAATAGAAAAACATGCTGGTGGGTTTCAAAATGTGGCAACCTTAACACATTGTATGACTCGCATTCGATTGGTTTTAAAGGATAGTTCGCTGTTTAATGCTGATGCTTTAAAACAAGTCGAAGGCGTTAAAGGTGTTGTATTTAATGGTGAGCAACATCAAGTGATTGTCGGAATGGGAACAGCTGCAAAAGTTTATTCCATCATGAATAAGCGTATGCAAAAAAGTTCAGCAAGTAGTGAAGATGAGCCTGCGTCAACACCTGTGAAAAAAGGGTTTTCTATTCGCCGTATGCTTAATACGTTAGCAGCTATTTTTGTTCCTACGATCCCCGCATTAATTGGCTGTGGCTTGATTATGGGGCTAATTAATATTATTCGTTTAATGGCTCCCGGTTTAGTAGATCAGTTCCCTGAGTTATTTAAATTATTCAAATTAATCGGCAGTACCGTTTTTGCTTATCTCTCCATTATGATTGGGATAAATACAGCGAAAGAGTTGGGTGCATCAACTTCAATTGGCGCGGTAATGGCTGGATTATTAGCCATGCCAGGGCTTGCTGATATCACGTTATTTGGTGAGAAATTACAGCCAAACAGTGGTGGAATTTTTGCCGTCTTAATGGTTGTGGTATTCTCTTCAAAATTAGAACTGTGGTTTCGTAGCATCGTTAAAGAGAGTCTCGATCTTATTCTTACGCCCTTTGTGACGATTTTAGTCTCTTCACTTGTGGCGATTATGATATTCCAACCTATCGGTCATTACCTTAATCAGTTATTAGCGCAAGGCGTATCATTATCACTATTAAATCAAGGTGGTGGTGCGGTTGTAACTGGTGCTGCGTTAGGGGGGAGTTTCTTATTTTTACTCTTAACAGGATTACATCAAGGATTAATTCCTATTCATACCGAAATCTTAAATACTTTTGGTTTAAATTACCTGTTCCCTATTTTAGCTATGGGCGGAATGGGGCAAGTAGGCTCTTGTTTTTGGGTTTATCTACGTACTAAAAATCAACGTTTAAAGAAAACATTAATGGGCGCATTACCTGTGGGTATTTTTGGTGTCGGTGAGCCGCTATTATTTGGTGTTTCTCTTCCATTAGGAAAACCTTTTATAGCGGGATGTATTGGTGGTGCTGCTGGTGGTGCATTAATGGCATATTTCCAAGTGGGGATCATTATTCCATTTGGTACTGCTGGGTTATCATTAATTCCGTTAGTTGGTGATGGGCAAATTATTAAGTTCCTGATCGCGGTATTAGGTGCATGGATTGTCGGTTTTATTGCCAGTATGCTAATGGGTTTTACTGATCCAGAAAAATAAGCCAGTGATAAAAAGGATAACAGAATGTCAACGCTGACAAAAAAGCTTGAAAGTTTGCTAACACAAGGCAAAGGTACAGAACAACGTATTGCTCATTATTTATTGGAGAATAGTGAGAATATTGCCAGTATGAATGCGGCTGATCTGGCACTTAAAGCCGGTGTAAGTAGTGCTTCTGTTATCCGTTTCTCTCGTCAAATGGGATATCGTGGTTATCCTGAATTTAAAATTGATTATCTTTCAGAAGAAAAGCAACAAAAAAGCAGTGGCGATATTCTTTATGGTAATTTAGCGAAAACAGATCCGACAGAATTAATTATTTCAAAAACAGGTCATCTATTTACTAGCGCTATTCAGGATTCATTGGCTTTGTTAGATCCCAAGTGTATTGATCTGCTGGCTGAAAAAATGGTCTCAGCTAAACGTATTGTCCTGTTTGGTATTGGAGCATCAGCAGTTGTAGCAAGTGATATTTTTCATAAGCTTATTCGTGTGAATAAAAACGCCTTATTTAGTTCGGATCTTCATGCTCAACTGGCTTATTCCGCTAATTTATCTTCTGATGATATTGCTATTGCTGTCACGGCTAGAGGAAATACGGCGGATATTAATCGGATGCTGAAATCAGCAAAGAATGAAGGCTGTTTAACGGTGGCATTAACGCGTTTTGGACAAGATGAAGCAACTCGATTATCCGATTATACATTGCCCTATTTTTATGACGAACAGCATTCTCAATTAGGGGTGATCACGCCACAAGTTTTACAAATGGTCGCCTTTGATGTGTTGTTTTTTAAATATATGACACTGGCGAGTGAGTCAGCAGAAAAAGCCTTATTAAAAGGGCGAGAAGCTGTCATGCAAGGAAATCAATAATGTTACTTATTACCACATTAGCGGTGGGTGCTGCTATTGGTTTAATTATTAGCACAACGGGCGTGGGTGGGGGTGTTATTGTTTTACCTGTATTGACGTATTTTTTTGGTATGAATGCATTAATGGCTGTGGCGACTGCAAATTTATTATCGATGTTGATGAAGGTCACCTCGTCTTATATGCATTTTCGCCTTGGCAATATTCCTTTTAAAAGAGCAATGATTGTATTAGGAATAATGCTACCAAGTACCTTTTTGGCCAGCGTTTTGGTTAACTATTTGGGTTCATTAGAGCAGTATCAGCAACAAGTAGAGTGGGGAATTAATGCGCTTGTCGTGGGGGCGATTGTTTTTTCTCTTTTTCTCTTTGTGCAGAGAATGTTTTTCTCATCACCTCCGGTTGTGATTGAAAATATAAAACTAGGACCTTTAAATATTAAAGCACTTTTACTTCCTGCGGTTATGGCAGGGGTTATTTTAGGTGCAACCGGTGTGGGGGGCGGTGTAGTTGTATTACCGTTATTACTACGTTATGCAAACCTCTCTATTAAGCAGGCCATTGGTACTTCTATATTTACCACAACATTGTTATCGGGATCTTCGGCACTGGCTTATATGCAAGACGGGCATACGGATATTCATTTGGCGCTTTTGTTATTTTTAGGCTCGTTGATCTCGATTCCGCTGTCTAAATGGTTGCTAATAAGGATGCCTGATAGGGTGTTTCAGTATGCGACTTTAGTTTTAATTATTTGTAGTGCTGTAATGATGCTGGCTAAATTATTTTAATGTTAAAATATATCATTGATATTAACATTTATAAAATATAATAAATAATAACCAAATAAAGCCTGATTGTTTTTATTGGTTTATTTTATATTATCTTATTAATTTAATTGAGATAGTTTTATAATATAAATTCAATTCTCCTTATAATATCTGTGTGTTAATGGGATGTTTGATTTATTATTTGTTTTTAATGGGATATGATTTTAGTCATAAATAGATAATTGAGATGATAATCACATTAATGTTAATTCCTATATGTTTCACTGTAACCCTCATTTAATACCTATAGATGAAGGTACTAGTATTATGGAAAATAATAATAGGAAAACGCCTCATATTAGACGTATTGCCCACATTATGATGTATAAAAAACGTCAATGTTTTCATTTCTCCGTTTTTAACGGCTAAGCTCTCTTTCCTCACGCTAAAAATATAAAGCATATTTCCTAATAACGTGTGTTATTGGGGGAGTTTCTATTTTTATAAATAAAAAATCATTTTTAACTCTATTATTATCAGAATAATTAGGAGATAGGATTATTATGTCTATTAATATTAAAGGTAGAAGTTTTTTAAAATTACTCGATTTTTCATCTGCTGAAATTCAATATTTATTAAAGTTATCTAAACATTTTAAATCATTAAAAATGACCGGTATTCCTCATCGTTCTTTGGAAGGTAAAAACATTGTTTTATTATTTGAAAAAACCTCAACACGGACACGCTGCGCTTTTGAAGTTGCGGGCTATGATTTAGGAATGGGGGTGACTTATCTTGATCCTGGCTCATCACAAATGGGGAAAAAAGAGTCTATTGAAGATACTGCACGTGTGTTAGGGCGTTTCTATGATGGTATTGAATATCGTGGTTTCGATCAGTCATTAGTTGAAGAGCTGGCGGCGAAATCAGGAGTACCAGTATGGAATGGTCTTACTGATAAATTCCATCCAACTCAGATGTTGGCGGATATGCTGACTGTTGAAGAAAACTTTGGTCATTTAAAAGGGCTTAAGCTGACTTTCTTTGGTGATGCTCGCAATAATGTTGCTAACTCTTTAATGGTGGTTTGTGCGAAATTAGGCTTACATTTTACAGCGTGTGGCCCAGCATCTTTAATGCCTGAAGAGCAACTGGTGAAAGAGTGTCGTGCAATCGCGGCAGAAAATGAAGGCTCTATCACGTTAACCGAGGATATTGAAAAAGGGGCAAAAGACGCGGATGTTCTCTATACCGATATTTGGGTTTCAATGGGTGAGCCAGATAGTGTATGGGATGAGCGCATTCGCTTATTAAAAGCCTATCAAGTGAATAGTTCTATGATGAAAATGGCAAATCCTCATGCGATTTTCTTACACTGTTTACCTTCATTTCACGATCGTTTAACTATTATTGGTGAAGATATTTATCAGAAATTTGGTTTGAGTGAAATGGAAGTGGCTGATGATGTTTTTGAATCTCGCCAATCAAAAGTTTTTGATCAAGCTGAAAACCGTATGCATACCATTAAAGCAGTTATGTTCGCCACTTTAAGCTAAAGCAAGGAGTTAACAATGCCTAAAAAGGTATTTATTGCTTTAGGGGGAAATGCATTAGGAAATACGCCACTAGAGCAAAAGCAGATAGTACGAAAAACCGCTAAGCCTATCGTAGATTTGGTTGAGAAAGGTTACCAAGTCATTATTGGTCATGGTAATGGCCCACAAGTTGGGATGATAAATTTAGCTATGGATTATGCATCACAACAAAATATTGGCACGCCTTATATGCCATTTGCTGAATGTGGTGCGATGAGCCAAGGTTATATCGGTTATCACTTACAACAAGCTATTAATGATGAATTGTGTGCACGACATCTAAATAAAAATCATGGATGTGCAACAATAGTGACCCAAGTGGTTGTTGATAAAAATGATCCTGCTTTTTTATCACCTACAAAACCAATTGGTGCGTTTTATACTCAACAGCAAGCTGAGGCGATTCAAAAAGAGCATGGTTTTCATTTTATGGAAGATGCAGGGCGTGGATATCGTCGCGTTATTCCATCACCAAAGCCGTTAGAAATTGTAGAATCACCGATTATTAAACAGTTAGTTGAACACAATATCGTCGTGATTACGGTTGGTGGCGGTGGTATTCCTGTTATTAGGAAAGATAATTTATTAGAGGGCATTGATGCCGTTATTGATAAAGATAACTCCAGTGCTAAATTAGCTGTCGAATTAAAAACGGATATTTTACTGATATTAACGGCTGTTGATAAAGTGGCAATTAATTTTAATAAACCAGAGCAAGTCAACTTAGATAAAATAACACTCTCTCAAGCTGAAGAATATATTTCTCAAGGGCAATTTGCTAAAGGAAGTATGTTACCTAAAGTTGAAGCTTGTCTTAATTTTATAAAAGAAAGTCACAAGGATGCACAAGCAATTATTACTTCTTTAGATAATGCATTATCTGCTTTAGAAGGAAAAACAGGCACAATAATTATCTCTAATTAATATTATTTTTATTATTCTAAAACTAATTTTAAAAATAAACACTGCCAGTTAGATATTATTTCTACTGGCAGTCGTTACCTCTTATTTAAGTCGAGGACGCTATGAAACTTAAAAAGTTTGCGTTTCCGACCGCATTTACTATTTTATTTGCAATTACAGTAATTGTGGTTGGTTTAACGTGGATTATTCCGGCAGGCGAATATCAACGATTAAGTTATAACTCAGCAGAACCATCATTAGTGGTTGCGAAAATAGATGGTTCTCATGAAGTATTACCTGCAACTCAAGCGACATTAAACGATTTAAATGTCTCTATTGAAATTAATAAATTTACTGATGGAACAATTAAAAAACCAATAGCGATACCTGGAACCTATGAACGTGTAGCACAGCAACCCAAAGGGATAATGGATATTACCGAAAGTATGGTGAAAGGGACGATAGAGGGAGCTGATGTTATTGTTTTCATTCTTGTTTTGGGGGGGCTTATTGGGGTTGTTAATAAAACCGGTGCATTCAATGCAGGTTTAACAGCACTGGCAAATCGAACCAAAGGTAAAGAGTTTTTAGTGGTATTTGGTGTCACGATTATATTATCCATAGGCGGGACAAGTTGTGGGATTGAAGAAGAAGCCGTAGCTTTCTATCCCATATTAGTACCGATATTCTTAATATTGGGTTATGACGCTATTGTGTGTGTGGGGGCTATTTTTCTTGCGTCTTCAATGGGGGCTGGATTTTCAACCGTTAATCCATTCTCTGTGGTCATTGCCTCAAATGCATCAGGAATAAGTTTTATTGAAGGGATTGGCTTTCGTACGATTGGGTTAGTTATAGGTACAATTGGCGTTTTGGTTTATTTATATTGGTATTGTAAAAAAATCAAAAAAGATCCTGCTTTTTCTTATAACTATGAAAATGCCGAAAGTTTTAAACAGCGCTTTTTAAGTAATTACGATCCAAGCGAAATATTAGAATTTTCATGGCGTCGTAAAGTGATCCTCTGCTTATTTGTTGCCGCTTTCCCTATTATGGTTTGGGGTGTCATGGATATGGGCTGGTGGTTTCCACAAATGGCTGCTCTCTTTTTAGCCATTGCCATCGTCATTATTTTCCTTTCTGGATTAAAAGAAAAAACGGCCATTGATGGATTTATTCACGGGGCATCTGAATTAGTAGGCGTTTCATTAATTATTGGTTTAGCGCGAGGTGTTAACCTTGTGATGGAACAAGGTAAAATTGCCGATACTATCCTTGAGTTTATGTCTCATATGGTTGCAGGAATGCCACCAAGCCTATTCTTATTAGCACAGCTCGTTGTTTTTATTTGTTTAGGTTTTATTGTTCCTTCTTCTTCTGGCCTTGCGGTTTTAGCGATGCCAATTATGGCACCATTAGCAGACGCAGTCGGTGTTCCTCGTTATATGGTAGTGTCAGCATATAATTGGGGGCAATATATTATGTTGTTCTTAGCTCCTACTGGACTGGTGTTAGCAACCTTGCAAATGTTAGATATCTCCTATAACAAATGGCTCAAATTTATTATGCCAATGGTGGTATTTATGTTTGTACTTTCGGCAACATTACTCTTAGTGCAAGTTGCGTTTTTATAAAATTGAGTTGGTGTGTTTACGCAGATAAAAGGATTTTTGGTTATTCTGTAATGTGAAATTAATCTGGTTTTTTGTGCTGTTATCGTCATTATTTTTTGATTTTCATTAGAAGTGATCTAGTTCTCGTTTTTAGTGGTGATAAAAAATAAACCGAAAAAAAAGGTTGTTAATTTGTAGAAGTTATGTTTTTTTAAATACAGATAACACGTAAACACATCATTAAATTAATTGATAGGTAACCCATGATCATCACTACTCTACTACAAAGTCTACGACTAACAGCGCACATTGCGGCTGTGGTTGTCGTGCGTGTGGTGGTGGTCGTCGGCAAAGCGCCGTAACGGGTCCGAATCAACACAGTTTCGAAACCCCGCCGGCGCACTAACTGGGCGGGGTTTTTCATTTCTACCTGCCCATCAAGTCCGGCTTAGAACAAAGGACAGATAAAAATGGGTGATCAACAAGAAAACGCCACAACAAGTAGAACGTTTACTGGCGCACAATTAATCGTTTATTTACTGGAACGACAAGGCATTACGACAGTTGCGGGTATTCCAGGTGGAGCTGCACTTCCTTTGTATGATGCATTGAGCCAAAGTAACTCTATTCGACATATTTTAACTCGCCATGAGCAAGGTGCGGGTTTTATTGCACAAGGTATTGCAAGAGCAAATGGTAAACCTGCTGTGTGTATTGCCTCAAGTGGTCCAGGTGCTACGAATTTAGTGACAGCTATTGCTGATGCTAAACTGGATTCTATTCCTTTGGTTTGTATTACAGGCCAAGTCTCTTCAGCCATGATCGGAACCGATGCTTTCCAAGAAGTTGATACCTATGGCATGTCTATTCCCATTACTAAACATAACTATTTAGTACGCGATATTGCGGACTTACCTAGCATTATTTGTGATGCATTCCGTTTAGCAATGTCAGGGAGACCGGGACCAGTTTGGGTTGATGTGCCTAAAGATATTCAGCAAGCCACAATTACATTAGAAGCGTTACCACCTATTCCACAAAAGGATCCTGTTCCCACCTTTAATACTGATTTAGTGATACAAGCGGCACAAATGATTAATCAAGCTAAAAATCCCGTTTTATATTTAGGTGGGGGAATTATTAGCTCTGAGGCATGTAAAGAGGCAATTGAATTGGCAGAGAAAAATAATCTGCCAACAACCATGACCTTAATGGGGTTAGGCTTAATGCCACCTTCACATCCTTTGTATTTGGGGATGTTGGGTATGCATGCGACTCGTAGTACTAACTTTATTTTAGAAGAAGCGGATCTGTTGATTGTATTAGGGGCTCGATTTGACGATCGTGCCATCGGTAAAGCAGAGAAGTTTTGCCCTAATGCTAAAATTATTCATGTTGATATCGATCGCGCTGAAATTAGCAAGATCAAACGCCCTGATATCGCGATCCATGCTGATGCAAAATCAGTGTTATCACTGTTATTACCATTGATTAATACCAATAAACGTAATGAATGGATAGAACGTGTTACGACACTGAAACAAGAATATCCATTAGAGATGAAAAACTCTGAAAATATTCTGAGTGGTTACGGTATTGTATTGGCGGCCGCAAATTGCGTAGATGATGATGCGATTATTACGACTGACGTAGGACAACATCAGATGTGGGTAGCACAAGCGTATCCGTTAAATCGACCTCGACAATGGCTAACTTCAGGTGGATTAGGCACGATGGGGTTTGGTTTACCTGCCGCAATTGGTGCGGCGTTAGCTGAGCCAGATAAGAAAATCCTCTGCTTTTCGGGGGATGGCAGTATTATGATGAATATTCAAGAGCTTGCCACTGCGGCTGAACACCAATTAGATATCAAAATTATCTTGATTAATAATCAGGCATTAGGATTAGTTCACCAACAACAAACGCTATTTTTTGAAGAGCGCATTTATGCTGCAGCTTACCCTTATCAAACAGATTTTATTCGTATTGCACAAGGTTTTGGTTTAGATACCTGTGACTTAAACCAGGAAGCAGATCCCGCAGGTGCATTGCAAGCTGCTATTGAAAAACCAGGGCCTTGCTTAATTCACGTTATGATTGATATCCATGAAAAAGTGTTTCCGATGGTTCCACCAGGGGCTGCAAATATTGAGATGATAGGAGCTTAATTTATGTCAAACCAATCACAACCTATCGCGCTGGAATTGATTGTTCGCAACCATCCCGGTGTTATGACCCATATTTGTGGTCTCTTTGCTCGTCGCGCATTTAACGTCGATGGCATTTTGTGTTTACCAATGAAAAATAGTGATAAAAGTCGTATTTGGCTATTAGTGCAAAAAGATGATCGCCTAATGCAGATGGTCAGTCAGGTAGAAAAGCTTGAAGATGTAAAAGAAGTGAGATTTAGCGACGATTTACGAGTTTTTGAGCAAATGGAAAGTTATTTAAATTAATGCAGATTGGCTCTCTCTTTATCATTAAGAGCGAGCCAATATCGTGCTTAAGGGCGGTGATGATAATGCTGTTGATTTGGGCTAGACATAATCACGGATGCGCGTAGGTGTCCTTCCACACAGATATAAGAGTGGGGGGCATTGCCATGAAAAGCATAAAAATCCCCAGTTTCTAATAAGACGGTTTCGTCGTTATCAAAACGCATCATTAATTTACCGGAATAGACCATGATGTGTTCTTGAGTACCATCAGCGTGAGCAGGGCTATTAATAATCGCGCCATGCTTCATCTCAATATGCCAAATCTCAGTAATATTGCCGATACCAATACGGAATTTAAACTCTTGGGCATAATCACCAACGATAGGTTTATGTCGTTCTAAACGAGGATATTCTTCGCGTGTAAAACTAAATAAATCTCCCAAAGGAAAGCCAAGCGCTATTGCGATAGCCTCTAAGGTATCGATCCTCGGATTAGAATCACCAGATTCTAATTTTGACAATGCAGCCTTGGATATTCCCGATTTTCTTGATAACTCATTAAGTGACAAGTTTCGAGATTGTCTTAGTTGTTTGACTTTATTACCAAGGTACTCATTCGTTTTTTTAGGAGGTTGTGGGTTCATTGCCAATTCAAAATATCGTTAGTTTAAAAGTGCCATTCTTATTAGATGATAACACTAATTAACCGTCTTCGGAAAAATGAGATCCTATTTCTGCTGTATTTTATGAATAGCTTTATGATAGCTGTTCGATTTTTAATAATTAAGCTAATATCATTTTTGAAAATGATAACTATTTAAGGCTTATTGTGATGGAATTACTGAGTTGGGCTGATATTTTTGTGTGCCTACTGACCTTATTTTTTGCTTATGTTATTTTTGGTATGGCGGGATTTGGCTCAGCATTAATTGCAGGTCCTGTATTGGCAATTTATTTACCACTTTCAATGATAGTGCCATTATTGGCATTAATTGATTTAAGTGCCGCTGTGGTTAATGTATTAAGAGATGGAAAACAAGCTGATTTCAAAGAGATACGCTATCTTATTCCGCTGATTATTATTGGTAGCCTTATCGGTGCGAGTATTCTATTAACAACCCGCCCGGACTTACTCTCTCTTCTTCTCGGTATTTTTGCTGCTTGTTATGCACTTTATGCACTATTTTGGAAAAAACAAGAAAGCCGATTTTCTCAGCGTTTAGTTTATCCTTTTGGATTAATTGGCGGCGTATTTAGTGCGTTATTTGGCAGTGGTGGCTTTTTATATGCCATTTACTTGTCAGGACGAATTGCAGATAAAAATAAATTCCGTATTACACAAACGACGTTGATTGGTTTCAGTACATTAACTCGAGTTGTGATTTTTTTATTTGCAGGAATTTATTGGCAATTAGATATTCTTAAGTTAGCTGTTATTTTCTTACCAGCCATGTTTGCAGGTGTTTGGTTAGGGCGAAATTTAACATTACGTATGTCGAAAGCACGATTTATGAGTGTGATTTATACCATTGTATTGATATCTGGTGCTGTGCTTATTTACCGTTATTTCTCTTAAGATCTTTAGGGTAAATTATGGTGGAGTGAGAATATTGTGAAAGGCAAAGATCTTCGTGAGCTAAATGGAGATCTTTCTCTAATTAATGTTATTTTTTAAGCATGTTTATCTATTTCTTATCCCTTATAATACAACAATATTTTATTTAACTACCTTTCTTTTATTACAGAGGTTTCTGTTACTTACAGAAACAAAATAACATGTCATATCAAAATTATCGCCAATCTGAAGTTTTTGCGATAACAACTATCACGGTAAGTATTGGCGTTATCGGGATTGTTATCGGATTAACTATTCCCATGGTTGCACTACGCCTCAATTTAGCGGGTATTAGTGAATCTATCATCGGACTTATTTCTGCCGCACCAGCTATTGGGATGTTAATTATTTCACCCTTTGCTCGACGTATTGTGCAATGGATTGGTAAACGCTTTGCCATGCTATTAGCTACCATTGTTTCTGCAATAAGCTTATTACCTTTAATGGGAAGTTTACCTCTAGAGTTGTTATTTCCTTTGCGATTAATCACTGGTATTGCCAGTGGTGTGATGATTTGTTTAGGAGAAACGTGGATTAATGAGCTTTCACCAGATAATAAACGTGGGCGGATTTTAGCGGTATATACCACGGTATTTACTATTAGCCAGTTATTAGGGCCTTCAATTATTGCACTTTATGGCGTTGCAGATAAAACACCGATTCTAATTAGCGTCTTTATTCATATTATCTCAATTATCCTGTTTTTAATGATGGATCAAAAAACGGGTGATAAATTACCAAAAGATACACAAGAGCCTAATTTTTCTATTATTCGCTTTGTTAAAGTTGCACCAGCAATCTGTGGCGGTATTGTTTTCTTTGCTTTTTTTGATGGTACCGTACTTTCTATGTTTCCTATTTATGGTTTAAGTATGGGACACACTGAAGCTATTGCCGCAATGATGATAAGTGCGATTTTAGCAGGTGATGCCATTATGCAAATGCCGTTTGGCTGGCTTGCTGATCATATGAATAGGACTCGGTTATATCGAATTTGTGGTGTGGTAACGCTACTTGCAAGCTTATTATTACCTATCACTATGTCTCACTCATTTTTAATTTGGCCTTTATTACTGGTGTTGGGCGCAACAGCGGGTGCGATATATACCATTGCATTGGTGCAAATAGGACAATATTTCTCAGGTAATGATCTGATGGTCGCTAATGCATCAGCAGCCATGTTATGGGGAGTGGGTAATTTATCTGGGCCTTTGCTGGCAGGGGCGTTGTCAGAAATCTCTTCATCTTCACTACCATTCCTATTGGTCGCCATGACAGGTTTATTCTTAGTTTCAACTATGGAACGTTGGAATGTGGGTGTTGAAGCACTCAATAGCAGTTCACCTTAATATTATTTCATCTTAATATTATTTCTTCTTTATCGTATTCCATTTAGGGTGATAGGAATACGATAGAGGAAGTCTTCCTTTTCTTAATTTCTCAATATTCAAATTTTATCTTATTGTTTTTTATAAATGATTATAATTATCTTTTGTAATTGTACTTATTTTAAAAGTTATTAAGAATAATCTAGAAATGTTTATATTGAACAGAAGTAATTTGCTAAAACGACGTTTATTCATCTAACGTTAGAAGTAGAAGATAATACTATCTTCAGATAAAAATCATGAATACTGCAAATCATTAATCGCCACACATTGGGAACGGAAGGTATTATTTATCTAAGCAACTTATTAAAGTTACTAATAATAGATAGATATACCTAGTTATCATGGTATGTAATATAAATTCAATTAAACCAATTGGTTAATCTTTTTTTATACTATGGAATAAGCATGACATTGGATGGCCGCACAAAAGTAGAATGATGAGGAAAGTCGGTAGTGGCTTTCCTCTTTTTCTTTTTCTCTCACTTTAAATTATCTTTTTATGACATTTTTATTAAAAATATGTTTTTTCGCTTGATTCTTACCCTAAAAGCACAAGATAATCGTTTGCGTCAAATTCTCTCACTCAATCCACACGAAAAACCAAACGTTTGCTTTTGACTCCCTCTTAAGATCCTTATCAGTAAGAGGTTATTTTAATTGATACGTAATCGTTTTCGTTTTTTGGAGAGTGAACCGCTTTTATGTCAGAGGAATGTAATGTCTGCTAATCAATCAGCAACTACTGGTAAACTGGATAGCTATTTTAAACTTACAGCTCGTGGTACAACTGTTCGCAAAGAAATGATCGCCGGTTTGACGACTTTTTTGGCTATGGTGTATTCCGTGATTGTTGTTCCTAGCATGCTAGGACAAGCCGGTTTTCCGCATACTGCAGTTTTTATTGCAACCTGTTTAGTCGCGGGATTGGGCTCCCTTCTAATGGGATTGTGGGCAAATCTTCCTATGGCGATTGGTTGTGCTATTTCATTAACAGCATTTACCGCTTTTAGCTTGGTCTTGGGACAAAATATCTCTGTGCCTGTTGCATTAGGCGCCGTATTTTTAATGGGGTGTTTATTCACTGTCTTTTCATTAACTGGCATTCGTACTTGGATCTTAAAAAATATTCCGACAGGTATTGCTCATGGCGCAGGAATAGGGATAGGTTTATTTTTACTTTTAATTGCCGCCAATAGCGTTGGACTTGTCGTTAAAAATCCATTAGATGGTTTACCTGTGGCGATGGGTAAATTTACTTCATTTTCTGTTCTGATGTCACTTGCAGGTTTAGCTGCTATTTTCGGATTAGAAAAACGCAAAGTCCCAGGTGGCGTATTATTGGTGATTGTTGCCATTTCTATTATTGGGCTGATTTTCGATCCTAATGTAAAATATCAAGGTGTTTTTAAAATGCCTCAATTAGGTGAAGAAGGGCTTTCTTTATTATTTGCAATGGATATTAAAGGAGCATTACAGCCTTTAGTTCTACCAAGTGTTCTTGCGTTAGTGATGACTGCGATTTTTGATGCAACCGGGACTATTCGTGCCGTTGCCGGTCAAGCCAATTTATTAGATAAACGTGGACAAATTATTAATGGCGGAAAAGCACTGACTTCTGACTCTGTCAGTAGTATTTTTGCAGGTGTAATTGGTGCTGCACCTGCAGCCGTTTATGTTGAATCAGCTGCTGGAACAGCCGCAGGTGGTAAAACCGGACTAACTGCAACTGTGGTGGGTATTTTATTTTTACTGATCCTTTTCTTATCGCCTCTCTCTTATTTAGTTCCAGCTTATGCAACGGCACCTGCATTAATGTATGTGGGTTTATTGATGCTAGGTAATGTCACTAAGTTAGATTTCAGTGATTTTGTTGATGCAATGTCAGGCATGGTGTGTGCCGTCTTTATTGTTTTAACGTGTAATATTGTTACTGGCATTATGCTAGGTTTTGGTTGTTTAGTGATTGGTCGAGTATTTGCCGGCGAATGGCGTAAACTCAATATTGGTACCGTATTAATTACAATTGCTTTAGTGGCATTTTATGCGGGTGAGTGGGCGATTTAATTCGAATCATCGGTTTTAAAGACAAAAAGCGGAATATATCTATATTCCGCTTTTTTACTATTTATTTATCTACTTTAATTCGCTATTGTCGAAATTAAGCTTAGTTGTTAAATAATTGGTAGAATATATGCAAGAAATAAAAATACGCCATGGCGAACCAGACGACGCAGCCGCAATTCAACAGTTATATACTCATCCTGATTTATATATTTGTACTTGCCAATTTCCTTACCCTTCTGTGACGATGTGGAAAAAAAGATTACTCGAATTCGCAGAACAAAATATTCCTAATTTTGTAGCAACTATTGATGGTCAAGTTGCGGGACATTTAGCACTGATAATTGATAATCATCCTCGTCGTCGCCACATTGTAAGTTTTGGTATTGGTGTGGGTGCCGAGTACTCCGGAAAAGGTGTCGGTAAGTTACTTATCAATACAGCAATCGATTATGCATTCAATTGGTTAGCCGCAACACGTTTAGAGTTGGAAGTGTATTCAGATAATGAAAAAGGCTTACATTTATATAAAAAATTAGGCTTTGAAGTTGAAGGTATACGCCGTAAAGCAGCATTTAGAGACGGAAAGTATTGTGATGTTGTCATGATGTCGATGTTAAGAACGATTGAATAATCATGTAAATAAGCGATGCGGCTCTAAAAATTAATCGACATTGTCTTTTATTTGTTATTTTTATTTAATTTCTTAATGTTTTACGTTTGTATACGAGTAATTACATCGTTTAGACGGAAAAAGAGAAATAAAAACGTATGCTTTCGATGTTTAATGCCGTTAATAAATAGAGAGTAATGAGAAGTGTGCAATTTGTTACGTTAGATACGATTAATCTTAATTTTAAATAATCGCGCATGAGTCTGTGTGGGATCTGTTTAAAATAAGGAAAGGTAAAGAAAGGCATGGCGCATAAGTTTTTGCAGGGTGTGTTTTTTTATCATTCAGTAGGGTTTTCTTTTTTAAGGAAAAGATAACAGGTTTTTGGGATAAAAATAGGCATGTAAGGGTAACATGGAAATTTTCTTTACTATTTTGATTTTAATACTGGTGGTTTCAGTTTCGGGAGTTATTACAAAACTAATTCCCTTTCGTGTTCCGTTACCATTAATACAGATTGTGATAGGGGCTTTATTGGCATGGCCTCAGTTTGGTTTACATGTCACTTTTGATCCTGAATTATTCCTCGTCCTATTGATCCCTCCTTTGTTGTTTGTTGATGGTTGGAAAACGCCAACACGAGAATTTATTCAAAATGGGCGTGAAATTTTTATTCTTGTACTTGTTTTAGTGATGGTAACTGTTGTTGGTATTGGCTATTTAATTTATTGGATGATGCCAAGTATCCCTCTGATTTCTGCATTCGCATTAGCGGCGGTGCTTTCTCCAACGGATGCGGTAGCACTTTCTTCTATTGTCGGTAAAGGGCGAATACCTAAGCGGATAATGGGCATTTTAGAGGGTGAAGCATTAATGAATGATGCTTCAGGTCTGGTTGCCTTGAAATTTGCGGTTGCTGTGGCAATGGGCACCATGGTGTTTACTGTGGGTGGTGCAACACTTGAGTTCTTTAAAGTCGCTGTCGGCGGGCTACTGGCCGGTATTGGCGTCACCTTGATTTACAGTAAATCTCTGCGATTAATGAGTCGCTGGAGTGGTGATGATCCTGCTACACAAATCGTCTTTATGTTATTGCTACCTTTTGCATCCTACTTAATTGCAGAGCATATTGGTTTTTCAGGAATTTTAGCTGCAGTTGCTGCCGGTATGACTATCAGTAAATCCGGTGTTATTCGTAATGCACCACTCGCAATGCGTTTACGTGCTGATAGTGTGTGGTCAATGCTTGAATTTGTCTTTAACGGCCTGGTCTTTATTATGCTTGGCTTACAACTTCCGATTATTTGGACAAGCTCTGTTATTCAAGCCGACCTTGATCCAGAAGTTGAAGTATGGATGTTGTTTGCTGCCGTATTCGTCATCTATTTTGCATTACTTATTTTACGTTTTACATGGTTATGGCTGATGAAAAAAATTAGCCGTATCTTTATGAAAAAACACCCACTTGATTTCGCCAATTATACAACGCGTGAACTGTGGCTTTCGTCATTTGCTGGTGTTCGTGGTGCGATTACTCTAGCTGGTGCGCTTTCTATTCCACTCTTTTTAACCGATGGCAGTACTTTCCCTGGGCGTTATCAAATCATCTTTATCGCAGCAGGTGTTATTTTACTGTCAATCCTTGTCGGTATTATTTCGCTTCCTTTCCTGTTGAAAGGCGTGAAAACTACCGATAAAGAAGCCGATAAAAATGAAGTTCGTTATGCGCGAAAAATCATGGCAGAAGTGGCGATTGTCAGCTTGAATAAAATGGAAGAGCGTTTAGCCGCGAGTACAGAAGAGCAACTCGATGCAGAAGAAATTAATGAAGTTGCTTCTCGGGTAACGGGCTATTTACGACGTCGTACTGCAACTCAAGATGAAATGGTTCATAACATGTTAGAAGAAGATCTTGAAAGACGTTTTCGCCTAACTGCATTACGTGCTGAACGTGGTGAGCTTTACCATTTAAGGGCTACGCGAAAAATCAGTAATGAAACACTCCAATTATTGCTACATGAATTGGATTTAATGGAAGCGCTGTTAGTTGAGAAAGATAGTTAATTATGTGGTTGCTCATTATTACAACACTGTTATGGGCAGCCTCTTTTAGCCTGATTGGCGAATATCTCGCGGGTCAGGTTGATAGTTGGCTTTCTGTTTTGATCCGTGTTTCTTTAGCGGCTTTGGTCTTTTTACCTTTCTTACGTTGGAAGGGAATTCGTTTTAAGGTAATTTTGCTTTATATGAGTGTGGGAGCTTGCCAACTTGGTATCATGTATCTGTTTGTCTTCCATGCTTATAACTATTTGACCGTCGCAGAATTCTTACTGTTTACCGTATTAACACCGCTTTATGTCACGTTAATTTATGATCTATTAGAACGTCAAAAATTACGCTGGGGTTATGTATTCAGCTCTTTATTAGCAGTGTTAGGCGCCGCTATTATTCGTTATGACCATTTAAGTGATGATTTTTGGTATGGGCTGTTATTAGTGCAACTTGCTAATATTTTCTTTGCTATCGGCCAAGTGGGTTATAAGCGATTAATGGAAGTACATCCAATTCCACAACATCATGCGTTTTCTTGGTTTTATCTTGGTGCAGTTGCCGTTTCACTGGTTGGTGCATTGTGTTTTGCTGATTGGCAGAAAATGCCAACAACATCACTACAATGGGGGGTTTTATTCTGGTTAGGAATAGGGGCTTCTGGAATAGGCTATTTCATGTGGAACTATGGTGCTACACAAGTTGATGCTGGAACCTTAGCTATTATGAATAACATGATGGTTCCAGCTGGGTTATTAGTGAATTTCTCTATTTGGCAACAACATCCAAATTGGCCAAGTTTCATCATAGGCGCGAGCCTGATTGTTGCATCGCTTTGGTTCCATCGGCGCTGGATACACCGACCTGTTTTACAAAAGGAAGATTGTTAACAGCGTGCTGACCTGATAAACGAATAAATTCACGAATTGCCGGTTGATGTTGCTCTCCACTGCGATTGGCTGCATATAACCGGCTCCATAATCCCTCACCTAATGTTTTTGTCACCACTAATCCTTGTTTTTCAAAATTCTCTACTGCCCAATGAGGTAGAGCAGCGATCCCCATGCCAGCCGCAACCATTTGAATTAACAACAATGTATTATCGACATGTTTAAAATGTGGTGTTATTCCTGCGGGTTGTAAAAAATGGCGCCACACATCAAAACGCTCTCTTTGCACAGGATAAATAAATAAGGTTTCTGCAATTAAATCTTGTGGCTGAATATGTAAGCGATTTGCGAGAGGGTGGTCGGGCGATAAAACCAGTTTAACTTCATAGTCAAACAGCGGAGTATAGTGTAAACGTGCATCATCTAAAATATCAGAAGTTAGTACTACATCTAATTCACGTTGTAGTAATGCTGGTTGTGGATCAAACGTAACCCCCGAATGGAAATCAACATTGACTTCAGGCCATGTTTGGCGATATTGCTGTAATGCGGGTGTTAACCATTGAATACAACTATGGCATTCAATCGCAATATTTAAATTTGAACTCCCCGGCTCATTACACGCTTCAATCGCTCTGCGTACGATAGGCAGAACTTCTTCAGCTAATTTGACCAGTATTTCACCTTGTGGAGTAAAACGCAGTGGTTGGCTTTTACGCACAAAAATTCGATAACCCAGACGATGTTCTAATTCACTAAATTGATGTGAAAGAGCCGACTGTGTTTGATGTAGTTGATTTGCTGCGTTAGCAAGAGAGCCAGTGTGCTTTAGTGCCAATATCGTTTTTAAGTGTTTTATTTCTATCATGAGAAACCTTCAGGTTGTTGATGAAAAATTTGCGCTTGTGATTTATACACTACCTGTAGATTATGGATGTGTAAACATCTAGACGGCTAAAAATAGGATTTTAATTATGACAATTCGCAATCACACACTGGGTTTCCCTCGTATTGGCTTAGATAGAGAGCTAAAAAAGGCACAAGAAAATTATTGGGCAGGCAAGATTTCACAAGAAGAACTTATCGCAGTGGGTAAAACACTTCGTGCTCGTCACTGGCAGCAACAAGCAGATGCAGGTGTCGAATTATTACCTGTTGGTGATTTTGCTTGGTATGACCAAGTATTAGGAACAAGTCTATTGTTAGGCAACGTGCCACCTCGCCACCGTAATGAAGATGGCTCATTAGATCTTGATACATTATTTAGAGTTGCGCGTGGTAGAGCGCCAACGGGTAAACCTGTTGCCGCATCTGAAATGACGAAATGGTTTAATACTAACTATCACTATATCGTGCCAGAATTCCAACAAGGTCAATCATTTACCTTTGCATGGAAAGAGTTATTAGATGAAGTAGATGAAGCATTAGCTCTTGGTCATAAAATAAAACCGGTGCTACTGGGTCCAGTGACTTATCTTTGGTTAGGCAAAGTAAAAGGACCTGAATTTGATAGATTAACGCTTTTAAAAGAAATTCTACCTATCTATCAACAAGTTCTTAATGCATTAAAAGAAAAAGGTATTGAGTGGGTACAAATTGATGAGCCTGCATTGGTCTTGGATTTACCAATTGAATGGCAAAACGCATACCAAACCGCTTATCAAGCATTAGCGGGGCAGGTTAAATTACTACTAACAACTTATTTTGATAGTGTTTCTCATCATCTTGATATTATTAAGGACTTACCTATTAATGGGCTTCATGTTGATATTTCAGCAGGCCAAGATGATTTGCAACATTTACATCAAACATTACCTAAAAATTGGGTGCTGTCATTAGGTGTCATTAATGGCCGTAATGTTTGGAAAGCCGATTTGAGTACACGTTATCAGCAAGTCGTTGCGCTAAAAGATAAACGTCCATTATGGATCGGAACTTCATGTTCATTACTGCACAGCCCAATTGATTTAAAGGCAGAAACTAAACTTGATGATGAAGTAAAAAGTTGGTTTGCTTTTGCTATTCAAAAATGTGAAGAAGTGGCTTTGTTGACTAGGGCACTAAATGCACCCGAAGGCGAGTATGATGATCAATTAGCACAATACAGTGCCCCAATTCGTCAACGTCAACATTCTACTCGCGTGCATAATGCCAAAGTGGCCGCTCGTTTAGAGTCGATTAAAACGCAAGACAGTGAACGAAATTCACCTTATACCCAACGCGCAGAAGTTCAACGTGCTCGGTTTAATCTGCCATTATGGCCAACCACGACCATTGGTTCATTTCCACAAACTACTGAAATTCGTACTGTGCGCCTTGATTTTAAAAAAGGAAATATTGATACAGTCGCTTATCGCAAAAATATCAGTGAACATATTAAGCAAGCGATAACAGAGCAAGAAAACCTAGGCCTCGACGTATTAGTGCATGGTGAAGCTGAACGTAATGACATGGTGGAATATTTTGGCGAGCATTTTGATGGCTATGTCTTTACACAAAATGGTTGGGTACAAAGTTATGGCTCACGTTGTGTAAAACCACCAGTGATTATTGGAGATATTAGTCGTCCGGAAGCCATTACTGTGGATTGGGCAACTTACGCACAATCATTAACTGAAAAGCCAGTCAAAGGAATGCTAACAGGGCCAGTGACAATTTTATGTTGGTCGTTCCCTCGTGAAGATGTGACGCGTGAAACAATTGCAAAACAGATTGCGTTAGCACTACGTGATGAAGTAGACGATTTACAAAAAGCGGGTATTGGTATAATCCAAATAGATGAACCAGCCTTACGAGAAGGATTACCACTGCGTCGTGATGAATGGCAAGCTTATCTTGATTGGGCAGTTGATGCCTTTAAATTAAGTGCCGCTGTCGCTGATGATGACACCCAAATTCATACTCATATGTGTTATTGCGAGTTTAATGACATCATGAATTCTATTGCTGCATTGGATGCTGATGTGATTACTATCGAAACATCACGTTCAGATATGGAGCTTTTAGAAGCCTTTGAACACTTTGATTACCCAAATGAAATTGGGCCAGGTGTTTATGATATTCACTCACCTAACGTGCCCAATGTGGAATGGATTGTGGGATTATTAAGAAAAGCGCAATCGCGTATTCCAGCAGAGCGTTTATGGGTGAATCCAGACTGCGGATTAAAAACACGAGGCTGGACTGAAACACGTGCAGCATTAGCAAATATGGTGGAAGCGGCTAAATATTTACGCCAAAACGCATAATAAAATAATTACTTATTAGCCTGCTATTTTTTGAATGATTACTTTGATAAAGAGTTACATCATCAAAATAGCAGGCTAATTTTATATAAATAAAAAAGAGAATTAATTAAAACTCAGAACAAATCTTATTATTGATATTCATTAGAGTTGCTATACTGCGAAAACTCTTTAATTTTATGGATATAATTATTGTGCAAACTAGCATTAAACTTTCGGATAAGGTATTAGATGCTTTTCCAACTCGACCTTTGAAATTAGTTCCACTAAGAGGAGATGGTGGATTATTTCGCACCTTATTCTTAGTTATTTTCATGTTAGTAATGACTGTATTTAGTGCTTATCAAATTCCCAATATTCTTTATGATTATAAAATCAGTGAGAATGCAGTACCTGTTGATGCTACAGTAAATGGCTCTTGTCGCTCTCAACTCTTTGTTTTGACTAATTGTAGTGTTGACTTACGCTATAAAGGCAATGAAGTCTCGCGTAATTTTACTTTTTTAGATTTAGGCCCTAAAGATGTGTTAGTTGAACCCGTCGCTGATGCAAATGATCTCAGTAAAATGACCGTTGATGTGGCGATAGATAATATTTGGCTTCGCTTAATTAGTACGATTATTTTTATCGGCTTATTTGGTTTTAGTGTGATCTTTTTTATTTATCGTCAAATACTAACGAGTAAGGTGAGAAAAGCATTATTATCAGTGGGCACTCAGCCTTTAAAATTAATAGCAATCCCGGCAAAAATGGTTGTGAGTAATAAGCAATTTATTGCAACTTATCATCTTAACTTAGATGGTAAAGATATTCGTATTGCTTATTCAGGAAATAAGAAAACACCTCCTATTGTGATTGAGCAAAATGGAAATACTTATGTCTTAGCTGTTTATTCACCACAACAAAATATCCCTTATGCTTTAGATGTGCCTTTAGAGCGTATTCAAGCAACGCCAGAAGAGAAACAACGTTTCCATGACGCGTTAATTGAAGAAGGTTTGCTGTAATCAATTTTAATTATTAAGAACATAATGCGTTTTCTCTTATGGGATGTAAGAGGAAACGCATTAAATAGGCACGATTAAAATAGTTGGTTTATTTAACCACCGAAAATCTTCGCTTTTAAAATATCCATCCCTGCACTGACTAAATCTAAATCTTTAGGTACCACTCCATCAGGCGTCACTTTATCAATGAGTTTAGGTAGATATTGTGCCGCCATTTCAGAAGCTTCAGTTGCACTTAAATTAATCTTTGACGCAAGTTCGTTAATAACAGGTGATGAGAAAACAGTTACGATTTGTTCAGCGCTGATAGGTAAATTTGTATTTGTACTTATCCAAGATTGGATTAGCTCACTAAAACCCGCTGTATCAAATTGCTTTATTAAGCCCTCAATGCCACCTTGAGACTCAACCCAGTCGAGGACAGTTTTATATTGATTGATTTTTTCGCCACCTAGTAGGCTCGCAATTTGGTTAAATAAACTCATGATCACTCCAGTGACAAAATAGGTGTCACACATTAGATGTTAATTTTAAAGGCGGGTAGTGTACGTGAAGTTAGTATATTCATCTATACTCGTCATACTTCAAGTTGTAGCGTTGTTGACTTCATTCTCTCACACTAGTCACATACTATTGTATGCTCCTAGCGACTCGTTCACTTGTCGCCTAGCTACATCTTGAACTATTTAGAGTATTTACTCGTCATGCTTCAAGCTGTAGTGTTGTTGACTTCGTTTATTCGCGCTAGTCACATACTGATGTATGCTCCTAGCGACTCATTCTAGCTACATCTTGAACTATTTAGAGTATGTATGTATTTGGGTATTTATATTCGCTAGGGTTTTTATTGCATCTATACTAGTAAGCGAATATGGGTGATGTATTTGCTGAAAATGTATTTCGAATGCCATTTTTCGTGATTATGGTCACAATTTTATGAAATTGTTACTTTGTTTGGCGCCTTGCAGGTGATATTGGTCACTAAAAAGGTCTGTAAAGCTGATAAAGTAAGTCTTAATTTAATGAACATTGGTTTTGTCCCATTGAGGAGTCCGATATGTCTGATGTATTTCACTTAGGTTTAACCAAAAATGACCTACAGGGTGCCACTTTAGCAATTGTTCCAGGTGATCCTAAGCGTGTTGAAAAAATTGCAAAATTAATGGATAACCCTGTCCATCTGGCTTCTTTACGTGAATACACGTCATGGCGTGGTGAAATTGATGGCAAAGCTGTCATTGTTTGCTCAACGGGTATCGGTGGTCCATCTACTTCTATCGCAGTTGAAGAATTAGCGCAATTAGGTATTCGTACTTTCTTACGCATTGGTACAACAGGTGCAATTCAAGAACATATCAACGTAGGTGATATTCTTGTGACCACGGCCGCAGTTCGTTTAGATGGTGCGAGCTTACACTTTGCACCAATGGAATTCCCAGCAGTTTCTGACTTTGAATGTATGAATGCACTGTACAAAGCCGCTAAAGACAATGGTTCAACTGTACACGTAGGTGTAACTGCGTCTTCTGATACATTCTATCCAGGACAAGAACGTTACGATACTTATACAGGCCGTGTTGTCCGCCGTTTCAAAGGCTCGATGAAAGAGTGGCAAGAAATGGGCGTAATGAACTATGAAATGGAATCTGCAACATTATTGACAATGTGTGCAAGCCAAGGTTTACGTGCAGGTATGGTTGCAGGTGTTATTGTAAACCGTACTCAGCAAGAAATTCCAGATGCAGAATTACTGAAGAAAACAGAAAACAATGCACTTGGAATCGTTATTGAAGCAGCTCGTATTTTAATGAAATAAGCGTTTTCAATTGAGTACTAAAGCCCTTAATACAAAAGTATTAAGGGCTTTTTTTGTATGGTAATTCATCACGTTAATATGACATGACAACAGAAGATGATTTCTGTTAAGG
Source organism: Proteus sp. fly-1008 (assembly GCF_040140305.1). Lineage (NCBI taxonomy): Bacteria > Pseudomonadati > Pseudomonadota > Gammaproteobacteria > Enterobacterales > Morganellaceae > Proteus > Proteus sp. fly-1008. Next base: position 173,634 of record NZ_JBEEWH010000007.1, read on the forward strand.
TCTTTAAGAACTTAACAACATAATAATGAGAAGAGGCGTTATGACTGATATCTTACAAACACATCCTTCGGTGTTGCCTTTAGTTGGTGGGATTAACTTTCGTGATTTAGGTGGGAAAAAATTAAGTAACGGTGGTGTTATTAAACCTGGAATGCTCTTTCGCTCAGGATCACTGGATAGATTAACCCATACAGATCAATCTCTTCTCGTCGATAGAAATCTTTTTCAAATCATTGATTATCGTGACGCCGGTGAAATTATTGATAAACCAGACCGGGTTTGGGAAGGGGCTCAATATTATCATGCACCTGCAAATCCATTATCAAAAGAAGTCTCCGCTAATCTTGAAAAATTGACACCTGAAATATTAGAGCAATTTGATGCTAAAGCATTTATGTTTCAGTTATATAAGTTATTACCTATTAATAATCCTGCATATAAGCAACTGGCTACACTATTAAAGCAACCTGAAAAAGGGGGAGTAGTGCAACATTGTGCAGTAGGTAAAGATAGAACAGGCGTGGGTTCTGCATTAGTCTTGTTTGCACTCGGTGCTTCTTTAGATGTGGTGATGGAAGACTACCTACTCACGAATGAAACATTAGCCCCTTATCGTGCTTACCTCTTAGAAGAGCATGCTAAAACAATGAGTGAACATATCGTCGATAAATTTGCCTATGTTTATTCTGTACAAGAAGAGTTTTTACAAACTGCACTAGCCAGTATTAATCAGCATTATGGCAACGTCGATACGTGGTTAGAGAAAGATATTGGTTTAGATACTGCAAGCCGAGATATCTTACAAAGTTATTTTCTCGAATAATGAAGTGATTTATATTCGGTTAATCAGTCTGTTTTATTTCACTTAGGTTAACCGAATTTAAGGCCTCTATTTTGACAGTACAAGATATCATTCATACCATCACTCTCTTTGTAAAAGAGCACGAAATCTGGGCTATTCCTATCGTGTTCTTTCTTGCTTTTGGCGAGTCACTCGCTTTTATTTCTTTGTTGATCCCCGCAACTGTTATTTTATTGGGATTAGGGGCCTTAATTGGTGAAAGTGGCTTATTTTTCTGGCCGATTTGGCTTGCTGCTGCATTAGGTGCTTTTTTTGGAGATTGGGTCTCGTACTGGGTAGGTTTCCACTATAAAGATGGCGTGAGAAACTTATGGCCAATTTCGCGATCACCACAAACGCTTGTTAGAGGTCATCAATTTTTTAATCGTTGGGGGATCTGGGGCGTATTTATTGGGCGTTTTTTTGGGCCTTTTCGTGCCATCGTGCCTTTAGTTGCGGGCATTTGTGCAATGCCACAGCGTTATTTTCAAATTGCTAATTTAACATCAGCCATGATCTGGGCATTTGGTATTTTGGCACCCGGTGCTTTTGGTTTGCAATGGCTTGCGAAATGGGTGGGATAATTGCGTCCTTTATCGCAAATCAAGTCATGATGTAAATTGTTGCTAGACAATATTATCTATGCGTTTTAACGTAGCCCGCTGGAAAGTAAAAAGGTCACTTTAGTGGATATTCAGTTGTTATATGGGATCATTGGTTTATTAGGCGGTGTACTGGTCGGTGGCGCGCTTGTTTGGTGGTCTATCCAGCAACGTCTAGCTGATAAAGAAGCCATGTTACGTGAAAACTACACACAGCTTGCCGTTGCCCAAGAAAAATCAGCAATTATCCCCTCTTTACAACAGCATATAGAGCAACTAGAGCAAGAATTGCGTGCTCAACGAGAAATTATTACCTCTCAAGAAGCAGAATTAAGAGAAGTGACAACGCGGTGGGAAGAGAGTCGAATATCTGCTGAAGAAAAACAGCGGCTATTAGTCAATAGTGAGCAACGGCTTGCGACGCAGTTTGAAAATCTGGCTAATCGTATTTTTGAACAAAGTGGGCGTAAAGCCGAAGAGTTAAATCGACAAGGACTAACGCATTTACTGTCACCTTTTCGTGAACAACTGGAAAGTTTTCGACGCCAAGTTCAAGATGGTTTTGGGCAAGAAGCCAGAGAGCGGCATACCTTAGTTCATGAAATTCGCCAGCTTCAACAATTAAATGTCAAGATGGCACAAGAAGCGGTTAACCTAACAAATGCCTTAAAAGGGGACAATAAAGTCCAAGGTAATTGGGGGGAAACGGTTTTAGCGCGTATATTAGAGTCTTCAGGATTACGCGAAGGCCATGAGTTTGAAACACAGGTGAGTATTCGCCATGAAAATGGCGGTCGCTATCAACCTGACGTTATTGTGCATTTACCTCATGGTAGGGATGTCATTATCGACGCTAAAATGTCGCTGGTGGCATATGAAAAGTATTTTAGTAGCCATGATGATAATGAACGTAAACAGGCGCTTTATGCACATGTGAACTCAATTAGAACGCATATTAAAGGATTGAGTGTAAAAGATTATCATAAACTACCGGGTGTTACGTCTTTAGACTATGTTTTGATGTTTATACCCATAGAGCCAGCTTATCTTGTTGCGATTGGTCATTCTCCTGATTTGTTAGAAGAAGCATTGAAAAACAATATAATGTTAGTTGGGCCATCTACTTTACTTGTTGCTTTGCGTACAATAGCGGCATTGTGGCGATATGAATATCAAAGCCAAAATGCGCAAGAAATTGCGGACAGAGCGGCTAAAATGTATGACAAATTAAGACTTTTCGTTGATGATATGCAAGGGCTAGGAAACAGTATTCAAAAAGCGCAGTCTGGCTATTTATTGGCGATGAAAAAACTCTCTGAAGGTCGTGGAAATCTTATCAGTCAAGCGGAAGGCTTCAAATCCCTAGGGGTTGAGATAAAAAAAACGATTGATAATGATCTCATTGAAAAATCGACGTCTGATTGATTTGAAAAATAAAGAGATAAAGATTTCTGAAATAAGACCAGTACTGAATTTACTAAATTTTGATTAATTAGCGGGCAAATAATATGACTCAACAAACTAAGGAAACAACAGATTTTGGTTTCCAAACCGTTGACAAAGATGATAAACAAACCATGGTTGCAAGGGTTTTTCACTCTGTCGCGTCTAAATATGATTTAATGAATGATTTGATGTCTTTCGGTGTCCACCGCATTTGGAAACGTTATACTATTGAAGCAAGTGGTGTAAGACGTAATCAACGAGTTCTTGATCTTGCGGGCGGTACTGGTGATTTAACAGCTAAATTCTCTCGTTTAGTAGGTGAAAATGGAGAAGTTGTTTTAGCTGATATTAATGATTCAATGCTGAAAATGGGACGTGAAAAGCTACGCGATCACGGTATTGTGGGTAATGTTAACTACGTACAAGCGAATGCTGAAGAGTTACCTTTCCCTGATAACCATTTTGATTGCATCACTATCTCCTTTGGCTTACGTAATGTGACCGATAAAGCGAAAGCATTGCGTTCTATGTTTCGTGTATTGAAACCAGGTGGACGATTGCTGGTGCTGGAGTTCTCTAAACCGGTTCTTGATCCTTTAAGCAAAATTTATGATGCTTACTCTTTCCATATCCTACCAAAAATTGGCCAAGTGATTGTAAATGATGCTGAAAGTTACCGTTATTTAACGGAGTCAATTCGTATGCATCCAGACCAAGAAACTTTAAAAGGTATGATGGAAGAAGCGGGATTTGGCCAAGTGACCTATACCAACATGACTGGCGGTATAGTTGCTCTACACAAAGGATTTAAATTCTGAGATGGAAAAAGCCACTTTTTCTCATGATATTGCTACTCAAGTGCTGTATCCGCTGTTAACAGCATCAATGGAGACAGCTCTTAATCACGTTTTATATCAGGAAAATGTGCTTAAACCTGCCCGCAATCGCCTTGCGGGCAAAGTGTTGGCGCTTTCTATCAATGAGTTTCCTCGTTCCATCTACTTAGTCTTTAGCGAACAACAAGTTGATGTATTAAGCCAGTGGGATGATGAAACTGATTGTTTGATAAAAACAAAATTACTTACTCTGATTAAGCTTCGCGATCGCCAAAAAATGTCAGAATTGATCAATCGTGGCGATATCACTATTGATGGTGATATGCAGGTTGTTCAAAATTGGTCTGCATTGCTAGATATGGCGCAGTGGGATCCCGCGCAATATTTAGCACCGTATATTGGCGACATAGCAGCGCAAAGTTTGACTGTTGTTGCAGGAAAGGGCGTTCAGTTATTTTCTTCACTCTTGAGTCACCAAAAAGGTTATTTGCGTGATGCGTTAATTGAGGAGTGGAAAACCGCACCTAGTGCATTAGAAACAGTCCATTTTTATGATGAAATAGAACAACTTGCACAGCAAACAGCCGAACTAGAAAAACGGTTAGGCACATTGGAGAAAAAATAATGCTCCTTAGTGAGTTAAAGCGCCTCTATCATATTATTCAGGTATTCTTATCTTATGGGCTTGATGAATTAATTCCTAAACATCGAATTACTTTACCTGCAAGATTGGGATGCCGAGCACTCTTTTGGATCAAAAATAAGCATCCAGAAAAACCATTAGGTGAACGCTTACGACTCGCATTGCAAACATTAGGGCCTGTTTGGATTAAATTAGGTCAAATGTTATCAACTCGACGTGATCTCTTTCCTCCTCAAATTGCTGACCAACTTGCGCTATTGCAAGATAAAGTTGCCCCTTTTGATGGCAAAAAAGCACGACAATATATCGAAAATTCATTTGGTGGTCCTATCGACCAATGGTTTGATGATTTTGATGAAACACCTCTGGCTTCGGCTTCTATTGCTCAGGTTCATACAGCGAAATTAAAAGAAAACGGCAAAGAAGTTGTGCTAAAAGTTATTCGCCCTGATATCCAGCCTGTGATCAAAGCAGATATCCGTTTAATGTATCGCTTGGCAAATTTATTACCGTTTTTACCTGATGGTCGTCGTTTACGACCTAAAGAAGTGATCCGCGAATACGAAAAAACATTACTCGATGAGCTAAATTTACTGCGTGAAGCCGCTAATGCTATTCAACTTCGCCGTAATTTTGAAAATAGCTCGATGCTTTATATCCCAGAAGTGTATTCAGATTATTGCCATGAAAATGTGATGGTGATGGAACGTATTTACGGTATTCCCGTTTCTGATATCGAAGCGTTGAATGCACAAAAGACGAATATGAAGCTTCTTGCAGAGCGCGGTGTAAAAGTCTTTTTCACTCAAGTGTTTAGAGACAGTTTCTTCCATGCGGATATGCATCCTGGTAATGTGTTTATTAGTTATGATCACCCTGAAAATCCATATTATATCGGCATTGATTGCGGTATCGTTGGTTCATTAAATAAAGAAGATAAACGCTATTTAGCTGAGAACTTCTTAGCTTTCTTTAATCGTGATTATCGAAAAGTTGCAGAGTTACATGTTGATTCAGGTTGGGTGCCAGCAGATACCAATGTGGAAGATTTTGAATTTGCAATCCGTACTGTGTGCGAACCAATTTTTGAAAAGCCTCTGTCTGAGATCTCATTTGGTCATGTGTTGCTTAATCTGTTCAATACCGCACGGCGTTTTAATATGGAAGTACAGCCTCAATTAGTGTTGCTTCAAAAAACACTGCTTTATGTTGAAGGTCTTGGGCGACAACTGTATCCACAATTAGATTTATGGAAAACGGCAAAACCTTTCTTAGAAGATTGGTTGCATAGCCAAATTGGTATTACAGCATTAATGAATGGCATAAAGAGTAAGGCGCCTTACTGGATAGAAAAAATGCCAGAGATACCAGAGCTGGTTTATGATAGTCTGAAACAACATAAAAATATGAAGTTAACACTAGATAAATTGACGGAACAAATAAGTTCGCAAAGAGTCAAACAGAGACAGTCTCTATTTTTATTGGGTATAGGTACGACACTGTTTTTATGCGGTAGCCTGTTTTTTGTTTCTGGTTTTAAAACATTATTCAGTGTTTTTATCAGTTTAGGTCTTCTTGCATGGATTTTGGGTTGGTTTAGATCTGGTAATGCACAATAAAAACACATCAAAGTTTGTCTTTGAGCAAGTTAAAAGATGAATTCGAGATTCCCGAAAATTGAATTCGTTGTATATAATGGGCACTGTTATTAAGTATAACCCCGAAAATAGTTGAGGAACATAAAATGGGCGGTATTAGCATTTGGCAATTACTTATCATCGCTGTCATCGTTGTCTTATTATTTGGTACAAATAAACTGCGCACATTGGGCTCAGATTTAGGTGCATCAGTAAAAGGCTTTAAAAAAGCGATTGGTGACGAAGCTGCAGATAAAGACACCAACAACGCTGAAAAAACAAATAACGACGCAGATTTTGATACTAAAAATTTAGCGCAGAAGACTTCAACAGAAGAGAAGTCTACAACTGAGAGCAAAAACAAAGAGCAGGTATAAACCGTGTTTGACATTGGTTTTAGTCAGCTGCTATTGGTCATGGTGATTGGTCTTGTTTTTCTGGGGCCAGAACGTTTGCCCGTAGCAGTAAAAACAATTGCTGGCTGGGTAAGGGCGCTACGCTCTTTGGCTGCGAATGTACAAAATGAGCTAACTCAAGAACTTAAACTTCAAGAACTCCAAGAGAGTTTGAAGAAAGTTGAAGAGAAAGCAAATTTACAAACGTTATCGCCAGAGTTAAAAGCGTCTATGGATGAGTTAAAAGAGGCTGCACAGTCTTTAAAGCAGACTTATCAAGCACCTTCAACGCCAGACTCAACAACAGAGCAGTCTGTAAAAACCGACTCTACGGAACCTTCACCTTCTGATCTTGCTGCGCTTGCTGAAGCTGATGAAGTTAATGATGATGCTAACAGCCATAAACCTGTTGTGGCTGAAAGTGTTACAAAGACAGAAGTTCCTGTTACTAAAACAGTAACAATAGAGAAAAAAACAACTGATCAGGTCAATGGTGAGCATTAAAACATGGCAGTAAATGATACCCAACCGCTGATCAGCCATTTAATAGAACTACGCAAGCGTTTGATGTATAGCTTGGTTTCTGTTTTAGTGGTTTTTTTAGGGCTGGTTTATTTTTCTAACGATATCTATCAATTAGTCTCGGCTCCATTACTCGATAAGTTGCCACAAGGGTCAAATATGAGTGCGACAGATGTTGCCTCTACTTTTTTGACTCCGATTAAATTGACAATCATGGTATCTGTTTTTGCTTCTGTACCTGTTATCCTTTATCAGGTATGGGCTTTTATCGCACCAGCATTGTATAAACACGAACGTCGCCTGATGTTGCCGTTACTTGTTTCAAGTACGGTATTATTCTATCTCGGCATGGCGTTTGCTTATTTTGTTGTGTTCCCTCTTGCATTTGGTTTCTTTGTTAATACAACCCCTGAAGGGGTTAACTTTATTCCAGATATCAGTAAATATCTCAGCTTCGTGATGACGCTCTTTATGGCGTTTGGTGCGGCGTTTGAAGTACCTATTGCGATTATCTTACTGTGCTGGAGTGGTGTAACAACACCAGAAGCATTAAAGAAAAAACGTCCTTATATTCTTGTGGGTGCCTTTGTCGTTGGTATGGTATTGACGCCACCAGATGTTTTCTCTCAAACCTTATTAGCAATACCGATGTACTTACTGTTTGAAATCGGTGTCATGGTATCGCGTTTCTATGTGGGTAACGGCCGAAGAAAAACACCTGAAGAAGAAGCTGAGGAAGCAGAGGAAGAAGCTGAAACAGAACAGCAAAAATAGTTTTAGGAACAAGGTTCCTGGAATCATATGATATTAGCCCAGCAATAGCTGGGTTAACTTTTTCTAGGGGGACTCTTTTTTAAATTCTTTATTACTCACTGATTTTTTCACTTCGCTATTTAATATGTTTAAAAGCAAAATTGAGCGAGCCTCACCATCAGGTTCTTGATATATAGCTTGAATTCCTTGAAAAATACCCTCTGTAATCAATACACTATCTCCACTATGAGGTACATTTTCTTCACTATAAGTGAGTGATGAAAGTTGGGGTATTTGTAATGTATCAATCACATCTTGAGGAACAGTGACAGGATATTGCCCAAAGCGGACAAACGAGCTCACTCCACGTGTTGAGTTAATGGTTGTGGTATGGATCACTTCAGGATCAAACTCGATAAAAAGGTAATTAGGAAAAAGAGGCTCGGTTACTGCTGTGCGTTTTCCTCTTACTATTTTTTCTATGGTAACCATTGGTGTGAAACAGCCCACTTGCTGACGTTCTAAGTGTTCGATAGCGCGAGGAACTTGTCCTCGTTTACAATACAGCAAGTGCCATTTTTTCATAATAGAGACAATAAGTTAGTTAATTTTTAATTTAAGTGATAATAGCAAATTTATAATTATGGTAACAGTCATCTATTGGGTTTAAGTAAAAATAGCCTAACGCGATTTTATACTGGAAAAAAAATAGAAAAGCTGTGTTCATACGCAATAAAAGAGGCCGTTTTTGTTACTTTCAATTGGATCTCAGATAGAGGTAACAAGTTGACAAAAAAGTGATGGTAAAAACAAGAAAAAACTTTCAAGATAATTATCTTATAGTTCTATTCATAATTATAAAGAGGTTCTGTAATGGAAGTTTTTTTATTAAGTAACGGAAAAATTGCCGGGGATCCACGATGGTTAAGTTATGCGAAAGATAATATCGATAACATGATCAAAACACGTGGTATTCGTTCTGCTGTATTAATTGCCTATGCTGTTATTCGTTCTGATCATGACCAACGTGCTCGTGATTTATCAGAAGTGTTAGGTATTGAAGTGACTTGTATTGAGCATTTCGATTCAGAAGTTGATGCAATCAATAATGCAGAATGTATTTTAGTTAGCGGTGGTAATACTTGGTTATTAAACCAAATGCTGCATGAAAAAGGATTAGTTGTTCCTATCCAACGTGCTGTCCGTGAACGTAATATTCCTTATATTGGTTGGAGCGCAGGTTGTAACGTTGCAACCCCAACAATTCGTACAACTAATGACATGCCAGTACGTTCCTCTGTTATCATGCCATCACTTGGCTTGTTCCCTGTTCAAATTAACCCACATTACATTGATGCTTCTATTAGTGGTCATATGGGTGAAACACGTGATGAGCGTATTGCTGAGTTTTGTGCTATTAACCCTGAAGAGATTGTTGTGGCTATCCGTGAAGGAAGTTACTTATATATTCATGGTGAAGAATTACATTATTACAGCGCTAAAAATGAAGGTTTTAAAATCTTCCAACATGGAAAAACATTTCCTGAACAGTTTGATACTAAATTACTTTCAGAGTGGGTTCCATTCCGTTGTTTATAAGTATAGTAAACGCTATCAAATAAAAAGCATTGCATTTTAGTGAGTTATGCGTTTAGCTTATAGCGTCTCAAAGAGGGCATTGCCCTCTTTTCTTTCACTCACTGGCTCGTAAGATTATGATGAAATACCGCGATTTAAGAGATTTCCTTTCATTATTAGAAGAAAAAGGTGAATTAAAACGTATCACCTTCGAAATAGATCCCTACCTTGAAATGACCGAAATAGCGGACAGAACTTTACGTGCCGGTGGGCCAGCGCTGTTATTTGAAAATCCCAAGGGGTTTGATATGCCAGTGCTTTGTAACTTATTTGGCACACCAAAGCGTGTGGCTATGGGAATGGGGCAAGATGATGTTAAAGCTTTGCATGAAGTCGGCAAACTATTAGCATTTCTAAAAGAACCCGATCCACCGAAAGGCTTTCGTGATCTTTTTGATAAGTTGCCCAAGTTTAAGCAAGTTTTAAATATGCCAACAAAACGCTTGAGCAAAGCACCTTGCCAGGAAGTTGTTTTAACGGGTGATGATGTTGATTTAACAAAGATCCCTGTTATGCATTGTTGGCCTGAAGATGCAGCACCTTTAATTACTTGGGGATTAACGGTGACTCGTGGCCCACTTAAAGAACGCCAAAATCTGGGTATTTATCGCCAGCAAGTGCTGGGTAAAAACAAAGTGATTATGCGTTGGTTATCGCATCGTGGTGGTGCTTTAGATTTTCAAGAATGGTGTCAAAAACATCCGGGTGAACGATTCCCTGTTTCCGTAGCATTAGGGGCAGATCCCGCTACTATTTTAGGTGCTGTAACACCGGTACCTGATACATTATCTGAATACGCTTTCGCAGGCTTATTGCGTGGAAATAAGTCAGAAGTTGTAAAATGTCTTTCGAATGATCTTGAAGTGCCTGCAAGTGCTGAAATTATCCTTGAAGGTTACATTGAACCGGGAGAGCTTGCGCCAGAAGGACCATATGGCGATCACACAGGATATTATAATGAAATTGATTCTTTCCCTGTGTTTACCATTACGCATTTAACGCGCCGTAAAGATGCAATTTATCACTCCACCTATACAGGGCGACCACCTGATGAACCCGCAGTATTAGGTGTTGCACTTAATGAAGTGCTTGTTCCTATATTACAAAAACAATTTCCTGAAATTGTAGACTTTTATCTACCTCCTGAAGGATGTTCTTATCGTTTAGCCGTTGTGACTATGAAAAAACAGTATGCGGGTCATGCTAAACGCGTAATGATGGGAGTTTGGTCTTATTTACGGCAATTTATGTACACCAAATTTGTGATTGTTTGCGATGATGATGTCAATGCAAGAGATTGGAAAGATGTGATTTGGGCAATTACAACCAGAATGGATCCTGCGAGAGATACCATTATGATGGAAAATACGCCTATTGATTATCTTGACTTCGCTTCACCTGTTTCAGGATTAGGATCAAAAATGGGTCTTGATGCGACCAACAAATGGCCTGGTGAGACAGATAGAGAATGGGGTAGACCTATTGTGATGTCTGATGAAGTTAAGCAACGAGTCGATACTATTTGGGAACAGCTCGATATTCTTAAATAATAACAGAGGAACAACATGGCAATACTGAATTGTAAAGTCTCACTTGTTGAGCCGATGACAGATACGGTTTATCGGGTAAGGCTATTACCCGATGGCGAATTTGATTTTCAGGCTGGGCAATATCTTTTAGCTGTTATGGATGAACGTGATAAACGTCCTTTTTCTATTGCATCTATACCTGAAAATAAAGACTTTATTGAACTTCATATTGGTGCGTCTGAACTCAATCTTTATGCGATGGCTGTGCTTGATGTGATTTTAGAAAAACAGCAACTCACCATTGATATTCCTCATGGAAATGCATGGTTTAAAAAAGAGAGTCAGCGTCCTCTACTATTAATTGCTGGCGGCACAGGTTTTTCTTATACCCATTCAATTTTACTGGCAGCATTAGCTGAAAACCCACAGAGACCTATTACAATTTATTGGGGGGGAAGAGAAAGCATTCATCTCTATGATCTCAATGAATTACAAGAATTATCAGAGTTGCATCCTTCTTTAACCGTTGTCCCCGTAGTTGAACAACCCGATGAAACTTGGCGAGGCAGAAAAGGTACGGTATTAACTGCAATAAGCGAAGATTTTGGTGATTTATCAGAATATGATATTTACATTGCAGGGCGTTTTGAAATGGCCAAAATAGCCAGAGAGCGCTTTTGTAATGAACGTAATGCAGATAAAACACGCTTATTTAGCGATGCGTTTGAATTTATTTGATAACGTTTTTCCACGTTATTATCGATTTTGTTTTTAAAACCATAAAAAAACCCGCCCCTGACGGCGGGAAAATGGTTTCTAACCATGCAATCGAAAAGAAGACTTTCATAATGATAAGAACGTGGATATACAGAATATCGCATTAAACACGTTCTATAATCGTTGCAATGCCTTGCCCTAATCCAATGCACATTGTGGCTAAGCCAAATTGTGCATCTTTACGTTCCATAATATTGAGTAACGAGGTTGTTATACGTGAACCGGAGCAACCTAAAGGGTGTCCTAAGGCAATTGCACCACCGTTTAAATTAATCTTGTCATCTAGACTTTCTAGCAAATTCATTTTCTTCATACAGGCTAATGATTGTGCTGCAAAAGCTTCATTGAGTTCAAAAATATCAATATCACTGAGTGTTAATCCTGCTTTCTTCAATGCAATTTCTGTCGCAGGAACTGGGCCATAACCCATAATTGCGGGATCGCACCCTGTAACAGCCATAGCACGAATAACAGCCCGAGGCTTTAAGTTATGCTCTTTAGCATAACGTTCACTGGTGATAAACATCGCTGATGCACCATCCGAAACTGCGGATGAATTTCCTGCTGTTACAGAGCCAGTTACGGGATCAAATACAGGTTTTAGTTGCGCTAAATCATCAAGACTTGGGTTATAACGAATAACTTCGTCATTTTTAACATTGATGAAATTACCCGTTGCATCATGACCATTGATAGCCACTATCTCATTATCAAAATAGCCTTGTTGTGTTGCAAGAGCTGCTAAATGGTGAGAACGATAAGCAAATTTATCTTGGTCTTCACGTGAAATTTGAAATGATTTAGCTAACATTTCTGCGGTTAAACCCATGGAAAATGAGGCCTTAGCAACAGAAAGATTGAGAGATGGATTAAAATCCGCATTATAAGTCATTGGCACATGACCCATATGTTCAACACCACCAATTAATGCCACTTGGCTATCACCAAGCATAATTTGGCGAGCGCCGTCATGTAATGCTTGCATTGATGAACCGCATAAGCGATTAACCGTGGCAGCTGGCACTTTATGAGGAAGTTCGGCTAATAATGCAGCGTTACGTGCAATGTTGAAACCTTGTTCTAAGGTTTGCTGTACACAACCCCAAATCACATCGCCAATATCATTAGGATTAATATTAGGATTACGTTTTAGTAGTGCTTGCATCAGGTGAGCAGAGAGATTTTCTGCTCTAACATGGCGAAAAGCACCACCTTTAGAGCGTCCCATAGGAGTACGAATACCATCAATTATGACAACCTTTTCCATTTCATCTCTCCTTAAGCGAGTTCTCTGATGTTAACATCTACTTTTGTGGGTTTTGGATAATAGGTTTCGTTGTGTTGTGCTTTCTGTTTTAAGCTTTCAGGGATTTGATAAAGTGCCCCTAATGACGCATATTGCTGTGCATCTGCAACGAATTTTGCAGTTCCAATAGTATCGAGGTAACGGAATACACCACCACGGAAAGGAGGGAAGCCTAAGCCATATACTAGTGCGATATCAGCTTCGGCTGGTGAAGCAATAATACCTTCATCTAGACAACGAATAACTTCATTGATCATTGGGATCATCATGCGAGCAATAATCTCGTCTTGGCTAAACTCTTGTACTTTACCCACATTTTGTTGAATGAGTGTTTGAATTTGCCCATCAACTGATTTCTGTTTTTTACCTCGTTTATCAACTGTGTAATTATAGAAACCATGATTATTCTTTTGCCCGTATCGCTGTTGTTCATATAACAGTGCAATAGTATCGCGTTCAATAGTTCCCATTCTGTCAGGGAAGCCTTGAGCCATAACAGCTTGAGCATGATTAGCGGTATCAATACCCACAACATCAAGTAAATAAGCTGGACCCATTGGCCAACCAAATACTTTTTCCATCACCTTATCAACAGCAATAAAATCAGCACCGTCTCTTAGCAATAGAGAGAATCCTGCAAAATAAGGAAAGAGGACTCGATTTACAAAGAAGCCAGGGCAATCATTAACAATAATCGGTGTTTTGCCCATTTTGCTTGCATAACTAACAATACGATTAATGGTCTCTTCACTGGTTTTTTCACCTTTAATAATTTCCACTAAAGGCATGCGATGGACAGGATTAAAGAAATGCATACCACAGAAATTTTCTGGGCGTTTTAAGGATTTTGCGAGCAATGAGATAGGTATCGTTGAGGTATTGGAAGCAAGGATCGCGTTATCTGCTAATAATGCTTCTGTTTCTGCAAGTACAGTTGCTTTTACTTTTGGATTTTCAACAACAGCTTCAACCACAATATCTGCATCGCTGACAGAGGCATAATTTAGTGTTGGTTGAATAGAGGAGAGTGTTTTCGCCATATCAACAGCGGTCATACGACCTTTTTCTTGGCGTTTTTGTAATAGGCTTAGTGCTTCATTCATACCCAGTTCAAGGGATTTTTGGTTAATATCTTTCATAATAACCGGAATACCTTTTAAGGCTGACTGGTAGGAAATTCCACCGCCCATAATACCTGCACCTAATACAGCTGCTTGTTTAGGTAATTCTGCATGCCGTTTTTTCGTAATATTTTTGACATACTGATCATTGAGAAAAATACCGACTAAGGCTTTAGCAACATCAGTGCGCGTGAGTTTGACAAAACTTTCGGTTTCAAGAGCAAGTGCTTCATCTCTATTTAAAAATGCTGCTTTTTCTATGGTTTTAACTGCGGTGATAGGCGCTGGATAATGAGAGCCAGCTACTTTCATCACCATGCCTTTAGCTACACCAAAAGACATCTTATGTTCAAGTTCTGTCAATCTTAATGGCGCTGTTTTCGGATAACGAGCGGCCTTCCAATCAATCTTACCGTCAATGGATTGTTCTATTAGCGAAATTGCACTCTCTTTTAAGTTTTCCAGTGGAACAATAGCTTGGATCAACCCATTTTGAAGTGCCGTTTGAGCATCAATATCTTTACCCGCAGTAATAATTTCTAATGCATTATCGACACCAATTAAACGGGGAAGACGTACTGACCCACCAAAACCGGGCATGATCCCAAGTTTGGTTTCTGGAAGACCAATGCGTAAATCAGGGGATGCAATTCGGAAATCGGTAGCAAGTACACATTCGCAGCCTCCACCAAGTGCATAACCATTGATAGCAGAGATGGTGGGAACTGGGAGATCTTCGAGTCGGCTAAAGATTTGATTAGAAAAGTGTAGCCACTGAGTCAATTCTTCTTCAGGGGCATCAAATAGGGATAAAAACTCAGTGATGTCAGCTCCGACAATAAAGGCTGGCTTTTCAGAACGTAAAATAACACCTTTTAGATCTTGTGTTGCCTCTAATACAGTTAAAGCTTCGCTTAGCATCGCAACTGTTTTGGTATCTAATTTATTAATAGAGCCTTTGGCGTTAAAAACGAGTTCAACAATACCTTGTTTCACCCAATCGACTTGAATATTTTCGCTTTGATAGAGCATTTGTATTCTCCCTAAAAGTATAGACTGGTATGACCAGATAATAAGAGTGTGAATACAATGTTAAATAAATGCAAATAATTGATTAAAAAACTGCAAGGAGGATCACAGTGAAATTATTTAACTTATTGAATTTTATATTGTTGCTCTATTTGATAAAAGTAAGTGATATAAATCGCTAATAATCTATTTTTGTTATGGTATTAGCTACTAAAAGAGTTGGCGTGTTAAGCTGAATCATTAACAATGAATAAGATAAGGTAATTAATAATGGAAAAATTGCTCTCTCTGTACCAAGAACATATCAAAACTCTACAAAATCGTACGCGTGATGCTTTATCCAGACACCATCTTGATTCCGTATTAATTCATTCTGGTGAGCCTATTCGTATTTTTCTTGATGACAGTGATTATCCTTTTAAAGTTAACGCACATTTTAAAGCATGGGTACCTGTGACTGATGTACCTCATTGCTGGTTATTAGTTGATGGTGTTAATAAACCAAAATTATGGTTTTATTCTCCAGTTGATTATTGGCATAGTGTTGAAGCACTACCAAGTAGCTATTGGACACATGAAATTGAATTAATTCATCTCAAAAATGTTGATGATATTCAAAAAGAACTTGCTCCTTATATTAATAAGAATACTGCTTATATTGGCCCAAATACGCAACGTGCTGAATCATTAGGTGTGAGTATTGATAATATTAATAATCAATCTCTTCTTAATTATTATCATTACTATCGTGCCTATAAGACAGGTTATGAATTAGCCTGTATGCGTGAAGCTCAGAAAATGGCAGTGAATGGACATATTGCTGCACGCGAAGCTTTCCAAGCAGGATTAAGTGAATTTGATATTAATATGGCGTATTTAATGGCAACAGGTCATCGTGATACCGATGTACCTTATGGGAATATTGTTGCATTAAATGAGCATGCGGCTGTGTTGCATTACACAAAATTAGATCATGAATCACCAGATGAATATCGTAGTTTCCTTATTGATGCTGGCGCAGAATATAATGGTTATGCTGCTGATATAACTCGTACTTATAGCGCAAAAGAAAATCATGAATTTACGTCTTTAGTTAAAGATATGAATGATGCTCAACAAGCGCTGATCGCAACGATGAAAGCGGGTGTGCGTTACACAGAATACCATGTTCAAATGCATCAGCGTATTGCTGGATTGCTCAATAAATACGGTATTGTGAAAGGTGTTAGTGAAGAAGAGATGGTGAGTGCTGGCTTAACGACACCATTTTTGCCTCATGGTTTAGGACATGCTTTAGGTCTGCAAGTTCATGATGCTGCTGGGTTTATGCAAGATGATAAAGGAACTCATTTAGCTGCTCCTGCTATGTATCCATTCTTACGTTGTACACGTATTATTGAACCTGGCATGGTATTAACGATTGAACCTGGATTTTACTTCATCGATTCTTTATTAGAGCCTTGGAAAGATGGGAAATACAGCACTCATTTTAATTGGAAGCAAATTGAACACTTCAAACCCTTTGGTGGCATTCGTATTGAAGATAATATTATTATCCACGATAACAAAATTGAAAATATGACCAGAGACTTACATTTAGCCTGATGAAAGCGTATTTGATCCCCGCTGAAACTGTAGAGTTCAGTGAAGAAATAAAGAAAAGCCGTTTTATTACATTTATTGCTCACACTGAGGGCATTGATGCAGCTAAAGCCTATATTCAGTCTATCAAAGAGCAATTTCCTGATGCCCGACATCATTGTTGGGCTTTTGTTGCTGGTAGGCCAGATGATTCGCAACAATTAGGATTTTCTGATGATGGTGAACCAACAGGTACTGCGGGAAAACCTATTCTAGCTCCCCTCTTAGGAAGTGGAATGGGAGAAGTAACCGCAGTGGTTGTTCGGTATTTTGGCGGGATCAAATTAGGAACAGGCGGGTTGGTTCGTGCTTATGGTAGTGGTGTTCAGCAGGCATTAAAAATATTATCTACAAAGACAAAAGTGCCACAATTACGCTTTAATGTGGAGTGTGAATATTCACTTGTTTCATTACTTGAACAAGTCGTTGAACAATATCAAGGGCAAGTGCTCTCAAGTGAATATACTGATAAAGTCACATTTATCCTTTCATTGCCAGCTGTACATAGTGGTGAAGTGGAAATTAAACTACGCGATATGAGTCGTGGCAGTATGCAATTAATCCCATTAGATAAAAATGAATAATCTTTGCTACCAAGGAAATCGCTAAATGCATTTTCGTTCAATAACCCGTATTGTCGGACTGCTCGTTATCTTATTTTCTGTCACGATGATCATTCCTGGTATTGTCGCGTTAATATACCGAGATGGTGCCGGACGAGCATTTAGCCAAACATTTATTGTCGCATTGATCATTGGGTTAATGCTGTGGATCCCCAACCGACATAAGAAAAGTGAGCTGAAGCCTAAAGAGGGCTTTCTTATTGTGGTTTTATTTTGGACTGTATTGGGCAGTGTGGGGGCATTACCGTTTATTTTTTCTGAGCAACCACACCTTTCTATAACAGATGCATTTTTTGAATCTTTTTCTGGGCTTACTACGACAGGAGCTACAACCTTAGTAGGGCTAGATTCCTTACCTAAAGCTATTTTGTTTTATCGCCAAATGCTTCAATGGTTAGGGGGGATGGGGATCATTGTATTAGCAGTCGCTATTCTTCCTCTTTTAGGTGTTGGGGGAATGCAGCTTTATCGTGCAGAAATGCCGGGGCCATTGAAAGATAATAAAATGCGACCTCGAATTGCAGAAACAGCAAAAGCACTGTGGCTTATTTATGTCTTGCTTACCATCATTTGTGCTTTAGCATTATGGATTGCAGGCATGGATGTATTTGATGCTATTTCTCATAGCTTTTCAACTATTGCAATTGGCGGGTTTTCTACTCACGATGCTAGTATTGGTTATTTTAATAGCCCAACTATTAATATCATTATTGGTGTATTCCTCTTAATTTCTGGGTGTAACTTTGGCTTACACTTTGCTGTATTAACAGGAAGAAGTCTTAATATTTATTGGCGTGATCCTGAATTTCGTATGTTTATCTCAATTCAATTGGGATTAGTCATTATCTGTAGCGGTATTCTTTGGCTTTATTCTGTATATGATTCAGGATGGATAACCATAAATCAGGCCTTTTTCCAAGTTGTCTCTATGGCGACAACTGCTGGTTTTGCAACAGACAGTTTTGCACAATGGCCGGCATTTCTACCTCTTCTATTATTATGCTCAGCTTTTATTGGTGGGTGTGCGGGATCAACAGGTGGTGGATTAAAAGTGATCCGTATTTTACTTTTATTCTTACAAGGGAATCGTGAATTAAAACGTCTTGTTCACCCGAATGCAGTTTATACCATCAAACTTGGTCATCGAGCATTACCTGAACGTATTATTGAAGCCGTATGGGGATTTTTCTCCGCTTATGCTTTGGTATTTATTATTAGCTTAATGTTGTTGATCGCAACGGGGGTTGATGAGTTCTCTGCATTTTCTGCTATTGCAACAACATTAAATAATCTTGGGCCTGGACTAGGTATTGTCGCTGATAACTTTACGACAATGAATCCGGCTGCAAAATGGATACTCGTCGTAACAATGTTATTTGGACGACTAGAAGTTTTCACATTATTAGTGTTATTTACCCCAACGTTTTGGCGTGATTAATCTAATACAAGGAGTGATGTATGAGCGCGCTATTGTTGTATTGTAGTACTGATGGTCAAACTAAAAAGATAATGATACAAATTGCGAATGAATTAAGACAACACGGTTATGAATGTGATGTGAGAGATTTAACCTCTGTCCAGCAGAGTTTAAATTTATCTGCTTATAATAAAGTCTTAGTGGGTGCTTCTATTCGTTATGGTTACTTTAATAAAGCTCTCGATAAATTTATCACTCGCCATCTTGCACAATTGAATAGTATGCCGTCCGCATTCTTTGGCGTTAATCTTACGGCAAGAAAAGAAGAAAAGAATACACCTGAAACGAATGCTTATATGCGTAAGTTTCTAGATAAGACCCCATGGAAGCCAACATTAACGGGTGTATTTGCTGGTGCCCTTTTTTATCCTCGTTATAAATGGATTGATAGAGTCATGATCCAGCTAATTATGAAGATGACTAAAGGTGAAACAGATCCTACAAAAGAAATTGAATATACGGATTGGAATAAAGTAAGCGAATTTGCCTCTTATTTTGCCAAAATTGAGTGATATTCCACCTTTATTGTTGGGTTTTTATACGTCTTGTTGGTGTTTTGAACGAACGGAAAATTATTTTAAAAAAACACTTGCGCTAATCCGAGATCTCCCTATAATGCGCATCCACTGACCGGCGATGAGCAAACAACTAGCCACGCAGGACGGTGAAGAGAAAAGAAAAAAGTTTGAAAAAACTCTTGACTCTTCAGAGGAATAACGTATTATACGCCTCCTCGCAACAACGCAGAAGACCGGAAACGGCAGCGAATGTTGCACTGCTCTTTAACAAATTATCAGACAATCTG